>NZ_CP046535.1:2197045-2510909 GCF_009739515.1 Sphingomonas profundi
GCCCTATACCGGCACGGCCAATCTGCCGCAGGCGACGTCGTCGCAGAACCAGCTGACGATCACGCCCGCCGGCGGCTTCTTCCTGACAGACGCCAGCGGCGCGCCGATGACGGGCAAGGATCCCGGCACCGGCGTGGTCGTGCAGAACGGCGTCTCGCTGCCCAGCCCGCGCAGCGGCGAGGGCGCCGGCCGCATCAGCCTGGATGCGGAAGGCATCGCCTACGCGCCGGACGGCACCTTCTACGTCTCCGACGAATATGCCGCCGGCCTCTATCACTATGATGCAAGCGGCAAGCTGATCGGCGCGATCCAGACGGTGCCGGCGCTGCTGCCGCGCACAGCGGGCGCGATCAACTTCAACAGCGTCAACCCGCCCACCACCGGCCGCCGCAACAATCAGGGGCTGGAGGCGGTGTCGATCACGCCGGATGGCACCCGCCTCGTCACCATCCTCCAGTCGGCCACCGTGCAGGACACCGCCGGCAGCAACCAGGCGACGCGCAACAACACCCGCGTGCTGGTGTACGACATCAGCGGCAACGCCACCCCGGCCAACCCGATCGGCCACTACGTGCTGCAGCTGCCGATCTTCACCCAGGCCGGCAACGGCGCCGCGCCCGATCGCACGGCCGCCCAGTCCGAGATGCTGGCGCTCAACGACAGCCAGTTCCTCGTGCTGGCGCGGGACGGCATCGGTCGCGGCGCGGGCGCGTCGGCGACGAACTCGGCCGTGTTCAAGAGCGTGCTGCTGATCGACACCACCGGCGCCACCAACCTCGCCGGCACCACCTACGAGACGAGCACCACGCCGATCGCGACCAACGGCACGCTCGCCAGCGGCATCGTGCCGGTGCAGCAGGTGGAACTCGTCAACATGCTGAACCCGGTGCAGCTCGGCCGCTTCGGCATGAACCTGAACACCGCTCCCTCCTCCGCCACCTCCCTGTCCGAGAAGCAGGAGGCGATGGGGCTGGCGCCGGTGCTGCTCGATTCCGCGCCGCAGGATTTCTTCCTGCTGATCGGCAACGACAATGATTTCCAGGCGAGCGAGGGGTTCATCAACGGCCAGCCGTACAATGCCTCGCTCAGCGGCGCCGGCGGCACGGGCGTGAACGACAGCGTGGTGCTCGTCTACCGGCTGACCCTGCCGACCTACATCGATCCCACCGCGCTCGCCGCGATGAAGGTCGGCGCGCCGATCGTGCTGAACACCGCCCGCACGATCGCCAGCGACATCGGCACCGTCGCCGCCACCCCGGCGATGGAGCGGCTGGGCAGCCTGCGCCGCCTCTCCGATGCCGGCGGCTTCGGCACCGGCATCTCGCTCTGGGCGCAGACGGCGTGGCAGCGGATCAACACCACCACCCGCCGCGGCGTCGATCTCTCCCGCGCGGACGGCCTCGCCATCGCCGGCGGCGTCGATTACGGCTTCGGCCCGGCGCGGGTCGGCGTGGCGGTGGGCCACCAGTCGGCCGACGACAATGGCGGCCCGCTCGCCATCGACGCCAAGGGCACCAGCGTGGCCGTGTACGGCGGCGTGTCGCTGCCGTCCGGCCTCTACGCGCAGGCCGCCGCCGCCAAGACGGTGCAGCTGGATCTGGACAGGCTCGATCGCGCCGGCGCCTACGGCCTCACCGGCCGCGGCCGCACCGGCGGCGACGTGTCGACCGCGTCCGGCGAGATCGGCTGGCTGGTGGATCTCGGGCCGGCGCGCGTCGGCCCGTTCGGTGCGGCCGACTATGTCGATACCGAGGTGGACGGCTATACCGAGACGGGCGCGGCACTCGGCAACGTGGCCTATCAGGATCTCGATTATCGCCGCCTGCGGCTGACGGCCGGCGGTGAGGCGCGGGCGCACCTGTCCGACATGTTCATCCCCTCCGTCCGCGTCGGCTATACCTGGGAGGACGAGCGCGGCGATCGCGCGGCGATCGTGAAGCTCGCCTCCGCCCAGCACAGCCTGGCGACGCAGACGGTGGCGCTCGCCTCCACCGAGCGCGACCATGTCGTCGCCGGCTTCGGCGTGCAGGGGTCGCAGGGACGGCTCGGCTACCGCTTCGGCGCCGAGGGCCGCTTCGCCCGCGGCGAGGACGATGCGCGGGTGAGCATCGGCATCGGCTTCGCCCTGTAGCTGTAGCTATAGCTACGATCGGCGGCTCAGGACGGGCGGCCGGCCGGGCCGCCCGCAAGCGCCGCCGCGCCGCCCCGCGCGCGGGCGATCACCGCCGCCACCGGCACGCCGTCCACCATGCGCCGCGCGATCAGGCTGGTGAAATGCTGCGTCGTGTCGCCGATGGTCACGCTGGCGGTGACGCGGAACAGGCTGGAGGTGAAGCCCGCCTGCTGCGGCACGGCGACATGCGCGTCGGCGAAGTCCTGCGGCGTCAGATAGGTCTGGCGGGTCCGCACCGCGATCAGCTCGTGCGCCTTCATCGGATCGTCGAGCAGGATCGCGAGCAGCGGCTCGCCGACGGCGTTCAGGTTGATCTTGCCCTCGTGGGGCAGCGCCGTGATCATCGTCGAGAGCCGCGCCGCCACCGTCGGATCGAGGCCGGCCCGCGCCAGCGGCCGCAGATCGGCGATCGGCCCGGCCAGCCGGATCAGCTCGATCGCGCGGGCGATCTGCTCCGGCGTGAGGCCGGCCGAGAGGCCGATGCGGGAGAGCAGCTCGATCGGCCCCGCCTCGCCCGAGATCACCGCATTGACGTTGAAGCGATCCTGCGCGTCGGCGATCGCGAGGGAGAAGGTGCCGCCATCGATCGCCACGCCGCGATCGCCGGCGGCCCAGCGCTCGCCGGCATTGTCGCTGTCAGGCCCGGTCAGCAGGTCGCGCCGCAGCGCCACCACCGCCGATGTCTCGCCGCCGCGCGCGATGGCCTGCGCCCGCGCCGCCTCGCGCATCCGCCCGGCCCGTTGCAGCGCGCCGTCCTCGCCCGAGATCATCAGCATCACGATGCCGCTGGCGATCGCCACGAACAGCAGCACGTTGACCAGGATCATGCCCCGCTCGCCGGCATCTGCGCCCCGGCTCACGCCGCGCCCCCGCTCACGGCCGCGCCGGCAGCAGCACGACGCGTCGCAGCGTGCCGCTCGGCCCGGGCAGGCCGCCGGCCACCACCATCTCGCCGGCGATGGCGACGGGCCACTCCTTCGCGCGGGTGGGATCGGGCGGCCAGCGATCGATCCAGCCGGCGCCGCGTTCGTAGAAGCGCCAGCGCAGCGCCGCCACGCCGCCGAGCAGCCGCTGCGGCAACCCGCCGACCTCGCGCCCGAACATGCCGGCGACCACGCCGTAGCGCACGGGCACGGCGGCCCCGCCGATCAGCGGCGCGGTGCGGCGGAAGGCGAGCGTCGCGCCGTCGCCCGTCACCGGGCCGTCGGCGATCTGGTCCAGGTCGCTCGTCAGCACGAACATCGCCCGCTGCATGTCGGCCAGCCGCGTCAGCCGCCCGTCGGTGCGGCTCTGGATGCCGAGCAGCCCGTCCACCATCGCCAGCCCGGCGACCGCGATCAAGCCGAACAGGGCAAGCGAGATCATCAGCTCGATCAGGGTGAAGCCCGCTTCGCCGATGGGCAGGCGCGCCGCCATCATGCCCCCGTCAGGCGATCGACCACCTCATACCCGTCCCGCCCGGCGACGAGGATCGCGAGGTCGCGCGCGGCGCTGCCGTCGGAACGGAAGCGCAGCGCCCCGGCCACGCCCTCGAAGCGCGGCTGCGCCAGAATGGCGGCGCGGTCGATCGGCCCGGCGGCACGCAGCGTCTCGGCGATCGCCATGCCGTCCCGCGCCAGCGCCGCGATCAGGCCGGGCGTGCCGCCATGGGCCGAAGCGAACGCCTCGGCGAAGCCGCCGAACGCCGCCGGATCGGGGGCGGCGATCCACGCGCCGGCGATCGCCGCCGGTGCCGCATCGTTGGCGGCTAGGCCCAGCAGCTGCACGCCGCCCGGCCCCTGACCCTGACCCTGACCCTGACCCTGACCCAGCGCCGCCGCCGCGCGCACCAGCGCGTCGCCGCCTTGCGGCACCAGCACCGCATCGGCGGCGACCGCGCCGTCCGCCGGCACCGCACCCGCCAGCGTGACGATCTCGATCCCCAGCGACGCCTGCAGCGCCTGCGCCGCCGCCAGCGCCTGCCGCCCCTGATCGTCCGTCGCGGCCGGCATCGCCACCCGGCGGATGCCGCGCTTGCGGGCATATTGCAGGATCGCCGAAGTGGTCTGCGCCGCCGTCAGCCCCAGCAGGAAGGCGCCGCTCTCTCGCAGCGCCGCATCGTTGCTGAAGGCCAGCACCGGCACGCGCCCGGCCACCGCCGCCACCACGGGGCGGACATCGGCGGCGAACAGCGGCCCCAGGATCAGCCGCGCGCCGCGCTTCGCCGCCGTCCGCGCCGCCGCCGCCGCGCCGTCGGCGGTGTCGATCGCCAGCGGCGGATCGGCGCTTTGCACGAGCATGGTCGCACGCTGCATGCTAAGCCCCAGCGCCGCCGATGGGCCGGTGAGCGGCACCAGCAGCGCGACCGGCTGCCGCTTCGCGCGGGCGGCCGATGCCATTGGGGGAAAGAGCGACGATGCAGCGGATAGCGAGAGGGTGGAGCCCAGCAGCCGCAGCAGGGCCCGCCGGTCCGCCAGCCAGTCCCGTTCTCGCTCAGAGCGTTCCCGCTCAGCGGCCATGGCGCAGGCCCTCCCGGCGGATCGGGCGCTTCGTCGCGCTCGGGATCGTGACGTACGGGATCGCGCTGCTCGCCACCTTACCGGCCTCGCTGGTGGTGCCGGCCGGCGCGCCGGTGGAGGCGATCGGCGGCACCGTGTGGCGCGGCGACGTGGCGCTGCCCGGCGGCAACCGGGTGGCGTGGGCGTGGGCGCCGCTGCGCTCGCTCGGCCGGCTCGGTTTCGCCGTGGATCTCGCCGTCACGGGGCCACGGACGGCGCTGGGCGGGAGGGCGCTGCTGCGGCCGGGCGCCGTGCAGCTGGACAATGTGGCGGGTCGGGCGGACGGGGCGCTGCTGGCGGCCGCGCTGCCCGGCCTGCCCTTCTCCTGCGATCTGGCGCTGGCGGTTGACGTGCCGCACGCGGCGATCGGCGGCGAGGCGCCGGCGTTTCTCGGCCGCGTGCGCGGCGATCCGGGTACCTGCCGGCCGAAGGCGGGCGGCGCCGCCACCGCCACCCCGGCGCTGATCGCGACCGGCCGGCAGGAGGGCGCGGACGCACGCATCACCGTGTCGCCGCAGGGGCAGACCCGCACCCGCTTCGTCGAGGTGCTGCTGGCGCCCGGCGGCGCGCTGAACGTGACGGTGACGGCGGAGGGTGCGCGGGCGCTGCCGTTCGCGGCGCCGGCGGGCGGGATGAGCGTCTCCACCGAACTCTGAGGCATCGTCACATCGCCACCAGATTGTTGAGGTTGATGATCGGCAGCAGGATGGCCAGCACCATCAGCAGCACCAGCCCGCCCATCATCAGCAGCACCCCGGGCTCGACGAGGCCGACGATCGTCGCCACCAGCGCCTCCAGCTCGCGCTCCAGCTCGGCGGCGGCGCGGGCGAGCGCGGGGCCGAGCCGGCCGCTGCTCTCCCCGCTCGCCACGATCGCCACCAGCATGGAGGGGAAGATCGCCGCCTCCGCCATCGCCGCCTGCAGGCTCGCCCCCTCGCGCACGCGGGCCGCCACCGCCAGGCAGCGCGCGCGGATGCGGCGGTTGGGCACCACGGCGGCGGCGGCGGCCAGCGCCTCCACCAGCGGCACGGCGCTCTGCACCAGGGTGGCCAGGCTGCCGGCGAAGCGCGCCGCATTGTGCTGGCGGCTGAACCGGGCGAACGGCCAGCGCGTGGCGAGCACCTCGTCCGCCCGCAGCCGGTTCGCCGGCACCGTCAGCCAACGCCGCGCGACGAGGCCGCCCACCAGCAGCGCGATCAGCATGACGAGGCCGTAGCGCTGCAACCCGGCGCTAAGGCCGATCAGCGCGCGGGTGAGGAACGGCAGCGTCGCCCCGCGCGAGATGAACACGCGGACGATATCCGGCACGACGTAGACAAGCAGCAGCCCCATCATCGCCATCGATACGACGGCCAGCAGCGCCGGGTACAGCAGAGCCAGCTGCACCTTCTGCTGGTTGCGGTGGCGCCCCTCGACGAAGTCGGCGAGGTGCGCCAGCACGTCGGCCAGCCGGCCGGAATGCTCACCCGCCGCCACAGAGGCGCGATAATATTCGGGAAAGGTGCCGGGGTGCAGCGCCAGCGCGCCGGCGAAGCTGCGTCCGTCCAATATGGCGCCGCGGATGTCCACCAGCAGCGCGTTCAGCGCGGGCGCATCGCCCTGCTGGGCGGTGAGGCGCAGCGCCTCCTCGATATTGATGTCGCTGCTGACCAGGGTGGAGATCTGCCGCGTG
Organism: Sphingomonas profundi; assembly: GCF_009739515.1. Taxonomy (NCBI): domain Bacteria; kingdom Pseudomonadati; phylum Pseudomonadota; class Alphaproteobacteria; order Sphingomonadales; family Rhizorhabdaceae; genus Alterirhizorhabdus; species Alterirhizorhabdus profundi. The sequence goes on from NZ_CP046535.1 coordinate 2,203,428, forward strand.
ACGGTGGCGAGCGCGCGCGCGCCGATCCGCCCGCCGCGCCGCCGGAACAGCGGCCGCGCCGTGGCGGAGCCGGCGCCGCCGCCGGTCGACGTCGCCTCCACCGAGAGCGGCAGCAGCGCCCGTTCGCGCAGCGCGGCGCGCGCGGCGGGCGCGCTCGACGCCTCCAGCACGCCGCGCCGGGCGATCCCGGCCGCATCCACGGCGCGCCACGCGAAGGCCGGCATCAGTTGTCCTCGCGCACGACGCGGGCGACTTCCTCTACGGAGGTCAGCCCCTCGCGCAGCTTGGCGAGGCCGTCGTCGAGCAGGCTCGGCCCGCCGCCGCGCGCCGCCCGCGTCAGCTCGGCCTCGGATGCGCCGTCGTGGATCAGCGCCTGGAAGCGATCGTCGGCGACGACCACCTCGTAGAGGCCGAGGCGGCCGCGATAGCCCTCGCGATGGCAGTGATCGCAGCCCGCCGCGCGCCACACCGGCTCGCCCACCGCCAGCGCGCGGCCGAGCAGCAGGCTGTCCGTCTCGCTCGCCACGTCCTCCCGCCGGCAGTGGCCGCAGAGCCGGCGCACCAGCCGCTGGGCGATCAGCCCCACCACCATCGGCGCCAGCAGATACCGCTCCACCCCCATGTCGATCAGCCGGGTGACGCTGCCGACGGCGCTGTTGGTGTGCAGCGTGGAGAGCACGAAATGCCCGGTCATCGACGATCGCACCGCCACCTGCGCCGTCTCCTGGTCGCGTATCTCGCCCACCATGATGACGTCGGGGTCCTGCCGCAGGATGGCGCGCAGGCCGCGTGCGAAGGTGAGCTCCGTCTTCGGGTTCACCTGCGTCTGGCCGATGCCCTCCAGCTCATATTCGATCGGGTCTTCCACCGTCATGATGTTGCGGCGGCGATCGTTGAGGCGGGTGAGCGCCGCGTAGAGCGTCGTCGTCTTGCCCGAGCCGGTCGGCCCGGTGACGAGGACGATGCCGTGCGGTCGTTCCAGCAGCCCGGCGAAGGTCGCCACGTCGCGCAGGCTCATGCCCAGCCCCGCCAGGTCCGGCTGGGTCGATCCGCGATCGAGCAGGCGCAGCACCACCCGCTCGCCATGCTGCGTCGGTATGGTGGAGACGCGCGCGTCGATATCGTAGCCGCCGATGCGCAGGGTGACGCGGCCGTCCTGCGGCACGCGCTTCTCGGCGATGTCCAGCCGCGCCATCACCTTGATGCGGCTGACGAGCAGCGGCGCCAGCGCGCGCTTGGGCTCCACGATGTCGCGCAGCACGCCGTCCACGCGGAAGCGGACGATCAGATGCTTCTCCTGCGTCTCGACGTGGATGTCGGACGCGCCCTCCTTCACCGCCTCCAGCAGCAGCGCGTTGATGAGGCGGATCACGGGCGAATCGTCGCGCTGGTCGAGCAGGTCGTCCACTGCCGCCGCGCTGTCTGCCAGGCTGGCGATGTCGCCCTCGGCGGCGGCGAAGTCGGCAGCCTCGCTGGCGCTGTCGCGATAGGCGCCGCGCAGCGCGGTGTCGAACGCGGCATCCTCAACCGCGACGAAGGCCAGGCCCGCGCCGGCTATGCGCTGCGCCTCCACCAGCGCCTCCACCGGCGTGGCGGCGCGGTGCAGGCAGCGCGGCCCGGCCGGATCGGCCGTGACGATCAGGCCGTTGCGCTTGGCAAAGGCGTAGGGCAGCACGCTCATCCGGCCAGCTCCGCCGTGGCGGTCACGAGGCCGGGCACCGGCCGCCGCTCCACCCGCAAGGTGCGCACGCGCAGGCCGCTGGTCGCCTCGATATCGCCGAGAAAGCGGACCAGCGCGTCATAGGGCACGTCGGCCGCCGTCACGCCCTGCGCCGCCCCCGCCGGTGCGATCTGCACGGTGAGGCCGGCGGCGGCGGCGCTGGCGCCGATGATCTCGGCCGGGGCGCCGGCGCGGCGCGGCGCCTGCCGGCCGAGCGCCGGCCCGGCGGCGCGCAGCCGCGCGTTCAGCGCATCCAGCGCGCGGATGTCGTTGCGCGCGGAGAGGTTGGCGGCCAGCAGCGGGCGGAACAGCAGCTGCACGGCGGCTGTCGCCAGCAGCAGCGCGGCGAACACCGCGATCAGCACCCGCTCCCGCTCGCTGCGCCCGGCCCAGAACAAGGCGAGCCGCGCCCGCCACGGCGCGATCACGATCACGACGCGCCTCACGAGAGCGGCCCGCCGCGCACCGCCAGCAGCGCATGGACGCGGCCGCCCTCCGCGACCGGCACCGGCGCGGCCGCGCCGAGCGCGCGGGCGGCGCGGGCGAGCGTGGCCGCGTCGCGCGCCTCCAGATCGAGCGTCAGCGTCGCGGCGCCCGCATCGAACGCGATCGAGCGGACGGCGAGCGCCGGCATCAGCGGCGCGAGGCCGGCCGACGCGCGCGCCAGCAGCGGCATCAGCGGCCCGGCGCCGCGATCGGAGGCGGGCAGCAGGTCCATCGCCACCGTCATCACATCGTCCCCGCCCCACTGGCCGGGCGCGGCCCGGGCGATCAGGGCGCGCGTCTCGTCGCGGCGATCGTCGGCGATGCGGCGCAGCGCCAGCGTGTCGGCCATCAGCAGGCCGAGATGGCCGCAGAGGCCGATCGCGATCACGATCGCCACCCGCCGCCACGGCCCCTCCAGCCGCCGCAGCGCGCGTGCGTAGATGCCCTGGCGCAGGTCGATCGTCGGGCCGGGCGGCGCTTCCGCCGGCGGATCGGCCGGCATGCCGAAGGCGGGCGCCAGCGCCTCGCCGACCGCGTGGCACGGCGGCCGCCCGGCGGCGCGCCACACCGCCTCCAGCTGCGCGGCCGGCAGGGCGAAGCCGGTGCCGTCCTCCCGCCGGACGAGCGCGCGGGCGCCGCGCAGATCGACCGTCCAGGTGGCGGGCGCGGGCATCGGCAGGGCCAGCACGTCCGGCACCAGCGCCGCCTGCGCGCCGCCATCGCCGGCGATCCAGCCCTGCATCGCGGCGTGACGCACGACGGCGACGAGATAGCGGCGCGACCCGATCTCGCCGCCGATCGCCAGGTGGACGGCCTCGATCGGGTCGGCGATGCGATCCTCGATCGCGAAGGGCAGCGCCTCCAGCCGGCGCGCGGCGGAGGCGAGCGGCAGGTCGACGGCGAGCAGCAGCACGTCCTCGCCGGGCACGAACAGCGTCCCGGCGGCGGGCGGCCGCGTGAAGGCAGGCACGCGGCGGGCCGCCGCGACTGTAACAATGGTTTCACGGAGCGTGCCCATAGGCGCGGGAATGCGCACAGTTCCAAAACAGTTTTGTGACGGTTCGATGAGTCGTGGCCGCGATCCCGAGGCGGGTCTGACCCTCGTCGAGATGATCGTGGTGCTGGCGATCATCGCGCTTGTGGCGGCGCTGATCGTGCCCAACGTGATCGGCCGGCCGGACCAGGCCCGCGTCACCGTGGCGCAGACCGATCTTAAGACGATCGCCGCCGCGCTGAAGATGTACCGGCTCGACAATGGCGACTACCCCACCAGCGCGCAGGGGCTGGCGGCGCTCGCCACCCGGCCGACCACCGCGCCGGAACCGCGCAGCTACGCGCCGGAAGGCTATCTGGCGCAGGTGCCGGTCGATCCCTGGGGCCACCCCTACGTGTATCGCAGCCCCGGCGAGACCGGCGGCTTCGACCTGCTCTCGCTCGGCAAGGACGGCAAGCCGGGGGGCGACGGGCTGGACGCGGACCTCTCGGACAATCGCCGCTGATGCGGGCGGCCGGGCGCCACGAACGCGGCATGACGCTCGTCGAGATGCTGGTGGTGCTGGCGATCATCGGCGTGATGGCGGGCGCGACGGTGCTGGGCATGGGCAGCGCGGCGCGCGGCGCCAATATTGAAAGCGAGGCGCGGCGGCTGGCCGATCGCGTGCAGCTGGCCGCCGACGACACGATGATCGGCGATCGCCCGCTGGCGCTGGCGTGGGATGCGAAGGGCTACGGCTTCCTGGCCTGGGACGGCGCCGGCTGGCGCGCCGGCGAAGGCGAGGCGTTCGCCCGGCACGCGCTGCCGGCCGGGATCACGCTGGCCCTGTCGGCGGCCGTCTCGGGGCCGGCGCGGGGGCCGGTGCCGCTGGGGCTGGATGGCGGCGGCATGCCGTTCGTCGCCCGGCTGGCGAGCGCCACGGCACGCTGGACGATCGCCTATGACGGCCTCACCGTCTCCGCTTCGCCGGCGCCGCGATCATGATGCGGGCCGAGGCGGGCTTCTCGCTGATCGAGGCGTTGGTGGCGCTGCTGGTGCTGGCGATCGCCGCGGTGGGGCTGGTGCGCGCATCCGAGGCGCACGTCGATTCCATCCGCGGGCTGGAGCGGCGGGGTGCGGCGATGTGGGTGGCGGAGAACCGTCTCGCCGAACTCGGCCTGCCGGGCGGCCCCGCCCTGCCGACGGCGGTGGAGATGCTGGGCCAGGGATGGACGGTGCGGACGGAGACGAAGCCGACCGACGATCCCGATCTGCGCGCGGTGACGATCCGCGTGGCGGCGGCGGGCGAGGCGCAGCCCCTCGCCACCCTCGACGGCTTCGTCGATGCGGGCACGACGACGCCGTGATCGCCGCCCTCGCCACCCCGCGCCGCATCGCCTTCGGCGTCGATCTGCTCACGGCGGTGGTGATCGTCAGCCTGGCCGTCGCCGCCGCCGGGCTCACCTGGCGGCTGACCGGCGAGAGCGGCCAGCCGGCCGCCGCGATGGCCGCCGCCACGCCAGCCGCCGGCGCCGGCCAGGTGGATCCCGGCCCGGTGGATCTCGGCCCGATTCTCGCCCTCGCGCCGTTCGGCCGCGCCGCCGCCGGCGATGCGCCCGCGACGAGCCTCGGCATCGCGCTGAAGGGCGTGATGGCGACGCAGCCGGCCAGCCGGTCCTCCGCCCTGATCGCGATCGGCACGGCGCCGCCGAAGGCGTTCACCGTCGGCCAGTCGGTCGCCGGCGCCACGATCGAGGCGATCGAGCGGGATCGCGTGCTGCTGCGGGTGAACGGACGCGCCGAATCGCTCGCCTTCCCCCGCGCGCCCGCGCCGACGATGCCGGCCGCGCCCGCCACCGCCCCGGTGACGGCCGAGCCGCCGGCCGGTACGCCGCCGCCGGCCGCGCCGTCCGCCGGCGGATCGCTGATCGACGCGCTGGGCGCCGCGCGCACCGATCAGGGCTACCGCGTCGGCACCAGCCCGCCCCCGGCGCTCACCCGCGCCGGCCTGATCCCCGGCGACGTGATCGAGCGGATCAACGATGTCGCGGTGGGCGATGCCGATCACGATCGCCAGATGCTGCTGGCCGCCGCCGCCGGCGGGCCGATGCGCGTCACGATGCTGCGCGGCGGCAAGCGCCTCACCGTTTCCGTTTCCCTGCGCTGAAAGGCACCCTGACGTTGCGCCGCATCGATCGTTTCCCGCTGATCCTCGCGGCGCTCGCCCTCCCCGCCCCCGCTTTGCCGCAGGCGGCGCAGCCGGTGGCGGACGTGGTGGTCAACATGCGCGCGGTGGAGATCGCCGACGTGGCGGAGCAGATCAGCCGCATCACCGGCCGCACCCTGATCCTCGATCCCAACGTAAAGGGCGTCGTCAACGTCACCTCCGCCGATCCGCTGACGGTGGACGGGGTGTGGGATCTGTTCCAGTCGGTGCTGCGCGTCCACGGCTTCGCGGCGGTGAAGAGCGGGCGGGCGTGGCGCATCATCCCCGCCGCCAACGCCATCCGCGATACCGGATCGGGCACCGGGCGCGTTTCCGGTCAGGAGGTCGTGACGCGGCTGATCCGCTTGCGCAACGTGCCGGGCGACGCTGCCGCGCGCGTGTTCCGCCCGCTGGTCGCGCAGTTCGGCAACATCGAATCGCTGCCCAGCCCCAACGCGATCGTCGTGACCGACTATGCCGAGAATGTCCGCCGCATCGAGCGGCTGGCGCTAGCGCTGGACGGCGGCGGCGGCGCATCCTTCGAGAGCATCCGGCTGGAACATGCGACGGCGCGCGACGTGGCGGCGGCGATCCAGGGCGTGATGGGCGATCCCGGCGCCAGCGGCGGGCCGCGGGTGGCGGCGGACGAGCGCAGCAACACGGTGCTGGTGCGCGGCGAGCCGGCGATGATCGCGCAGGCGCGGCGCATCGCCGTGGTGCTCGATCGGCCGGGCGGCGCGACGCCGATCACGCGCATGATCCGGCTGAGCAACAGCGACGCCGAATCGGTGACGGAGGTGCTGCGCGGCATCATGGGCGCGCCGGAACAGGCGAACACCGCCGTCGGCCGCAGCCTCTCCACCGGCCGCCAGCGCCTGCCGCTGTCGGTCGGCGGGCTCAACCGGCTGGATGGGGCGAGCGCCGGCAACGCGGTGGCGGCGCTGACCGGCGAAGGCGGCGGCGGGATCGGCGGCGGCTCGCTCGGGGCCGGCTCCCTCGGCGGCGGATCGCTGGGGGGTGCCGGCGGCACGTTCGGCGGCGGCGCGCTGTCGCCGGCGCGCGGCTCCGCCACGGCGGCACGCGGCTTCTCCACCGACGACCTCACCGTGCAGCCCGCGCCGGAGCTGAACGCCATCGTGCTGCGCGGCGCGCCGGCGGCCATCGCCGCCATCGAGCCGCTGATCACCGAGCTGGACGTGCGCCGGCCGCAGGTGATGATCGAGGCGGCGATCGTGGAGATCACCGGCGACAATGCCGAGGCGCTGGGCATCCAGCTCGGCCTGGGCGCGGCGGCGGTGAACCGGGCGGACGGCGGCGCCACCTCGTTCAGCACCCTGGGCCTGCCGCTGCGCAGCGTGCTGGCGGCGATCGGCGCGCCGGCGGCGGCCGGCATCCTGACAGACGGCGTCTCCGGCAATGTCGGCATCGGCGACAATTTCAGCATCCTCGTGCAGGCGCTCGGCCAGTCGACCAAGGCGAACCTGCTCTCCACGCCGAGCCTGACGACGCTGGACAACGAACCGGCCGAGATCGTCGTCGGCCAGAACGTGCCGTTCCGCACCGGCAGCTTCGCGACGGACGGCAACACGATCAACCCGTTCACCACCATCGAGCGGCAGGACGTGGGCATCACCCTGCGCGTGGTGCCGCGCATCCACCAGGGCGACGTGGTGCGGCTGGAGGTGAGCCAGGAGGTGTCATCGCTGGTCAACGCCACCGTATCGGGCGCCGCCGACCTCATCACCAACCGCCGCAGCATCCAGACCACGGTGCTGGCCGACAATCGCGAGACGATCGTGCTCGGCGGCCTCATCACCGACGACCGGATGAGCACGCGCAGCCAGGTGCCGGTGCTGGGCGACATCCCGGTGGTGGGCGAACTGTTCAAGGCGCGACGCGAGAGCCAGACGAAGCGCACCCTGTTCGTGTTCCTGCGGCCGACGGTGCTGCGCGACCGCATCTCCGCCCGTGCCGCGACCGACGGCAAATATGCCCGCCTGCGCGGCGAGGAGGAGGCGCTGGACCATCGCCGCAGCCTGCTGCTCGATCCGCCGAAGCCGCGCCTGACGGTGGAGCTGCCCGGCATCTACTGATCCGGGATCGCTCCCGATTCGCGGCTCTACTGGGCGGGATCGGGCGCGGCCTCGGCCGGCAGGCCGACGCGCAGCCGCTCCGCGCCGCGCACGAACAGCGCCGCATCGGGCGAGAGCGCGGCGAGCCGCCAGCCCTCCACCTGCCCGCCGATCGCCACCATCTGCGTGCCGCCATTGCCGCCGCGCACCAGCGCCACGGCATCGTCCGGCAGGCGGCCGACTATGCCGACCAGGTCGGGGCCGGCGGCCGGCGGCGATCCGGCCTCCGGAAGCAGCGGATCGGCCGGCGCGGCCGAGAACAGGGGACGCGCCGGAGCTTCGCCGACGGCCGGCGCCGGCTCGATCGCGCGGGGCGGCGGCAGCGAGGGCGCCGCCACCGGCGCCCGCCCCCGCTCGGTCGTGTCGCGCAGCAGCCAGAGCGGCGTCGCCAGCACGATCAGCCCCGCGGCGATCGCGCCGGCGGCCGGTGCGGGGAGCCGCGCGATCATCGCGTTCGCCGCAGCGCCACGGCGCGCGCATCCAGCCGGACCAGCCCGGCGCCCGCCCCTTCCAGCCGCCAGCCGGCGAAGCGGATCAGCGGCGCGCCCGCCTCCATCGCGCGGGCGAAGCGCAGCACCGCCGCCTCCGGCCCCGAGGCGACGATTCGGGCCGCCACCAGCGGCGCGGGCCCGGGCAGCGGCGCCAGCCGCTCGACCAGCAGGCCGCCGCGCGCCGCCTCCCCGCGCAGGCGGGTGGCGAGGAGAGCCGCCGCCGCGTCCGAATCGGCCGCCGGGATCAGGGCGGCCTCCGGCAGCAGCGGCACGGGCGCCGGCGGCCGCGAGGTCGCCTCAACGGCGAGGCCTGCCGTCTCCTGCCGCGCCGCCGCCAGATCGGCGAGCGCGGTGCGCGCGTGGACGAACAGGAAGGGCGCCAGCACCAGCCCCGCCAGCGGCAGGATCGCGGAGAGCCGCGCCGTCGCGATCATCGCGCCGGCCGCGTCAGCGTGATCCGCATGCGGCCGTCGGCGCCGACCGCCTGATCCGTCTCGCGGAAGCCGGTGAGCGGCGCCCGGCCGCGCAGGGCGGCGCGCAACGCATCGGGGTCGGGCGCGGCGAGCGTCATGGCGGCCGCGCCATTCTCCGCCATCGTCAGGCTCAGCAGCTCGGCATCGGGCGGCAGCGCCTCGGCAAGCGCGCGGGTGGCCGCGCCGATCGTCGGCACGGCAAAGGCGGGCGCGATCGCGGCGCGCGCGGCGCGGTCCGCCCGCGCCTGCCGGATCGCCGCCAGCGCCGGCGCGGAGTCCGCCCGGATCGCGGCGGCGCGACGCCCCTCCTGCACCGTCAGCAGCGCCGCCCCCGCCCACAGCAGCGCCGGCGGCACGATGATCAGGCCGAACAGCAGCGGCCCGAACCACGGCGCGATCCTCACCGATCGCGCGGTGCGGACCAGCCCGATACCGCGCCGGAGATGCGCGGCCGCTACCGGGCGCGCGCGCCCCGCGCCCGCCCGCGCCGCCGCCGAAATGCCGGTGCCCAGCCGCTCGGCCAGGCTCGGCCCGCGCGCCATTTCCGTTCCTGCGTCCATGGGCGGCGGCTTAGGCGGCGAGTGTGACAGTGTAACGAAAACGTAAGCGCCCCGGAACAAATGTTACGCGCGATCCGGGTAGCGGAGCCCCACGAACATGGAAGGGGCATGAACAATGGCTGACATCGCGGACATCGCCGGATACACCGACGGCGATATCGACACGAACCGCTCGGACAATCCGAGCCTCGAGGACATCGTCGCAGCGCGCTACTCGCGCCGGCAGACGATGCTCGGCGGCGTCACCGCGCTGACCACGGCGGTGTTCGGCGGCAGCCTGCTCTCCGCATGCGGCGGCGAGAATAACGACGCGCCGGTGGTGACGGCGGGGCAGACCGCGCAGTCCGCCTCGGGCCGCATCGTCACGCTGGCCGGCACGGCGACCGACGACAAGGCCGTCTCCAGCGTCGCGTGGACGCAGATCTCCGGCCCGACGGTGACGCTCACCGGCGCCGCCACCAACAACGCCACCTTCCTCGCCCCCAGCGTCAGCGCCTCGACCCCGCTCGTCTTCCGCTTCAGCGCGATGGACGAGAAGGGCAAGATGGCCACCGCCGACACCACGGTGACGGTGGATCCCGCCACCCTGGGCTTCACCGCCCTGCCCAAGAGCCTCGACGACATCGTCAAGGTGCCGTCGGGCTACACGGTGACGGTGCTCTACCGCCTCGGCGATCCGATCAACACGACGACCCCGGCCTTCGTCAACGACGGCACCGACACCACCTTCTCGGCCCGCGCCGGCGATCATCATGACGGCATGTCGTTCTTCGGCCTCGCCGCCACCGGCAGCACGCCCGATCTGTCCAGCAGCACGCGCGGCGTTCTGGTGCTGAACCACGAGAACATCACCCAGCGCTACCTGCACCCGAACGGCCCGACGACGCTGGCGGGCGGCGCCCGCCCCGAGGGCGAGGCGCTGAAGGAGATGGAGTGCCACGGCGTGAGCGCCATCGAGGTGACGCGCGCCACCAGCGGCGCGTGGAGCTACGTCAACAGCTCCACCCTCAACCGCCGCATCACGCCGCTGACGCCCACCGTGTTCAACGGCCCGGTGCGCGGCAACGGCGCGATCCGCACGCGCTTCTCGCCGGACGGCACCGCCGGCCGGGGCACGATCAACAACTGCGCCAACGGCTACATGCCCTGGGGCACCTACGCCACCAACGAGGAGAATTGGGCCGGCTACTTCCGCCGCGACACCGGCGATGCCGCCGCCCGCGGCGGCGTGTCGGCCAAAGCCAGCGCCTCCCTCATCCGCTACGGCATCACCGAGGGCCGCGCCGGCAATTACGGCTGGGCCACGGTGACGCCGGCCGATGCCAGCAGCACGATCTACTCGCGCTGGAACATCACCGCCACGGCGGCGCTGCCGGCCGACGGCACCGGCGACTTCCGCAACGAGGCGTTCCAGTTCGGCTGGGTGGTGGAGATCGACCCGTTCGACCCGACCAAAGCGCCGCGCAAGCGCACCGCGCTTGGCCGCATGAACCATGAGGGCTGCTGGCCGTCCAACGTCGTCGTCGGCCGCAAGCCGGCCTTCTACATGGGCGACGACGCGCAGAACGAGTATCTCTACAAGTTCGTCTCGAACACCGCCTGGGTGGCGGCGGACGCGACGGCCACGGACCGCCTGGCGATCGGCGACAAGTATCTCGATGCCGGCACGCTCTACGTCGCCCGCTTCAACCAGGACGGCACCGGCACGTGGCTGCCGCTGGTCTTCGGCCAGAACGGGCTGACCACGGCGAGCAACATCTACCCCTTCGCCGACCAGGGCGACGTGCTGATCAACGCCCGCTTCGCCGCCGATGCGCTGGGCGCGACGAAGATGGACCGGCCGGAGTGGACCGCCGTGAACCCCAAGTCGGGCGAGATGTACCTGACGCTGACCAACAATTCGTCGCGCACCTTCGCCGGCACGGATGCGGCCAACCCGCGCTACTATAACGATCCGAAGGGCACGACGGCGCAGCGCGGCAACCCCAACGGCCACGTCATCCGCCTGCGCGAGACGGGCGACACGTCGGAGGCCGTGACCTTCACCTGGGACATCTACGCCTTCGGCGCGGGCTCCGACCTGGACGCGACCAACATCAACGTCTCCGGGCTGACGGCGGACAACGACTTCTCCAGCCCGGACGGCCTGTGGTTCGCCCGGCCGAGCAACGCCTCCGGCCTCGTCAACCCGCTGCTGTGGATCGAGACGGACGACGGCGCCTATACCGACCAGACGAACTGCATGCTGCTGGCGGCGGTGCCGGGCACCGTGGGCGACGGCGGCGCGCGGACGATCACCAACACCTCGCAGGACGGCACCGCCACGCGCACGCAGGCCACCTTCGTCGGCAAGGCGCCGGGCACCAATCTGCGCCGCTTCCTCGTCGGCCCGAAGGAGTGCGAGATCACCGGCATCGACACCACGCCGGACGGCCGCTCGCTGTTCGTCAACATCCAGCATCCGGGCGAGAATGGCAGCCCGGCGGCGATCAGCAGCAACTGGCCGGCCAACCAGGGCGGCACCGCGGCACCCACCGCGCGGCCGCGTTCCGCCACCATCGTCATCACCAAGAATGACGGCGGCATCGTCGGCCTCTGACGCATGATCCGGAGTGGGGGCGGGCGACCGCCCGCCTCCACTCCACCGTGCGCCGGGCCGGCGATCCGCTCCGATCCCGCGCTTACCTGCCCGCACCTGTCGCCCTGCCGGTTGACATGGCGCCGGTACGCACGAAGGAGAGGGCATGGCCCGCCCCTTCCAACTGATCGACGTGTTCGGCGTCGCGCCGTTCAGCGGCAACCCGCTGGCCGTGGTCGCGGCGGCGGAGGACCTCGATACGGAGGCGATGCAGCGCATCACGCGCTGGCTCAACCTGTCCGAGACCACCTTCCTGCTGCCGCCCCGCCATGCGGAGGCCGACTATCGCGTCCGCATCTTCACCCTGGCGCACGAACTGCCATTCGCCGGGCACCCGACGCTCGGCACGTGCCACGCGTGGCTGGCGGGCGGCGGGCAACCGCGCGATCCGGGGCGGATCGTGCAGGAGTGCGGCGCGGGGCTGATCCCGATCCGCCGCGACGGCGACGACGGCGACGGCGATCGTCTGGCCTTTGCCGCGCCGCCGCTCGTCCGCTCCGGTCCGGTCGATGACGCCACGCTGGCGGAAGCGGCGGCGGTGCTGCGGATCGATCCCGCGACGATCGTGGAGGCGCAGTGGGCGGATAACGGCCCCGGCTGGCTCGCGGTGATGCTCGCCTCGGCGGAGGCGGTGCTGGCGCTGGAGCCGGCGCGCGCGCACGATCGTCGCGTCGATATCGGCGTCGTCGGCCCACACGCGCCCGGCGGCGAGGCGGCGTGGGAGATCCGCGCCTTGTTCAGCGGCGCCCATGGCGAGATCATGGAGGATCCGGTGACGGGCAGCCTCAACGCCTCGATCGCCCAGTGGCTGTTCGCCAGCGGCCGCGCGACGGATCGCTACGTGGCGGCGCAGGGCACCCGCCTTGGCCGTACCGGCCGCGTCCATGTCGAGCGGGACGCGGCGGGCACGATCTGGATCGGCGGGCGCACCGCCACGCTGTTCTCCGGCACGATGGCCGATTAGCCGTAGCGGAACCGCTTGGGATCGCGCGATCGCTCGGGCATGAGGATGGCGCAGACATGGAGCCCGGCCGATGATCGATCGCCTGTTCCTCGCCCATCCGCGCAGCGTGGACGAGAGCTATACGCAGCATTTCTCGGTCGCCGCGCGGGTGGGCGCGACGATGGTCGTCGTCGGCATGGCGGTGCTGGTGCACGCGGTTGTGCCGGGGCTGTTCGTCCGCACCGGCCGCCGCACGATCCTGCGGCTGTACGAAGAGATCGGCGGCCGCGGCGACACCCCGCCCGGTGCCTGAGGCGGGCCACTCAACTCCGAGCCGACATTTGTAAATTATTTACAAAACGACATTCTAGCGTCACCCGGTGTAAGACGGCGTGACCCGTTTCAGGCGGGAAAACCGGCGATCTTCGCCGGCCACGTCTGTATCGATCCTTGCAACTTTCAGCGAGTGAGGATCGACCGTGACGTACCAGGACCAGATCGCAGAGACCAGCCAGCTCATCCGGAGCTACAACGGCACCTGGGACGGGATCGACGCGGAGGCCGTGGCGCGCATGCGGCTGCAGAACCGCTTCCGCACCGGGCTGGACATCGCCCGCTACACCGCCGCGATCATGCGCAAGGACATGGCCGCCTACGATGCCGATCCGGCGAACTACACCCAGTCGCTCGGCTGCTGGCACGGCTTCATCGGCCAGCAGAAGATGATCTCGATCAAGAAGCATTTCGGCACCACCAAGGGCCGCTACCTCTATCTCTCCGGCTGGATGATCGCGGCGCTGCGCTCCGACTTCGGCCCGCTGCCCGACCAGTCGATGCACGAGAAGACGAGCGTGCCGGCGCTGATCGAGGAGCTCTACACCTTCCTGCGCCAGGCCGACGCGCGCGAGCTGGGCATGATGTTCCGCGAGCTGGATCACGCCCGCGATGCCGGCAACGAGATCGAGGCGCAGCGCCTGATGCACGCGATCGAGACGCACGAGACCCATGTCGTGCCGATCATCGCCGATATCGACGCCGGCTTCGGCAATGCCGAGGCGACCTATCTGCTCGCCCGCAAGATGATCGAGGCCGGCGCCTGCGCGCTCCAGATCGAGAATCAGGTCTCCGACGAGAAGCAGTGCGGCCATCAGGACGGCAAGGTCACGGTGCCGCACGAGGACTTTCTCGCCAAGGTCCGCGCCTGCCGCTACGCCTTTCTGGAGCTGGGCGTGGAGGACGGGATCATCGTGACCCGCACCGACTCGCTGGGGGCGGGTCTCACCAAGCAGATCGCCTTCTCGCGCGAGCCGGGCGACCTTGGCGACCAGTATAACGCCTTCCTCGACTGCGAGGAGATCACCGACATCTCGCAGGCGAATGGCGACGTCATCATCAATCGCGGCGGCAAGCTGATGAAGCCCAAGCGCCTGCCCTCCAACCTCTACCAGTTCCGCGCCGGATCGGGCGAGGATCGCTGCGTGCTCGACTGCATCACCTCGCTGCAACACGGCGCCGACCTGCTGTGGATCGAGACGGAGAAGCCGCACATCGCCCAGATCGCCGGCATGGTCGACCGCATCCGGGAGGTGATCCCGAACGCCAAGCTCGTCTACAACAATTCGCCGAGCTTCAACTGGACGCTGAACTTCCGCCAGCAGGTGTTCGATGCGTGGGAGAAGGACGGCAAGGACGTCTCCGCCTACGACCGCGCCCGCCTGATGAGCGTGGACTATGACGGCACGCCGCTGGCCGACGAGGCCGACGAGCGGATCCGCACCTTCCAGAAGGATGCGGCGGCGCGGGCCGGCATCTTCCACCATCTCATCACCCTGCCGACCTACCACACGGCGGCGCTGAGCACGGACAATCTGGCGAAGGAGTATTTCGGCGAGGCGGGGATGCTGGGCTACGTCAAGAACGTGCAGCGTGCCGAGATCCGCCAGGGTATCGCCTGCGTGAAGCACCAGAACATGTCCGGGTCGGACATCGGCGACGATCACAAGGAATATTTCGCCGGCGAGGCCGCGCTGAAGGCCGGCGGCGCGCACAACACGATGAACCAGTTCGCCGCCTGAGCCATCGGCGTCGTGCAAGAAAGGCCCGGAGCGATGCTCCGGGCCTTTCGCCGTTCAGGCGCCTTGCACCGCGGTTCCGTCCGACAGATCGCTCCGGATCGGACAAACGCCGCACCGGAGCGTGTGCGGCCGGATCATGGACGGTGGCCTATCGCATCGCCCAGAGGATCAGCAGCCACCCCGCAATGCTTGTGCCGACCAGGAACAGGGCGGCCCACAGCAACTGGCACCGCGTTGCGCGAACCGAATGCGGACGCTGCTGCTGCCTGATCGCCATCCTCTTCGCCTCTGCACCCACCCCTGTTCGCACCGTCTATCAGACTATACGGTTCCGCGACAGCCGCGCAGCCGATCGCCGGACCGTTCGCAAACACGCGACTTCAACACGGCGGCACGTCGACAACGCTTCGATGCATGTCCTCGCCGCGCGCGGCGTTCCCACTTGATCGGAAATGGACGCACAAGCGGCCGCACGCCTTTCCGCATTGCAGCATCAGCCGCTAGACCAACCGCTCCGGCAGGTGCGAGGATGAACGGCATGAATGCGTCGAACGGCACGATGGTCGCCGCCCTGTTGCTGGGCGCGTCCGTGGCGCTGGGCGGGTGCGCGGCCACCCCGCCGCCGCTCTCCGCCGCCGCCGCCACGCGGGATGCTTATGCCCTCGGCCCCGGCGACAAGCTGCGCATCACCGTCTATAACGAGCCGGCGCTGACCGGCGAATATACCGTCACCCCGTCCAGCACGATCGCCTTTCCGCTGGTGGGCGACGTGCCGGTGACGGAGCGGACGATCGATACGCTGCGGCAGGCGATCACCACCCGGCTGGCGGACGGCTACGTCAACGATCCGCGCGTGAGCGTGGAGGTGATGACCTTCCGGACTTATTACATCCTGGGCGAGGTCAACAAGCCGGGCGAATATCCCTATTCCGTGGGGCTGACGCTGGAGCAGGCGGTGGCGACCGCCGGGGGCTATACCTACCGCGCCAACAAGCGCCGGATCTTCCTGCGCCGCGCCCGCGCCGAGGAGCGGTCGGTCGATCTGCGCGGCACCGCCGTAAGCGTACTGCCCGGCGACACCGTGCGCGTGGGCGAACGCTACTTCTGATCGCGTTCGAGGCACCGGCCGCGCGGCACGCGGTGGCGAGGCGGGCGCCCGATCCCGCCCTCCGTCAGCGGCACGAGAGCGCGTTCGGCCCGTCCGCGCGCGTCTCCACCGATCCGTCTTCGCGCAGCGTCAGCACGTGCGTGATCGGCAGGCCTGCCGCCAGGCGGTGGGCGATCAGGATCACCGTCGCGTCGCCGGCGGCGTCGATCAGGCGGGCGAGGATGGCGTCCTCCGCCTCCGCATCCAGCGCGCTGGTCGCCTCGTCGAGGATCAGCAGACGCGGCCGGCGCAGCAGCGCGCGGGCCAGCCCCAGCCGCTGCCGCTGCCCGCCCGAGAGATTGAGGCCGCGCTCGCCGATCCGCGTCTCACCGCCGGCGGTCAGCTCGGCGAGCAGCGCGTCGAGGCCGCTCAGCCACACAACGCGCGCCACCTCGGCATCGTCCGCCTCGGGCCGGCCGAGCCGGACATTGTCGAGGATGGTGCCGTCGATCAGCTCGACATCCTGCCCCGCCACCGCGATGCCGGCGAGCCACTGCTCGCGATCGATCCCGACCAGCGGCAGCCCATCCACCAGGATCGCGCCCGCCTGCGGATCGTAGAGGCGCAGCAGCAGGTTGACGATCGTCGACTTGCCGGCCCCGCTCTCGCCGCGCAGCAGCGTCCAGCGGCCGGCCGGGATGTCGAAGGATGCGCCGTGAAGACAGGGTTGGCGCTGGCCGGGATAGGCGAAGCGCACGCCCTCGAACGAGAGGCAGGCGCGGACCGGCATAGCATCCGTGCCCCCGCCGGCGTCGATCGGCCGGCCGAGCGCGACCAGCTCGTCGATCGCGCGCACCGGCGCGAGCAAGGTGGCGAGGTGCAGCCGCTGCGCCTCGAACTCGCTGGCATAAGGCTGCATCCGGTACAGCAGCGCCACCGCCGCCAGCACCTGTTCGTAGGAGAGCCGGTTGCGCACGGCGACCACCGCGATCAGCGCGACGATGCCGAGATAGGCGGCGTGGCTCAGCGGCTCGGCCATGCCGGAGGTGAGATCGCTGCGGATCGATCCGCGCCGCAGCCGGCCCGATTCGGCGGCAAAGGCGGCGGCCTGCGCCCGCGTCTGGCCGAAGATGCGGATCGTGCGCGCGGCCTGCAGCACCCGCATCGCCCGTGCGCTCACCGCCCGCGCGTTCACCGCCGCCGTCTCGCCGGCGCGCTCGGCAGGTCCGTCGATCAGGCGCAGCGCCAAGTTGAGCAGCAAGGTGCCGGCCAGCGCCATGCCGGCGATCAGCGGCGAGAGCAGGAACAGCAGCAGGCCGATGATCCCGGCGACGCAGCCGTTCAGCATCATCCCGGCGAAGCCGTCCGTCGCTTCCGCCACGGCCCAGCTGTGGCGGTTCAGCACGGTGAGCATGTCGCCCCAGGATCGGCGGCCGGTCTCCTCGAACGGCATCGTCAGGAAGCTGCGGAACAGGGCGCGGCGCACCCGATCGCTGATCCCGGCCTCGGCGATCGTGGCGATCAGGCGGTGCAGCGTCACGCTGGCGACGCGCAGCAGCAGCAGCGCGAAGGCCAGGGTCGCGATCGTGCGCAGGTCGCCGCCGGTCACGGCGACGATGTGGCCGATCGCGCGATCGACGAGGCCGTCGTCGAAGTCCAGCGCACCGGCCCGCCCGCGGATCACGATCGAGAGCAGCAGGATGATCACGCCGATGCCGGCCGCCTCGGCCAGCGATGCCACCACGCCGATCGCCAGGATCACCGGCGCCAGCCACAGGCGCCCGCGCCAATAGGGGCGAACGAGGCGGAACACGGAGACGAGCGCCGCCGCGCTGGGGCGCGGCGCGGCGTAATCCAGCCGATCGATGTCCGCCGGGTCGTCGTGCGGGTCTGCGCCGCCGGTCATGCGGCGGGGCGCGGCCTGCCGGTTTCCGCGTCCGTCCGCCGCAGCGCATCGACGAAGCCGTCGAGGTCGCCGAAGCCGCTCACCTCGATGCGCGGCATGTGCATCGGATCGGAGAGCAGGGTGGCGATGCCGGGGGTGGTGCCCAGGCCGAGGCCGTAGCCGGCGAGCGCGGCCGCCCGCGCGGCGAGCGGATCGTAGGCGCCATAGGGGTAGATGATCGTGTCCGGCTCCCGCCCCAGCGCCTGCCCGATCGCCAGGCGGGATCGGAACGCCTCGCGCAGCACCGCCTCGCCAGAGAGGGCCGGAAGGGCGGCGTGGCTGGCCGAGTGGCTGGCGATCACCGCGCCCTCGCGGGCGACGCGGCGCAGCGCCTCCCAGTCGATCAGCGGCGCGGGCGGGCCGTAGGCGACATCCCAGTCGGCCCTGCCGCCGACCTTGTCGGTGACGATGCCGACGGTGGCGGCCATGCCGTAATGCTGGAGCAGCGGCCAGGCGGCGGTGGCGAAATCGCAATAGCCGTCGTCGAAGGTGAGCATCACCGGCCGCCCTTCCAGCGGCTGGTCGCGCGCCAGGGCGGCGATCCACTCGGCCGGGGTGACGCCGCGATAGCCGTGGCGCCGCAGCCAGCGCAGCTGCGCCTCGAAATCGGCCGGGGACAGGCGATATTGCGCGAGCGCCGCCGGCCCGTCGTCCCGCTCGGCGATGCGATGGTACATCAGGATGGGCAGCGCCACGGCGCGCGCGCGGGCGGCCTCGCTGCGCGTCACGGTCGCGCCGCCCCACACCACATAGGCGCCATATTCCGGCAGCGGCGGCGCCTTGATCGGTCGCGTGGTCAGCTTCGGCACGATCGCCGCGTCCGTCTTGCGGAAGCGGTGGATGCGGTAGAGCTCGGTCTCGATCTGCGCCTCCAGCGCCAGACCCCCGACCGCGCCGAACACCTCGGCGATGGTCCGTGCGCCGAACACGCCATCCCAGTCGAAGCCGCTGCGGGCGCGCTCCTCCGATGCCTCGATCACATGCGCCATCACCAGCGCGCCGCCGGGCTTCAGGCGATCGGCGATGCGCCGCGCGATCGTGCGCAGCTTCGGCAGCGATCCACACTCGTACAGCACCTCGCTGCACGTGATCAGATCGTAGTCGCCGGCGATGTCGCCGTCGAAGAAATCGAGCTGGGCATAGTCGACATTGGCCTGCCCGGCGCATCGCTCGGCGGCGCGGCCGATCGCGATCGTGGAGATGTCGGTCGCCAGCAGGTGGCCGACGCGGGCGGCCAGCTGCACGGTGAAGTGGCCCTCGGCGCAGGCCAGTTCCAGCGCGGCGGCGGGCCGGTCCGGGCCGATCAGGTCGAGCGTATATTCATACTTGGTCTGCTCGTACACGCTGTCATAGGCCCAGGGATTCTCCTGCTCGAACACCTGGTCCCAGTAAGCCGGGCTGTTCGCCGCCACCTCCCGCCAGGCCGGCGCGTCCGCCGCGGCGCCCGCCGTTCCCGCGGCGGCCTGTTCGCCGGCCAGCCGCCCGGCTTCCTGCCGGCCTACGGCGGCGATGGCCTCGCGGTAGGCGGCGTCGGTGCCGCCGTAGCGCAGCCGCCCGCCGATGCTGCGGCCGAGCGTGCGGGCGAGCGCCGCGCGCACGCGCAGCGGGGCGGCGCCGGCGATGCGCCCCGGCTGGGCGATGCGCGCCTTGATGCCCCAGCCGCGCGATCGCGACATCGCGGCGGCGGCGTGCAGCCAGAAGAGCGGCCGCGCCGCGCCGACTGATCGCATGATCCGCCGGCGCTCCGGCCAGGTCGGCGCCGCCGCCACGATCGCCTCGCGCAGCGCGGCCGGCGGGATCAGCCCCAGCGCCGGCAGGTGGACGAGGCCCAGCGCCCCCTCCCCCTCCACCACCTGCACGATCACGGCGTCGCAGCCGCGCGGATCGATCACCGGCAGCGGCTGCGCGATATCGACGCGGCGGACATGCACGCCGGACGAGGCGAACGGGCGATCGAACGCCGCCGGCCCCAGCACGCGCAGGCGGGCGAGGGCGCGACACGTATCGATCGCCCGCGTCTGACCGATGCGCGCGCCGAGCGCCTGCCAGAAGCGATCGACCTGCGGCTCCAGCCCGTCCCACCCGTCCGCCAGCGACGCGCTGTCCGTGCAGCGGCCGAAGGCGAGGCCGCCGACGAAGGTCGCCACGCCATGCTCCGCGATCAGCACAGCGCCGGCATAGTCGCCGATCATGTCGAGATAGGGAAGAGGATCCTCGCCCAAGGCGATGGCGTTGGCCGCGCACATCAGGATCCAGTCCAGCTTCAGCGGCAGCCGGTCCTCGTCCGGCAGGCCATCGGCGTAGCGCGGATCGCGCGCGGGCACGGCCGGGTCGGCGCGGCAGACGCGATCGATCACCGCCAGCCCGTCCGTAGCCAGCGACAGCGGCCGGCGCGAGAGCGACTGCGGGCGGCAGTAATAGAAAGCCAGCATCTCCCGCACGCCGCGGAACGGCGCGCCGAGCCGGGCGATGCGCTGCCACAGATCCCAGTCCTCGTTCAGCGCCAGCGTCTCGTCGAACGGGCCGGCGGCGCGCATGATCCCGGCGCGGGTCAGCGCGCAGTGCACCGAGAGCACGCAGCTGCGCGCGAGCGTGCCGAACGGGTCCGACAGATCCGGCACGCGCTGCTCCTCAAGGATCCGTCCGTCCCGGTCGACGAGGGCGAAGTCGCAGTAGACGGTGCCGGCCTGCGGATGATCCCGCGCGAGATCGGTCAGCGTCTTCAGGAAGGCGGGGTGGAACCAGTCATCCGCGTCGAGGAAGCCGATCCACTCGCCGCGCGCCTCGCGCAGGCCGTGGTTGCGCGCGGCGGACGCGCCGAGATTGGGCTGGCGGAAGGCGCGGATGCGCGGATCGCCGGCGGCGCGGCTGGCGATCACCGCCGCCGTCACGTCGGTCGATCCGTCGTCCACCACGATCGCCTCCCAATCGGCGAAGGTCTGCTGGACGAGGCTGTCCAGCGCGCGATCCAGGGTCGCCGCCGCCTGATAGGCGGGGATGACGATAGACACGCGGGGCGCGCCATCGTCCGCCACGGGCGGCCCCGCCGCGATCGGCTGGACCTGCCGGTTCACCACGCCCCGATCCGGCGCGGCAGCGCGCCGCCGGACGCGGGCGGGCGACGATAGGCGAGGTGCGCGCGCAGGCGGTTGATCGGCGCCTCCACCCAGTGCCAGGACAAAGCCGCCACCGCCGCCGAGAGCAGGAACAGCTTCACCGTCAGCCACGCATCATAATGGAGCGCGCCCAGGCCGAGCTGGCGCGACGCGCGCTCCATCAGCGCGAGGATGAACTGGTGGTAGACGTAGATGCCGTAGCTGATCAGGCCGATGTAGCGCAGCGGCCGCAGCTCCAGCAGCGCGCCGGTGCGGCCGCCGAACCCGCTCGCGGCGCGCCACGTGATCGCGGCGAAGGCCAGGTTCATGCCCTCGTGCGCCGGCATGGCCAGCCATCCGCCGACGCGGCCGTGGCCCGCCATCAGCAGGGCCACCTGCACGGCGAACATGCCGGCGCCGATCCACCCCGCCCACGCCAGCCAGCCGAGCGGCCGGCGGCGATGCGCGGCGAGCGCCAGAGCGGCGCCGAACGCCAGCGAGTCGATCGACTGGAGAATGTTCGTCCGCTCGATCACCGGGTCCAGCGGCACGATCGGCGCCCAGCTATAGGCGCCGGCCGCCGCCATCGCGCCGATCGCCCACGGCAGCGCCCGCCCCGGCAGCAGGAACAGTGCGAGCGGCCAGACGAGGTAGAATTGCCACTCGACCGTCAGGCTCCACAGATGGCCGGCGGCGGAGGTATCCTCGGCATTCTGGTCCAGCGCGAACAGGATGTCGGACAGTTGCAGCAGGTGCCAGTGCAGCTCGGCTCGGATGTTCGGCAGCGCCAGCATCGCCGCCACGGCGAGCGCCAGATAGTAGGCCGGGAACAGCCGCAGCATCCGCTTGGCGTAGAAGCGCGCCAGCGGCCGGCCGATCCCGTCTCCCCACGCGCGCCGCCTGTCCTGCGTGGCGAGCAGCTGGCCGGTGATCAGATAGCCGCTCAGGACGAAGAACATCGTGACGCCGTAGGCGCCGAACTCGAAGAACTCATACTCGCCGACGCGATACGCCTCGGAGATGGTGTGCGAGAACAGCACCGCGATCACGCACAGCGCGCGGATCGCATCGAGCTGGCCGGCGCGCCGTTGTGCGTGATCCGCATCCAATCCGAGGCACTCCGTCGAGACGATGATGCCGGCGGTAATATTCGTGTTGCGCGGCAGCAAATTCGATCCGGTCCGATTCGCTCTGCTTTCTCGCGCGAAGATGCGGATCGCGCCTTGGGCGAACTGGCGCACAGCTCCCGCAATAGCGGTCGCACCGGGAGATAGAACCAAGATCAACCCGATCGCGATTGCCCGCAGGGCGTTCCCGCCATAGCCCGCTGCGTCACAGGATGGTGGACGACTTGGACGATTTCGGTTTGTGCAGTGCAACCGGCACGATCGCGGGCGCGCGATGATGACGCGGCGCGACTTCGCCGCCGCGCTCACCGCCGGCGCGGGCCTGCTGGCGCGCGCATCCAACCAGATCGCCACCGTGGTCGTCACGCTGGTGGCGACGCGCTATCTGGCGCCGGCGGAGTTCGGCGTGTTCGCGCTGGCATCGATCGCCATCACCCTGATCCGCACCCTGCTCTACAGCGGGGCGTTCGAATATCTGCTGAAGGCGCGCGATGCGGGCGATTGCTCCAGCGAGAGCCTGGCCGTCAACCTCGCGCTGGCGGTGGGGCTGGGCGTGCTGCTGGGCGCGATCGCGCTGATCGCCGGCCGGCTGTTCGCGGCCGATGCGATCGCGCTCGCCCTGCTGGCTATGCTGCCCTCCAACCTCGTCTCGGCGGTGGCGGCGTGGCGCGAATCGCTGCTGCTGCGCACCGGCCGGCTGCGGCTCTATTACGCGCTCACCACCCTGGCGGAACTGGCCGCGATGGTGCTGGCGATCGCGCTGCTGTTCGCCGGCTTCAAGGTGGCGGCGCTGATCTGGCAGCTCTACGCGCGTAACCTGGCCACGCTGATCCTCTACATGCTGGCCTCGCCTGCGATCTACTCGCGCCGTTTCTCGCGCGCGCGCTTCGTGGCGGTGCTGCGCTGGTCGACGAGCCGCTACGCCGCGATGCTCGTCGGTTTCGGCGCCACCTACAGCGCCGATCTGTTCCTCGGCATCTTCCTGTCGCCGGCCGCCACCGGCCTGTTCCGCGCCAGCAGCCGCATCGTCACGGCGGTGACGGACATGTTCAACCAGCCCGCCCGCACCTTCGCCATGACGATCTTCTCCCAGCGCGCGGCCGCGGCCCAGCGATCGGACACGATGTGGCCGGTCTTCTTCGTCATGGCGGCGGCGGTCGGCTGGGCCGCGCTGGTGGGTCTGGCGGCGGTGGCGACGGCCGTCGTGCCCGTACTGCTCGGCCCGCAGTGGCAGGCGGCGACGGCGCTGGTGCCGCTGCTGTGCCTGGCCCGCGCCTTCTCGCTGTTCGATACCGTCGCCAGCACCGTGCTGGTCGCCTATGACGAGCAGCGCCCGCTCTTCTACATCCAGTGCACGAACGCCGCCGTGGGCGTGGCGCTGATCGCCCTGTCCGCGCCGTTCGGCCTGGTCGCGGTGACGATCTCCACCGCCGTCTCCACCTGCCTCGGCTCGACCATCCTCGCCGTCGTCGCGCTGCGGCGCCTGCCGGGATCGCAGGCGATGCTGCGGCAGACCATGCCGGCGCTGATCCCGCCGCTGGTGGCGACGGCGGCCGGCGCGATGGCCGGGCGCGCGATGGCGACCGGCCTCGGTCTCGGCACGGCGCAGGCGGCGGTGCTGGCGATCGCGAGTGGCATCGTCGCCTGGCTGCTCGCGCTGATCGCCATCCGCCACCGGCTGCTGGACATGATCCTGCACCTGCGCGGCGATCCGCCCCACCCGGCCACGGCGCTGGCGGACTGACCTGCGCCGGAGACACCGCTACGCACGCCGGCCCGCACCGGGGTATTCCGCCACGGCGGCAAGGCGGCGTGCCGATCACGCCACAGGCCGCACCACTTGGAACCAAGTACGCGTTCTGCGAAGCGGTCTCCTCGCCTATACTGGGGTAGACCATAATCACGCTCTAATCTGTTCGATCCGGTTCAACTCCAATACGGAGTATTCATGATGCATGACGAGACGGGGTTCGAACTCGTCATCAACGGCCGCTTCCTCAGCCAGCGGATGACGGGCGTGCAGCGCGTCGCGCGGGAGTTCGTCGGCGCGCTCGATCGGCGGCTGGTGGAGGGTCGCTATCCCGGGCTGCGGGTGCGGCTGGTGGCGCAGCGCGACGCCGTGCTCGCCGGGCCGGCGCTCCGCGCCATCGCGGTCGAGCGGGTCGGCGGCGGCAGCGGCCATCGGTGGGAGCAGCTCGCCCTGCCCGGCCATGTCGGCGCGGCGGCCCTGCTGTGCCTCGGCAACAGCGCGCCGGTGCTGTCGCTGCTCGGCCGCCGCCCGGTCGCGGTGATGCTGCACGATCTGGCCTACCGGCTGTTTCCCGGCGACTATCCGCTCGCCTACCGGCTGCTGCACCGCGCGATCGACATGGTGCTGCTGAAGCGCGCGCGCCCGCTCGTCACCGTCTCCGCGGCGGAGCGCAGCGTGATCGGCGGGCTGCACCCGTCGGCCGGGCCGCGCATCCTCGTCGCCGCGAACGGCGGCTTCGCCAACGATGCGCCGCCCGCCGCGCGATGGCGGCCGCGCCGGGGGGACGGCGCCTACGGCCTCTATGTCGGCGCGCTCTCCGATCGGAAGAACGGCGCGGGCATCGTACAGGCGGCAATCGATCTGGCGCGGGCGACCGGCGCGGGCTTCAAGCTGGCCGGGCCGGCGGCCAAGGCGGCGCACGCCATACCGGAGGATGTGCGGACGCTGATCGAGTTCTGCGGCTATGTCGACGATGCCGCGCTGCTCGATCTCTACGCCGGCGCCTCCTTCTTCCTGTTCCCCTCCTTCTACGAAGCGTCCGGCCTGCCGCCGGTGGAGGCGATGACGGTCGGCTGCCCGGTGATCGTCTCCGACATCCCGGTGATGCGCGAGCGGTGCGGCGATGCGGCGCTCTACTGCGATCCGCACGACCGCCACTCGATCCTGCGCGCCTGCCGCGACCTGATCGAGCAGCCGGCGCTGGCCGAGCGGATGAGCGCGCTCGGTCGCGCCCAGGCGGCGACCTTCACGTGGGAGAAGCAGGTCGATCGCGTGATCGGCGCGATCGCGGCCGAGATGCGGCGCGACCGCGCCGCCGGATGACGTCGCCGGACCATGCCCGCTTCGACGTCAGCCTGATCGTCGCGACGCTCGGCCGCACCATCCCGAACCGGCGGCTGCTGACGAGTCTCGCCAAGCAGCGCGCCGTCTCGTTCGAGGTGATCGTCGTCGACCAGAATGACGAGGACATATTGGCGCCGTACCTGCACGGCGACTGGCCCTTTCCCGTCACCCACATGCGCCGCCCCGGCGAACGCGGCGCCAGCCGCGCGCGCAACTGCGGCTGGCCGGTCGCGCGGGCGCCGGTGCTGCTCTTCCCGGACGACGATTCCTGGTATCCCACCGATTTCCTCGCGCGCGGCCTCACCCAGATGGCGGACCGGCGCGTCGACATCCTCACCGGGCGATCCACCGACGAGACCGGGCTGACGATCAACGACCGCTACGCCCGCCGGCCGGGCCGCATCGGGCGGCACGGCGTGTGGACGCGGCAGATCGAGTGGATCACCTTCTTCCGCCGCGACGTGGTGCAGCGCGCCGGCGGCTTCGACGAGACGATCGGGCTCGGCGCGCCGACCCCGTGGCAGGCGGGCGAAGGGCCGGATCTCATTCTGCGCGCGATCGCGAACGGCGCCACCGCCTGGTACGATCCGGGCCTCACCGCCTTTCACGACGAACTGCCCACCCGCAATCCGGATGCGGCGATGATGCGCAAGGGCCGCGCTTATGCGCGCGGCATGGGCCGGGTGCTGCGGCGACGGCGCTTCCCGGTCGGCACCCTGCTCTACTGGTGCGGGCGGGCGCTGCTGGCGATGCTGCGATCGGCCTTCGCGCTGGATTGGCGGCGCGCCCGCTACTTCTTCCTCGTCTTCCTCGGGCGCCTGGAAGGTTACGCCGGCCGCGTCTGGCGCGGCTAGGTTTGCAGGTCCAGCGTGGCGAGCCGCCGCAGCCGCCCATCGAACGGCGGACCGAAGCGCGGGGCGCACTCGTCTTCCGGCACCATCTGGTCGAACGGCACGCGTGCCGCCGGCATCGCCCGGTGCCACCGGTTGCGCAGCCGCCGCGCGAGATCGGCGAGCGTCGCCGCCGGATCGCACGCCAGCGCGCGGGTGCCGAGCGCGAGCGCGGCCGGCCAGTGGCCGCCCAGCAGCAGCCGCGCCGCCGCCGCGCGATCGGCGTCGGCGCCCGCCCAGCGCAGCACCGGCAGCGGCGACGGCATCGCGTGCAGGGCGGTGGCGATCGCCCGCCGTCGCGCCGCGCCCATGCGCGGCATGTCGGCCGAGAGGCTGTCGGGCACACGCCGGTAGCCGACCAGCCGGCGCGGCACGCAGGCGATCGGCGCACGCGCGGCAACGCGCAACTGCAACAGATAATCCTCCGCTCCCCGCCAGCCCCACGTCACCGCATCATAGCCGCCGGCCGCCAGCAGCGCCGCGCGCCGGAACACCGCCGCGCTGCCGCAGCCGACGAAGTTGGTCAGCAGGTGGCGGTGATAGCCGTGGCCCGCCACCAGCGGCAGCGGCGGGGTGGCGATCACATGGCCGGCCGCATCGATCACATGATGCAGCGCGTAGGCGAAGCCCGCGGTCGGCTGCCGCTGAAGCGCGGCGATCGTTTCCGCAAGGTAGAGCGGATGCCACACGTCGTCGGCATCCAGCGGCGCGACATGATCCGCCGTCGACGCGGCGATCGCGCGGTTGCGGGCGGCGATCGGCCCGGCATGCGGCTGGCGGATCAGGCGGATGCGCGGATCGGCGGCGGCGGCGGCAGCGACGAGCGCGGCGGTCATGTCGGTCGATCCGTCGTCCACCACGACGATCTCGACATCAGCCACCGTCTGCCGCCGCGCCGAGGCGAGTGCTGCGACAATCGTGCCGGCGGCGTTGCGCGCCGGCATGATGACGGCGGCGCGCGGACGATCGCTCATCCCTCGCCCCGCCCCGCCAGCCGGTCGCCCAGCAGGCGGCGGATCGCGCCGCCGCTCAGCCCGTCGCCGAGATCGGCCTCCACCATCAGCAGCGATCGCGGGCGGACGAACGGCACCTTGGCGACCAGGCGCTCCACGCCCGCCACCGGCGCGATGCCGCGCACAAGATGATGCGGCGCCAGCATCACGCCCAGGCTGCGGCCGGCCCGCGCCGCCGTGGCGAAGCGCGCCATGCGGATCACCTCGCGCTCGATCCTCCGCGCAAGCGACGGGCCGGGCGGCGGCCCGCAGCGGCCTTCCACCTCCGCCAGCAAGGCTTCCACGCGCGGGCCGAACCGCTCCCACGCGGGCAGCAGATCGCGATAGGGGCGGCCCGCGCCCAGCATCAGCCCCTCGGCCAGCGCGGCGATCGCCCGCGCCGGATCGGACGGGTGGCGCAGGCCGGGCAGCAGCGCCGGCAGCGCCAGCCCGCTCCCCCCGCCGCCGATCGCCATGCCGGCATTCCACATCAGCGCATCGAACGCGGCCTGCGCGGAGACCGGCACGCCGCCGTCGTCGGCAATGCGGCCCAGCATCGCCAGCGTGTCGCGCAGCATGGCCGCGCCGTCGCGGGTCAGCGAGGCGGGCGCGGACCGATAATGCGCCAGCGCGCGGTGCTCGATAGCGAAGCGGGCGCCGGCGCGCGCCAGCCGCCGCCACAGATCCCAATCCTCGTTGGTCGCCAGACGCGTGTCGAACCCGCCGAGATCGCGCAGAAGCGTCGTGCGGCAGACGATCGCGTGGATCGCCGTCGGCGGCCGCAGATCGCACAGGCCGATAGGATCGCGGTCAAGCCGCGGCGCGGGCGTGCGCGCCAGCCGCGTGCCGTCCGCCGACGGCCGCACATGGCCGCAGGCGATGGCATCCGCCTTGCCGCTGCGGCCCAGCCCGCGCAGCATCACGGCCAGATAGGCCGGATCGATCGTGTCGTCCGCGTCCAGGAACAGCGTCCACGCGCCGCGCGCCGCCGCCAGCCCGCGATTGCGCGCGGCGGCGGCGCCGGCGTTCGGCTGGCGCAGCAGGCGGATGCGCGGATCGGCGGCAGCCCACCGCGCCACGATCGCGGCGGTGGCGTCGCCCGATCCGTCGTCGACGACGATCGCCTCCCAGTCCGCCCGGCGCTGCGCCGTCAGGCTGGCCAGGGTGCGCCCGATCGTGCCCGCCGCCTGGAAGGCGGGCACCACGACGCTGACGGCCGGATCATCGCGCAAGGCGCAGGATGTGCGCCAGCAGGCCGCGCCCCGCGTCCGCCCAGCGGAAGGTCCGCGCCCGCTCCCGCGCCGCCGTCACCTTCGCGGCGCGCAATACGGGATCGGTCGCGTAGCCCAGGATGGCGTCGGCCCACTCCCCCGGCGCATCGGTGCCGGCGTAGAGCACGGCATCGACGCACACCTCCGGAATGGCGCCGGCGGGTGCCACGACGGACGGGCAGCCGCTGAGCGCCGCCTCGATCGGCGGCAGCCCGAACCCCTCGGTGCGGGAGGGAAAAGCGAGGCACAGCGCCTCCGCATAGAGCGTGCGCAGCGCATCGTCCGCCACCTTGCCGACGAAGCGGGCGCCGGCCGGCGGATGCAGCCCGGCCGCGCGCAGCGCCGCCTCCGCCATGCCCACCACCACCAGGACGAGATCGGCGAGGCGCGGGTCGGCGAACGCCTCGAACACCACGCGCACGTTCTTGTAGCTCTTGGCGCTGCCGAACAGCAGCACATAGCCGCCGGGCGCCAGGCCGAAGCGGCTGGCGCCGTCCGGCGCGGCCGGCCCGTCGATCAGATGGTCGGCGCCGTTGGGCAGCACCGCCGTCCGTTCCAGCGGGGCCACGCCAGTCAGGTCCATCAGCCGGCGCGAATATTCCGATACGGTCAGCACCTGCGCGCTGGTGCGGGCCATCAGCGGCGTGAGAAAGCGGTAGCCCAGCCGCTGGCGCGCCGGATAGGAATTGTCGGAAAAGAGGAACTGCACGTCGTGCAGCAGCAGGATCTTGCGAGCGTGGGCGATCGGCGCAAGGTTGCACAGATTCACCAGCACTGCGCCCGCCGCGCGCCGCGGCAGCACCGCCTGCTCCCACGCCTGGGTGCCGGCGCCGCGTTCCCGCACCACGCGGATCGTCGACAGCTCCGGGATCCAGCTTGCCCCCAGCGGCAGGATCACGCGCGCGTCCGGCCGCCCGTTCGCCGGCATCGCGCCGAGTTCGTCGTCCACCGCGCGGATCAGCCGATCGGCCACGCGGTGCACGCCGTTCAGGCTGCCGCCGTAGAACTTGCCGTTGAACACGATCGGCCGCACGCCCTACTCCAGTTCGAGGATGCGACGGGGGTGGAGCCGGCCGCGCGCCAGATCGGCCAGCGCGCGCAGGTTGCCGCGCAGCCGGCCGCCGCGATCGACCCACGGCTCCGGCCGCAGGCTGCGGCCGACATTGGCGAGCAGGTTGTTGCGCATCATCCGCCAGGCCAGCGCGCGCGGGATGGTGCGCTTGCGCAGCATGTGGACGGGGTTGGCGATCTGCGAGTAGCCGAAGCGCCGGCCGGAGGTGCGGCCGCGCTTGATGCCCATGTGCACGCCGCGCATCGCCGCCGCGCCGACCAGCCGCCCGCGCCGGCCGACGCGGTAGGTGAAATCGATATCCTCCAGCCAGCCGTAGAGCGGCAGATCCTCGTCGAAGCGGATATCGCCGGTGGCGGAGAGGCGCACCGCCATGTTGCAGCCGTACATCGCCTCGGTGGGCCAGGTGGGCGGCTGATCCGCCGGCGGCACGTCGCGCGCCAGCATGTCGCGCGCCTGCTCGAAGCTGAAGCCCGGCCCGTCGATGCCGTCGGCGACGATGCGGCCGGTGGCGCCGGCGATGTCCGGGTTCCGCTCCAGCAGCATTTCCAGTTCGGCGATGTAGCGTTCGTCGGCCACGAAATCGTCGTCCAGGAACAGCAGCACGTCGGCCCTGTCGCGCAGCGCCTCGATGCCGGCGTTGCGCTGCCGGCAGGATCCCTTCTCGCTCAGCAGCAGCGTCACGGCGAAGCGGTCGGAGGCGATGCCGGGCGCATCCTCCGCCCGCACCGCGGCGATCAGCACGCCGTCCGGCGGGCGGGTCTGCCGCTCCAGGTGCAGCACGGTCTGGCGCACCGTCTCCGGCCGGCTGAGCGTGGCGACGACGACGAATATCCTCACCGGGCGATCTCCATGCCGTCCATGCCCCGTACGATCGGGGTCGCCTCGCGCAGCGCCACGCCGGCACTTCGCCGCGCCGATGCGCGCAATGCCAGCGCCGCGCCGGCGAAGATCGCGAAGTCGGTGCCCAGATCGCAGCTGGGCAGCACCACGCTGTACGGCACCAGCAGCATCAGCGCCGCCCACCCGGCCGCCGCCCCCACGGCGATGCGCCCGTCCGCGACGGGCAGGTAGGTGGAGGCGCGCAACGGCTTCAGCACGCGCGCCACGTGGATCGCGGCCAGCGCCATGCCGATCACGCCGACCGAGCCCAGGATCGCCGTGACCAGGCTGGACGAGCGGAAGCTGCCCGGCCCGATGCCCAGGCCGTGCGAGACCGAGAAGGCCTCCAGCCCCTTGCGTGCCCAGAAGGCGCGCTGCAGGCCGGACGCGGACTGGCCCTTGGCCACCGTCATATATTGCAGCATGTCGGCGAAGGCGGCGGTGGCGGCCGGCAGCGCCACGATCATCAGGCAGGCCGCGATGCCGGCCACGACGAGCGCCACCAGCATCGCGACCAGCTTGTCGGACCGGAGGGCGCCCGGAAGCAGCAGCCGCGCGGCGATCACCGCGCCGTGAGCCGCCAGGCCGACATAGGCGCTGGACGAGGTGCTGGCGACGAGGATGCCCAGCAGCGCCAGCGCCAGCGTGCCGGTGCGGCGCGGCATCACGTCGCGCATCCAGCATTCGAGCATGAAGACGAACCAGCCGAAGCTGTAGGTCGCATAGTTCGACGCTTCCGGGAACAGGCCGGAGAGGCGGACGAAGCCGCCATATTGCTGGTCGAGCATCGCGTAGCTGCCGTTGCGGAACAGCGCGAACACGTCGCCCAGCGGCGTCTCCCGGCTGGCGGCGACGAGGACGCCGAGCACCACGTTGATCCACGCGACGGCCACGCCGGTGCGCACCAGCGTGGCCGGACCGCGCCGCCCGCCGCACGCGACATAGGCGACGATCGCGCACATCGCGGTGCCGATCAGGTAGATCGCGGTGGTCAGGTTCTGCGGCGTGGGCACGAGCGGATCGACGGCATAGAGGTACGCCGTCAGCCGCGATCGCAGCAGCGGCACCGCGATCTCGCCCCGGAACAGGCGGGGGCCGGCGATCGCCATCGTCAGGCCGAACAGCGTATAGAGGATCAGCGCCCAGTTCGCCTCCACGGCGTGACGCACCCGCCGCACCTGCCCCGATCCCGCCGGGAAGATGCGGATGCCCGCCAGCAGCAGCGCGAACTGGATCGGCGGGATGGACGAGCCGCCGAGCGCCGGCAGGTTGATCGCCGAGGCGCCGCCCAGGATGGTGCAGCCGATCAGCAGCGCCAGCAGCGCCTCCACCCGGCCGAACAGCGCCACCGGCAGGCCGATCAGCAGCAGCAGCACGCCGATGAAGGTCAGCGTCACGCCAGCACCTCAGGCTCGCGCACGGGCGCCTGCCATTCGCGGGCCGTAGTCTCCGCCTGGCCGGCGGCCGCGCCGATCACCCGCATCATCCCCTCGTCGAACCGTTCGGGGGCGAAGCGGCGGGCGTGGGCGACGGCGGCGAGCGGATCGAAGTGCGGCAGCCATTGCTCCAGCGCCTCCACCGCATCGACCAGGCAATCGGCCGTCTGCGCGTCGAAGAAGCGGCCGGTGACGTCCGCCACCACCGAATCGCGCGCGCCGCCGCGCCCATAGGCCAGCACCGGCGTGCCCGATGCCATCGCCTCCACCGGCACGATGCCGAAATCCTCCTCGGCGGTGAAGATCAGCGCCCGGCTGCGGGCATAGGCGCGAGTCAGCCCGGCAAGGTCGACGCGCGGCAGGATCGTCACGTTCGGGCGGGCGCGGCGGCGCAGCGTCTCCAGCATCTCGCCCTCGCCGATCATCAGCAGCGGCAGGCCCAGCCGGTTGAACGTCTCCAGCGCCACGTCCGCGCGCTTGTAGGGCGTCATCTGGCCGACCCAGAGGTAATGCGCGTCGCGCTGCGCCGCCGGGGCGAACAGGTCCACCGCCACCGGCGGGTGGACGATATCGGCATCGCGCCGCCACGCCCGGGCGATGCGCTGGCGGATGAAGCCGGAATTGGCGACGAAGCGATCGACCCGCGCCGCCGACGTCACGTCCCAGCCGCGCAGCCGGTGGAACATCCACGGCATCGCCGCGCGGGCGAGGCCGCCGGCGCTCTCGCGATAATCGTGATAGTGATCCCACAGATACCGCATCGGCGAGTGGCAGTAGCAGACGTGCAGCGCGTCCGGCGCCGCGATCACGCCCTTGGCCGGGCCGGATTCGCTGCTGATGACCAGATCGTAGCCGCGCAGGTCCAGCTGCTCCAGCGCCATCGGCATCAGCGGCAGATACTTCTGGTAGTGCCGGGCGGCGCCCGGCAGCCGCTGGATGAAGCTGGTCCGCACCGGCCGCGCGCGGATGGCGGCGGAGACGCGCTCCGGCACGTAGACGTGGGTAAAGATGTCCGCCTGCGGGAACAGGTGGATCAGTCGCTCCAGCACCCGCTCGCCGCCGCGCATGCCGACGAGCCAGTAGTGGACGATGGCGACGCGGCGCGGCGCCCTCATCGCGCCCGCTCCGCCGTGCGAGCCGGCTCAGGCATAATATTCCTTATACTGGTCGTAGTAGGAGGCGGCGTCGCCATGGCCGAAGCGCTGCTGCTTGCGCATGTCGATCTGGGTGAGGACGATGCCGGCCAGGCGGACATGGTTGGGCGGCAGCAGCCGCAGCGCGGCGCGTACCGCGTGATCGGCCGTGCGCAGCCAGCGCACCACCAGCAGCGCCGCATCGGCCTTCGCCGCGACCAGCCGGCCATAGGCGATCGGCAGCACCGGCGGGGCATCGAACAGGATCAGGCCGTAGCGGGCCTTCAGCGCATCGATCAGCCGGTCGACGCCCTCGGCCTGGACGAGATCGCCGCCGTCCGCCACGGCACGCGGCACCAGCAGCACGTGCGCGCCGGATGCCTCGTCCACGCCGATCGCCTCGTCCGGCGTCGCCTCGCCGCGCAGCACCTCGGCCAGCCCCGGCCCGTCGCTGCGGCTGCCGCCCAGCGCCACGCTGGTGCCGCGGCGGCGGAGGTCGAAATCCACGAGCAGCACCTTCTCGCCCGCCATCGCCGCCACGCGGGCGAGGCAGATGGAGAGCGTCGTCTTCCCCTCCTGCGGCAGAGCGGAGGTGATGGCGATCACCTGCACATGCCCCGGCACGGCGTAGGGCAAGGCCGTGCGCAGCGTGCGGAACGCCTCCGCGAAGCCGGACTGCGGCATCTGCACCACGGCGGCGATCGGCGCCGGCGCCGCCTTGGCGACGCTGGCCA
Organism: Sphingomonas profundi; assembly: GCF_009739515.1. NCBI lineage: Bacteria > Pseudomonadati > Pseudomonadota > Alphaproteobacteria > Sphingomonadales > Rhizorhabdaceae > Alterirhizorhabdus > Alterirhizorhabdus profundi. Next base: position 2,236,880 of record NZ_CP046535.1, read on the forward strand.
GCAGCGGGATGCCGGTGAGATAGCGCACGCGCAGGCGCCCCTCCACCTCCTCACCCGTCGTCAGCCCCTGGAACATGCCTTCCGCCACCAGCGCGGCGAGGATGCCCAGGCCGCCGCCCAGCACCGCGCCGATCAGCGCGTGCAGCGGCACGTTGGGGCTGCTCGGCTCGTCCGGCACCTCGGCCAGCGAGAGGATGCGCGCGTCCGGCCGCTCGGCGCCTTCCTGCGCGCTCGTCTCCTTGTAGCGGTTCAGGTAGCTCTCGTAGAGCGCCTGCGAGGCCTCCGCCCGGCGCTGGAGATCGTCGAGCGTCACCATCGCGCGGTTGTTCTGCGCCAGGGTGCCGCGCGCGCCGGCGAGGCTGCCGGCGATCGAGCCGAGCCGCTCGCGCGAGACGCGGGCCTTGGCGTCCAGATTGGAGATCACGCGCTTGATCTCCGCCTCGATCGTGCCGTCGATCTCGCCGAGCTCGCTCTGCGCCTTCAGCACGTCCGGGTGGCGTGGGCCGTAGCGCGCGCGCAGGTTGGCGAGCTGCGCCGCGGCATCGGCCTGGCGCGAGCGCAGCGCGCTCACCACGCCGGAGCCGAGCGCCTCGCCGACATCGTCGCCGGTCGATCCGCCGCGCAGCTGGGCGCGGGCCGTATCCAGCCGGGCCTTGTCCTCCACCGCCTGGGCGCGCGCCTCCGATACCGCCTGGTTGTAGGCCGATATCTCCTGCTCGGTCAGCGACGCGCCGGATGTGCTGAGGAGGTTGGAGGCGACGCGGTAGCGCTGCACCCGCTCATTGTCCGCATTGGCCTGGGCGCGCAGCTCGTCGAGCCGGCGGGCGAGGAAGATGCGGGTCTCCCGGTTCAGCCGCTGCTTGGAATCGAGCTGGCCCAGCGTGTAGCGGCGAGCATATTCGTTGGCGATCCGCGCGGCGAGGTCCGGCTGCTCGGTGGAGAACAGGATCGCAAAGGCCAGCGATGTGCCGATGCGGGTGACGGTGAGGCCACCCTGCAGGCGGTCCAGCACCGCCTCGCGATGCTCGGCGGCGGTCGGCGGGCCGCTCTCGGCCCCACTCAGGCCGAGGGCGCGGGCGACCCGCGCGCGCAGGCCGGGCCGATCGTCAAGCAGCGGGTTGAAGGCGGGATCGCGCTCCAGTTTCAGCGCATCGTCCACCTTCGCCGCCATCTCGCGTGAGGAGAGGACCTGGGTCTCGGTTTCCGCCACCGTATCGTTGGGCACGGCGCCGGGGTCGGAGCGGTCCGATCCGGTCGGCGCCACCCGCTCGATCGTGGTGTTCAGCGCCACCTGCGCCGCGGCCGAGTAGATCGGCTGCTTGCGCAGCGTGTAGAGCATCACCAGCGCGAACACCGCCAGCGCCACGGCGATCACCAGCTTCAGCCGCCGTCGCAGGGTGGTGAGGAAGGCGCGCAGATCGAGCCGATCGGCAGGTGCCGCGGCGGCCGGGGGCGTGACGGGCACCAGCGCGCGGGAGGCGCTGCGGCTCTGGTAGAGTTCAACCGGATTGTTCACCGTCATGGTCTCCCGCCCCAGGGGGCTGCTCGGTCAGCGATGCAGCGTCACGCCGATCGCCGCCCCGAACCCGTCGAAATCGCGCGCGCCGACGCCGGACGAGGTCTGGCGACGATAATTGACCGATGCCGTCAGCGAGAGCGTGCGGTTGACGAGGTAGCGCGCGCCTAGCTGCGCCCCGACATAGTCGTCGTCGCGATCGAGCCCGCGATAGCTCTCGCGCGTGTAGCTGACGTCGGAGGTCAGGATCAGCTGGCGCAGCAGCTCATATTGCACGCCAAGCGTGGCGTTGGTGGAGATGCCGCCGGCGGACCCGACGAACGGGCTGCGCTGCAGGCTGCGCGATCCGCGCAGCGAGACCGAGACGAGCGGCGTCGGGTTCCAGTTCAGCGCGACGTCATAGTCGATGCCGGAGATGTCGCCGTAAGCGGGATCGGCGAAATTCTCCCGCAGATAGCCGACGCCGACCGATCCGGTGACGAGGTTGCCGAGGCCCAGCTGCACGCCGGCCAGCACACTGAACCCCTTCGAGCTGCGGTCCAGCCCGTCGAACTTGGGATAGTCGCTCGCATCGAAGCCGCCGCGCACGAAGGCGGCGATGGCGGGGCCGACGGCGTAGGCGAGCCTGACATGGCCGCCGACCGAGCGGAAATCGCCAAAGTCCTGGCCGATCCTGGCGCCGTTGATCCGCACGGCGGCATAATCGTAGCGCTGCGCGCTGCCGCCCGCCTCTATGCCGAGGGCGCCGACGCCATGCGAGGCGCTGCCCTCGATCCGCAGCAGATGGTAGGTGATCGGATCGCCACCGACGAACAGGTCGCCGGCGGAGCCGCGCGGCTCCAGCCGGCGCTCGTAGCCGCCCGCCAGGCTCACCCGCGTGCCGGCGCCGATCTCGGCCGCGGCGTCGGCGGAGAGGCCGTACTGCTCCGAATTTTCGGTCTGGATGCTGGCATAGCGGCGCACCGTCGCATCGGCCTCGATCGCCACGGGATAGACTCGCGAGGGCGAAACGATGCGCACGCGCGGGCGCAGCTCGGCATAGCCGTCGTCGCGCTTCATCGTCGCCGTACGGTAGATATTGTCGTCATAGGCCGCACCCACCGCGACCTCCGGGAAGACGGTGAAGCCGCCGAGCGGTATGCCGACGGCGTCGTAGTCCGGCCGCGCCCGTTCGGCGACGGTATCGACCGGCGCAGTCACGGGGCGGCCCTGCGCCAGCGCGGCCCCGGCGCAGGGCAGCGCGGCGCACGGCACGCCGATCAGCATCGCGATCGCCCGCGTGGCGCGGATCGGGAAGGCGGCCGGTCGCGTCATCACCCCATCCCGCCTCGCCGCCCGCGCCTGCCATGGGCCGCATCGCCGCCGGCCCGGTTCAGCATGCCCCCGCCATCGCCAGCACGGCGCGCGGGGTGCGCAGCAGGATCTTGAGGTCGCCGTAGAGCGACCAGGTCTCGACATAATCGACGTCCAGCGCGACGCGCTCGGCATAGCCGATGTCGCTGCGCCCGCTGACCTGCCACAGGCCGGTGAGGCCCGGCGTCACCGCGAGATAGTGGCTGGCGCCGGCGCCGTAGCGCACCAGTTCCGCGCTGGTGATCGGGCGCGGGCCGACGAAGCTCATCTCGCCGCGCAGGATGTTGAACAGCTGCGGCAGCTCGTCCAGGCTGGTCGCGCGGATGAAGCGGCCCAAGGGGATGATGCGCGGATCGTCGCGCAGCTTGCGGTTGCTCTCCCACTCGCGCGCGGCGGCGGGATCCGTCTCGAGGATATGGCGCAGCATCTCGGCGGCGTTCGGCCGCATCGAGCGCAGCTTCAGGCAGCGGAACGTCCGCCCGTCACGCCCCACCCGCTCATGCGCGAAGAAGGGCCAGCCGAAGCTGACGCAGACGATCAGCGCCACCAGCAGCACCAGCGCCGGCAGCAGGAAGGCGAGCAGCGCCAGCGCCAGCGCGCGATCCGCCGCCAGCTTCACCAGCCAGTGCAGGCGACGCATCGCCCGCGGCGATGCTGCCGGGCGAACATTCTGCCCATCGCAGTCGAAACCATCCTTGATCGACGCCACAACATCCATGCCCGACCTCCATCAAGCATTGCGGCGCTATCCTACCGATTCACCTTGCACTGCACAACGATCTATTGCCGTTTTCGTCTTGTAGCGTCCCACCATAGGATTAAGTCCATTGTCGGTCTACTTGTCGCTCGTCTTTTGTATTGGTTGCTTCCGGATCATCTTTCATCCGTATCAGATCTATCCTGTGTTTCCGCCGCTCGAATGGCGAACCGCTCGAGATCGGGAGGTCGCTCTGTCACACGCGGCGAACCGACGGCGCCGATCCGCGAAGAGATGGTGCGATGTGGCGCAATCCCGGGTTGCGCGCCGTCATAAGGCGCATCCGGCGCGAACCGGCGGATTCGCGTGCCCACGCTGCAATGCCGCATCGACGCCGGCGGCGGCCGTGCCTAGCATGGCCGCGGGCTGGCAGGGGGAGCAGGGATGACGCGGCGGATTCGAGCACGGACCTTGCGGCTGGCCGGGCGGCTGGCGGCCATGCTGATCGGCGCTCTCGCGGCCGGTGCCGCGATCGCCGCGCCCGCGCCAAAGCGGCTGGTGCTGATCGACGACGACGTGATCGGGCTCAACGGCGTGCCCGCGCTGCTGCTGCAGGCGCCTGACGTGCAGGTGCTCGGCATCACCACCACCAGCGGCTCGGTGTGGCGCGACACGGCCACCGCCTACGCGTTGCGCACGCTGGAGATCATGCGCCGCAGCGACGTGCCGGTGGTGCCCGGCGCCGTGCTGCCGCTGCTCAACAGCCAGGAGGCGACGAAGCGGTGGGAGGGCCTGTACGGCCGCCTGGTCTTCAAGGGGCCGTGGACCGACTATTGGCCGGAAGGCACGCTCCAGTCCCATCCCGGCAAGGCCGCGCCGGAGGAGGTGCCGCCGCTGCCGATCGGCAATCCCGTCACCAGGCCCTCCGGCGAGATCGCCGCCGCCTTCCTCGTCCGCATGGTGCGCGCGCACCCGCACGAGATCACGCTGTTCGCCACCGGCCCGATGACGAACATCGCCATCGCCCAGAGCCTCGATCCGTCCTTCGCGGCCAACGTGAAGGAGCTGGTCTATATGGGCGGCAGCCTGCTGCCGCAGCGCATGCTCTCCAGCCCCTCGGCCGGGCAGTTCGCCCGCGAGTTCGTCAATTCGCCGCGGCGCGAGTTCAACATACGCTGGGATCCGGAGGCGGCCAGGATCATGGCGCACGCGCCGTGGCCGAAGGTGACGATGGTGCCGGTCGATCCCTCCACCGCCACCGAGTGGACCCGCGCCTATCTCGACAGCCTGGGTGACGGCACGCCGCTGACCGCGATGTTCCGCAAGGGGCTGGAGCCGGGCTTTCCGATGTGGGACGAGATCGCCGCGATGGTGTGGCTGATGCCGCAGATCGTCACCGCCAGCGAGACGCTCTACATCGATTTCGAGACGAGCCAGACGGCCGGCTACGGCGACACCCTCTCCTGGACGGCGGCCTACCGGCCCCATGCCGGCGAGCAGGCGCAGACGGTGATCCGCGCGATCGATCGGGAGAAAATGGAGGCGGCGATGCGCGCGCTATACCGCCGTCCGCTGCCCTGATGCCGCCGCACGCGATCACGTGACCCGCACGGGCTTGCCGGCGAAATCCTGGGCCACCACGGCATCGATCTGCCGGGCGATGCCGCGCGTGAGGGCGGCGGGCACCTCCACCGAGAAACCGCGCGAGACCAGACCCTCCACCGCGTAGCGCACGCAGTAATCGGCCGCCACGCCGATCACGATCGCGTGATCGACGCCCTGTTCGCGCAGGCGCGTGAAGAACAGGTCGCGCGGCAACGCCGGGGAAGCCGGGTCGCGCGCATCGCGCACGACCAGATCCTCCTCCTGCCACATGGCGAACACGCCCTTCTCCAGCCGGAACACCGGGATCGCGCGATCGACCGGATCGGCGGGCAGCATGGACTCCCAGCCAGGCGTATCGCGCACGCAGTGGACGGGGAACTCAGCCGCCTCCGCCGATCCGGCATAGATGTCCGGCAGGTGGGTGTCGAAGGTGAACAGCACGCCGGCCGTCTCGTCCGGGTCGAGCGCGCCGAGCCACGCCGCCATCGGCGCGATCAGCGCTTCCGCGCCGGCGACGGAGAGCGCCCCGTCCGCCGCCATGAAGTCCCGCTGCGCGTCCACGACGATGACGATGCTTCGCATTACACCCTCCTGCGTTACGCGGATTGACATAGACGCATATGGCACATAAGTAAAGCGCGTCCTGCATATAAGAGGGTGGAGTGACGACGCATCCCGCAGATCATCCGCGCCCGGCGCTGGCGGTGGACGTGGCGATCGTCGCGGTGATCGCGGGCGCGCTGCAAACCCTGCTCGTCCGCCGTGGGGAGGCGCCGTTCGCCGGCCACTGGTCGCTGCCGGGCGGCTTCGTCCGCATCGACGAGACGATCGAGGCCGCCGCCCTGCGCGTGCTGCGCGACAAGGCGGACGTCACCCGCGTGCATGTCGAGCAGCTCTACACCTTCGGCGCGGTCTCGCGCGATCCGCGCATGCGCGTCGTCAGCGTCGGCCATATCGCGCTGCTGCCGCCGGACAGGTTCGCCGCGATCGCCACCGGCGGCGATGTGGCGCAGGCGCGCGTCGCGCTTCCGGCGTCGGGTTCGGCCGTCGCGCTGTCGCCGGGTGGCGATCCGCTGCCGCTGGCCTTCGATCATGCGGAGATACTGGCCGCGACCGTGCAGCGGCTGGGCGGCAAGCTGGACTGGTCCGACGTCGGCTTCGCGCTGCTGCCGCCCGAATTCACCCTGCGGCAGCTGCAGGACGTGCACGAGGCGCTGGCCGGCCGCTCGCTCAACAAGCCCGCCTTCCGCCGCCGCATGATCGATCGCGGCTGGCTGGAGCCGACCGGCCGGCGCGAGGCGGAGGCCAGCCACCGCCCGGCCGAACTCTATCGCCACCGCCCCACCTGAACGGAGCTTACCCGCATGGCCCTCACCGATATCGCCACGCGCACCTACGATCATGGCTGGCGGCTGGATCCGATCGTGCGCAGCCTGCTCGACACGGATTTCTACAAGCTGCTGATGCTCCAGATGATCCGCCACCTGCATCCCGACACGCAGGTGACGTTCTCGCTCATCAATCGGACGAAGGCGGTGCGGCTGGCCGAGATCGTCGACGAGGGCGAACTGCGCGCGCAGCTCGATCATGCGCGCACGCTGCGCTTCGGCAAGAAGGAGCTGATCTGGCTCGCCGGCAACAGCTTCTACGGGGTCGAGCGGATGTTCTCGCCCGAGTTCATCGCCTGGCTCGCCGATTTCCGCCTGCCGGCCTATGATCTGCGCGTGGTCGACGGCCAGTATGAGCTGCGCTTCGACGGCCCGTGGACGCACACGACGATGTGGGAGATACCGGCCCTCGCCATCATCAACGAGCTGCGGTCCCGCGCGGCGCTGCGCGGCAGCGGCCGCTTCGCGCTGGACGTCACCTACGCTCGCGCCAAGGCGAAACTCTGGGAGAAGGTGGAGCGGCTGCGCGCCCTGCCCGATCTCGTCCTCTCGGACTTCGGCACGCGGCGGCGGCACGGCTTCCTGTGGCAGCGCTGGTGCGTGGAGGCGCTGAAGGAGGGGCTCGGCCGCCGCTTCATCGGCACCTCCAACGTGCTGCTGGCGATGGACAATGATCTGGAGGCGATCGGCACCAACGCGCACGAGCTGCCGATGGTGGCGGCGGCGCTGGCGCCGGACGAGGCCGGCATCGCCGCCGCCCCCTATCGCGTGCTGGAGGACTGGCGCGCCCATTATGGCGGCAACCTGCTGATCGCTTTGCCCGATGCGTTCGGCACCACCTCCTTCCTGGCGCACGCGCCCGCGTGGCTCGCCGAGTGGACCGGCTTCCGCCCGGACAGCGCCCCGCCCATCGCCGGCGGCGAGCAGATCATGCGCTGGTGGCGCGACCATGGCGTCGATCCGCGCACGAAGCTGCTGATCTTCTCGGACGGGATGGACGTCGACACGATCGTGGAGACCTACCGCCACTTCCACGGCCGCGTGCGTATCAGCATCGGCTGGGGCACGAACCTGACCAACGATTTCCGCGGCTGCGACCCGGACGGGCACCCGGGGCTGGAGCCCATATCGCTGGTCTGCAAGGTGACGAGCGCCGACGGCCGCCCGGCGGTGAAGCTCTCCGACAATCCCGCCAAGGCCACCGGCGATCCGGCCGAGGTGGCCCGCTACCTGCGCATCTTCGGCGGCGCGGACCGGGTGGCGGCCGACGTGACGGTGTGAGCGGCGGCGGCCGGCCTCACGTCGCCGCGTGGCCGCCGTCGATGTGCAGCGCGTCGCCATGCGTGTAGCGGGAGGCGGTGGAGGCGAGGAAGACGATCGTGTCGGCCACGTCGTCCGGCAGCACCAGCCGGCCCATCGGATGCCCCTTCAGCATCGCCGCGTGCAGGTCCGCGATCGGCGTGCCGCCGGTCAGCGCGGAGTAGCGCGCGATGATGCCGTCGATCATCTCCGACTCGACGGCGCCGGGATGGACGGAGTTCACCCGCACGGGATAGCCGAGCGCGGCGAACTCGATCGCCGCCGCCCGCGTCAGCATCGCGACCGCCGCCTTGCTGGCGCAGTAGGCGGCGCTGAACGCGGCCGGCTTGTCGGCGGCGCCGGAGGCCACGTTGATCATCGACGCACCGCCGGCGCGGTTCGCGCCCGATTCGCGCATCAGCGGCACCGCCGTCTTCAGCCCCAGGAAGATGCCGGCGACGTTGATGTCCTGCGTGCGCGTCCAGTCCGCCAGCGGCATGTCCTCCAGCCGGTCCATGATCGCGATGCCGGCATTGTTGACCAGGATGTCGAGCCGGCCGTGATCGGCGCGGATGCCGGCGATCAGATCGCGCCACTCGTTCTCGCGCGTCACGTCCAGGGTGCGCCACTCGTCCGCCGTGCCGCCGGTGCGCCCGGCAATATCGGTCGCGATCACGCGCACGCCCTCCCGCCGCAGGGCATCGCAGGTAGCGACGCCGATATTCCCGCTCGCGCCCGTCACCAGCGCGACGGCATTCTCAAGGCCAAGTTGCATGCTTCACTCCAGTAGAAGGCGGCCTCACCCGATGTGCGGGGCGTGGCGGTGGCCGGGGAACAGATCGTCCGCCAGGTTGATCGGCCCGGCATCGGAGGGCGGGCCGTCGTGGCTCTGGAACTGGTTGAGCATGAACAGCAGGCGCGTCATCCGCCACACGCCGCCGCGCCGCTCCATGCCGATCATGTAGCGGCCGTAGATGAAGCTGTCGGTGCGCTGGTCCTCGCCCGCCACGCGAACGTGGGTGATACTGGCGAGCTCGACATCGGCGCCGTCGCCCCGCAGAGCGATGCGCGGCATGCCGAACAGGTGCATGCGGCGCTTATAGCCTTCTTCCAGGCCGATCAGGAACGGCATGAAATCCGCGCGCGATCCGCGGAACATGTCGCCGAAGTCCATCTCGGCATCGTCCCAGAACAGGCTCTCCGCCACCGGCCAGTTCATCCAGTCGACGGCGGAGGCGTAGCGGCCGAGCACGTCGCGTATGTCCGCCTCGTCCACCAGCCGGCGCACGGTGCCGGCATCGATCTCGCTCATCGTCGTCCCCTCTCCGCGCGGTCCGGCCGCGTCCGTTCAGGCCGCCTCGTCCACCAGATCGATCTCCAGCACCGTCTTGCCGATCGTGCGGCCGCTCATCAGGTCGCAGAACAAGGCCGGGGCTTCCGCCAGCCCGACGCGCCTGTTCTCCAGCACCTTGATCTTGCCCTCGCGGATCCAGCCCTCGATCGCGGCCAGCGCCTCCGGGATCTTGTCGGCGAAGGCGGGCAGCAGGAAGCCCTTCATCTCCAGCTGGCGCGCCACCATCTGCCACAAATTGTAGACGGGCGGCGGCGTGTCGGACTGGTTGTAGCCGGCGATCATGCCGCAGGAGACGATGCGGCCGAAATCCTTCATGCACACCAGCATCGCATCCAGGGTCGCGCCGCCGACATTGTCGTAGAAGATGTCCGCGCCTTCCGGGCACGCCGCGCGGATCGCGCCGACCAGATCGTCCGTATCGCGATAGTTGACGACGGCGTCGTAGCCATATTCCTCCATCGCCAGCCGCGCCTTCTCGGCCGAGCCGAGGATGCCGACGACGCGGCAGCCGCGCAGCTTGGCCACCTGCGCGGCGATATGGCCGACGGCGCCCATCGCCGCGCTCATCACCACCGTGTCGCCCACCTTCATGCGGCCGACCTCGTGCAGGCCGATATAGCCGGTCAGGCCGGATCCGCCGAGCGGCCCGACATAATAGGAAAGCGGCATGTCCGCCGCGACCGGCAGCTTCTGCAGCACGATCGTGGCGTCGCTGGCGATCGAATAATCCTCCCACGCCAGCAGCGCGAAGACGATGTCGCCGACCGCGAAGCCCGGATTGTTCGACTGCACGACACGGCCGACCATCGGCGAGCGGATCTTCTCGCCGATGGCGAGCGGCGCGAAATAGTTGGCGTCATTGTCGTCCAGCCAGCCGCGGATCGCCGGCTCCATCGAGATGTAGAGGTTGCGGATCAGCATCTCGCCCTCGCCGGGCACCGGGATGTCCGCCTCGGCCATCGCGAAATTGTCCGGCACCGGGTTCCCGTCCGGCCGGCTCCTCAGCACGACTTGCCTGTTGGTGGCCATCTCGATCCTCTCCGGCGTGTGCGGGCTCAAGCGGCGGAGGCTAGGGGCCGCCCCGCCCCCGGCAACTCCCCAAAAGGACAAGCGCGCGGCTTTTGACAGTCGCGGCGGCTTGCGCCAGCCTCGCCGGGAAGAAGCGGGGGGCGGGATGACCAACAAGGAAGTCGTGCAGGCGTTCATCGATGCCTGGAACCGGGTCGACTGGGATGCCGTCTCGGCGCTGATGACCGAGGACGTCGCCTATCAGAACATGCCGTGGGCGCCGGTGGCGGGGCGCGACGCGGTGATGGCCAACCTCGCCGGCTTCGACGTGCAGGCGTCGGACTGGATCACCCACAATATCGTCGCCGATGGCGATCTGGTGATGACGGAGCGGACCGATCGCGTGCAGATGCGCGGCATCTGGAAATCGCTGCGGGCGATGGGCGTGTTCCGCCTGCGCGACGGGCGGATCAGCGAGTGGCGCGATTATTTCGATCCGGCCGAACTCACCGCGGACATCGCGCCGCCCGAGCGCGGCGTGCTTTAGCCGTATCGACCTTCAGCTTTTTTGCATGTCCGCTCATCCTGAGGAGGGGCTGAGCGGAGGCGAAGACCCGTCTCGAAGGATCCTTCGAGACGCCATTTCGGCAGGCTCAATGGCTCCTCAGGATGAGCGGTTTGCACAAACGCAAACCAAACCGGCTTCTTCCGCAAAATTTCGATATGCTCTAGGCGATTACGCCGAGGTCAGGCCCGGCTGAGGCTCTGCGCCGGCATCTTGCGGCCGAAGGCGGGGCGGCGATCGACCAGCGGGTTGGTCTCGCGATCGAACATCGCCAGGGTCTGCTCGAACAGCGGACGCAGGCGGACCACCACCTCGATCAGCTCGCTGGGGGACTGGCGCGTCTCGATGCAGCGGCGCGCCACCTGCTCGATCTGCTCGGCCAGCGCGCCCAGCGGTTCCGCGCCGAACTGCAGCGCCTCCCCCTTCAGCGTGTGCGCCGGGATCACCAGCGCGGTCGCGTCCAGCTTGCGCATCGCCTGCTCGATCGCCGCGACCGACTTGGTCCCGTCCTCGCGGAAGTAGCTCAGGATGCGGACGAAGCCGGCCCCGAGCTCCGCGCGCGCCTGCGAGAAGGTTCGCCAGTCGACGATCGCTGTATCTGTCTGTGACACCGGCCCTGCTTCCTCGAAACGATCCGTTCGGGGATCCCCTGACCGTGGCTTGCCGGAACTGAGTAAATATCAGGTTTACACCCGCCGGCGGAATGCTCCGTTATGGGACGATCCTCACCGTCACGTCGAACGTGTCCGGCGCCGGCGTGGCGACCGTCCAGCCGCGCTCGGCCGCCATGGCCGCCACCTCCGCCGCCGCCGCCGGATCGTCGGCGATCAGCCGCACGCCGGCACCTGCGGCCAGGCCGCGCATCGCCCTAGCCAGCCGCAGCGCCGGCCACGGACAGCGCAGCCCGCGCGCATCGACGATCGCGGCCACCGCGCTCAGTCGAACGGGTTCTTCGGCGCGCGCAGGGTGAGGCGCACCGGCACCGCCCCGAAGCCGAGATCGCGGCGGATACCGTTCACCAGATAGCGGCGGTAGCTTTCCGGCAGCTGATCCACCCGCGTGCCGAACAGGATGAAGCCGGGCGGCCGCGTCTTGGCCTGGGTGAGATAGCGCAGCTTGATCCGCTTGCCGCCGGGCGCCGGCGGCGGGTTGGCCTCGATCGCCTTCTCGAACCAGCGGTTCAGCTGGCCGGTCGAGACCCGCTTGGACCAGGCGTCGCGCGTCTCGAACGCGGCGGCGAGCAGCTGGTCCACGCCGCGCCCGGTGGCGGCGGAGACGGTGAGCAGGGGCAGGCCCTTCACCTGCGCCAGCCCCTCGTCCAAGGCGGCGCGCACGCCCTGGAACAGGCTCGGCGGATGCTCGGCCACGTCCCACTTGTTCAGCGCGATCAGCAGCGCGCGGCCCTCCTGCAGCACCTTGTCGGCGATGCGCAGGTCCTGCGCCTCCAGCCCCAGGGTGGCGTCCAGCAGCAGCACCACCACCTCGGCGAAGTCCACCGCGTGCAGCGCATCGGCAACGGAGAGCTTCTCCAGCTTGTCCTGCACCTTGGCCTTCTTGCGCAGCCCGGCGGTGTCGATCAGCCGCACCGGCCGGATCTCGCCGTCGGGCGCGTGCCAGTCCCAGTCGATCGCGATCGAATCGCGGGTGATGCCCGCCTCCGGCCCGGTGATCATCCGCTCCTCGCCCAGGATGCGGTTCACGAGGGTGGACTTGCCCGCGTTCGGCCGGCCGACGATCGCCAGCTTCAGCGGGCCGCCCTCCTCCGGCTCCTCCTCGGCGGGTTCGGCATCGTCATGCTCGATAAAGGGGCGCAGCGATTCGAACAGGTCGACCAGCCCCTCGCCATGCTCGGCGCTGAACGGCACCGGATCGCCAAAGCCCAGCCCGAACGCCTCCAGCACGCCGCCCTCGCCCGCCTTGCCCTCGGCCTTGTTGGCCAGCAGCACCACCGGCGTCTCGCCGTCGCGCAGCCAGCGGGCGATCTCCTCGTCCAGCGGCAGGATTCCGGCGCGCGCGTCGATCATGAACAGGGCCACGTCGGCGGTGCTGACGGCGGCCTGGGTCTGCTGGCGCATCCGGCCGGGCAGCGTATCGGGATCCTCATCCTCGAAGCCGGCGGTGTCGACGATGCGGAAGTCCAGGCCGAGCAGCTGCGCATCGCCCTCGCGGCGATCGCGCGTCACGCCCGGGCGATCGTCCACCAGCGCCAGGCGCTTGCCGACGAGGCGGTTGAACAGGGTCGACTTGCCGACGTTCGGGCGGCCGACGATGGCGACGGTGCGGTGGCGGGACGAAGGATGGGACATGGCGCCGCTCTAGTCGCTGGAGCGCATCCGCGCGAGTCGCTTGGCCGCCGCCGGCCGATCGCACCGATTTCGAGCAGGATCGTCGACCGCCCGGCCGGGAAGGCGGTTATCGGACGGAGCTGTAGCTTTATCCCGGAGAAACCGAATGCAGCTTGCCTCGATGCACCGCGAAGACGTGAAGGCCGCCCTGCGCAAGAGCTTCGGCTCCATCTTCGCCTTCGAGCGGGCGCACGATCTGCCGCGCAAGTCGGTCAGCGATGTGCTGCGCGGCCGGCCCAACCAGCGCGTCACCTCGGCGATCCAGCAGGCGCTCGATCGGCCGGCGCCAGGCAATCAGCGGCTCACGCGCTGATCGGCGGCGGCCGGTCCGTCAGCGCCAGGCGGTCAGATGGCCCTCATTGTCCAGCAGGAACAATGTCTGGCTCGCCACCACGGGGGAGAGGAACACCGGCGCGCCGGCCTTGCCGGTGGAGAGCAGCTTGCCATCCGCCGTCGCGACGTTGGCGAGCTGCCCCTCGGAACTGGCGAGGATCAGGCGGTCGCCGGCCAGCACCGGCCCGGTCCAGCTGATCGTGCCCTTCTTCGGCTTGTCGTCGCGATAGCGTCGCAGCTGCGACATCCAGCGCACCTTGCCGGTGGTGCGGGCGATGCAGAGCAGCTTCGCCTCGTCCGTCACCACGAACAACCAGTCGCCGGCCACCCAGGGGGTGGAGATGCCGGCGACGTTCAGCTCCCACAGGCGCTGGCCGGTCGTCAGCTCCAGCGCCACCATGCGGCCGCCCTGGCCCACGGCGTAGACCCGGCCGGCATCGATCACCGGATCGGCGTCGATGTCGGAGAGGCTGGCGACGGCGGTGGAGATGCTGGTGCGGGAGAGCGCATCCTGCCACACGCTGCGGCCATTCTCGTAGCGGTAGGCGTTGAGCTCGCCGGAGGAGAAGCCGGCCACCACCGTGCCCTGCGCGGCGGCGGGCGCGGCCACGCCGAACACGCCGGCCAGCTCCAGCGTGCCCGCCTCGTTCCACAGCGTGCTGCCGTCGCTGGCCTTCAGGGCGAACAGCTGATTGTCCTGGCTGACGACGTAGAGCGTGTCGTTGGCGATCGTCGGCGCCCCGCGCAGCGGCCCGCCCGGCCGCTTCTTCCACAGGATGCTGCCGCTGGTCGCATCCAGCGCCGCCACGTCGCCGACGCCGTTGGTGGCGTAGAGCCGGCCATTGTCGAAGCTGACGCCGCCGCCGAAGCGGGACGACTTGCTCTTGTCGTCGGCCCCGGTGGCGGTGGCCCACGCCTCCTTGCCGTCCGCCACGCGGAAGGCGTGGACGACGGCGTTCACGTCGATCACGTACACCGTGTCGCCGGAGACGACCGGGGAGGCGGCCAGCCGCTCCTTGGCGGTGCTGCCGGCGATCCGCACGGACCAGGCGGGCTTCAGCTCCAGCCCGATCGCCAGGCTGCCCATCGATTTGGCGGCGTTGCCGCCGGGCTGCGTCCAGTCGCCGTTGATCGATCCGGCCGGCAGGTCCACCGGCGTGTCGGCCAGCGAGGGATCCACCTCGGCGCCGGTCTCGGCGTTCAGCACCGGCATCCGCTCGCCCAGCACCGGCGTCTTGGGCTTCTTCTCGCCGCCGCCGCCGAAGATGCTGCAACCGCTGAGCGACGCCAGGAGCGCCAGCCCGATCACGAAACGCTTCATCCGCTTATTCCCCAGCCGACCGGATCGCGCCGGCCGCCGCCGGCTGCGCCACCGCATCCACCCCCAGCAGCCCCGCCAGCCGCATCGCCCGCGTGCGGATCGTCTCCGGCACGTCCTTGTCCTTGGCCATCGCGGCGAACAGCGGGCCGGCCAGCTCGTTCTTGCCCATCTTCTGATAGGCGAGGCCGACGAGCTCGCCGGCGCTGCCGAACCACGGATTGCCGGAAACCGCCAGCGGCCGCAGCCGCGCGATCACGGTGGCGGGCGGCAGGCTGTCATACTCCACCGCCGTCTGCCGGATCAGCGCCAGATCGCGGAACGGTTTGGCCAGCCCGGCGTCGCCGGCGATCGCGGCATATTGCGCGGCGGCCGTCTTGTCGTCGCCCTTGTCCAGCGCCAGCGCGGCGGTGGTGAGCCGGGCGGTGGCGCGATACCCGTCGATCCCGCTGGTCGAGAGCTGCGCCAGCACCGGCTCCGCCGCCGGCCGCTTGTTGTCGCTGATGTCGCGCAGGGCGCCGCTCAGGCGCTCACCGGCGAGACCCGCCTGCTCGGCCTGGCGATGCTGCCAATAGAGGTAGCCGGCGAAGGCGACGAGCCCGACGACCACCGCAGCCGCCACCAGGCGGCCATAACGCCGCCAGAAACTGCCGAGCTGCTCGCGCCGCAGCTCCTCGTCCACTTCGCGGAAGAACGTCTCTTCATTCTGGGGCGTGAGGGCCACGCATGATCTCCACAGGCATCGGGGCGCGACCGCGCATCGCCCCCCTTAGACGCAGGCCGACCTGAACGAAAGCTGGTTCAGCCCTTCGCCCGGTAGGTTTGATCCGCCGTGGGAAACGTGCGCGCGCGCACGTCGGCGGCGTAGCGGCCGGCCGTCTCGGCGATGCGCTGGCCGAGCTCGTCATATTTCTTCACGAAGCGCGGCACCCGATCGAACATGCCGAGCATGTCGTCCACCACCAGCACCTGCCCGTCGCACTCGGCCGAGGCGCCGATGCCGATCGTCGGGCAGGCCACCGCCGCGGTGATGGCGGTGGCGATCGGCTCCAGCACGCCCTCGATCACCATGGCGAAGCAGCCGGCCTCCGCCACCGCCGTCGCATCCGCCATGATCTTGCCCGCCTCCGCCTCGCTGCGGCCGCGCGCGCCATAGCCGCCCAGCGCGTTCACCGCCTGCGGGGTGAGGCCGACATGCGCCATCACCGGGATGCCGCGCGCCGACAGGAAGGCGATCGTCGCCGCCATCGCCTGCCCGCCCTCCAGCTTCACGGCGGCGGCGCCCGTCTCCTTCAGCAGCCGCGCGGCGCTGAGGAACGCCTGCTCGGGCGAGGCCTCGTAGCTGCCGAACGGCATGTCGATCACGACCAGGCTGTGCCAGCTGCCGCGCGTGACGGCGGCGCCGTGGGCCGCCATCATCTCCATGCTGACGGGCACGGTGGAAGGCAGGCCGTAGATCACCTGGCCCAGCGAATCGCCCACCAGCAGGATGTCGCAGTGCGGATCGAGCAGCTGCGCCATGCGCACGGTGTAGGCGGTCAGCATCACCAGCGGCTCGGCCGTGACGCCGTTCTGCTTGCGGGCGCGGATCGCCGGCACCGTCATCCGCTTCATCGGTGCGGGCGTGGGGTTGGCGCGGCTGGTGGCGGTGTCGATGGTGTAGGTGGTGGACATCCGGCCGGTGTAACCGATCCCGGCCGGCGCGGGGAAGGATCTTAGCGACCCAGTTGCCGCACCGCCGCGTCATTCCCCTGCCCAGCCGCCACCGATGCCGCCGTGTTGCCGGCGCGATCGACCGCGCCCGCATCAGCGCCGGCGGCCTTCAGCATCTCGATCTGCCGGGTGCGGCCGAACAGGGCGGCCATCATCAGCGCCGTCTGCCCGGCCTTGTTGCGCGCGTTCACGTCGCACCCGGCGCGCAGCAGCCGCGCGGCGATCGGGTCATAGCCCTTGAAGGCGACGCCCATCTGCGCGGTGTTGCCCTGATCGCGATCCGGCAGGCACGGATCGGCCTTGGCGGCGATCAGCGCCTCCACGGTATCGAGGTGATCGTTATAGGCGGCGAGGATCAGGGCGGTGAAGCCGCGCGGATCGCGGGCGTCCACATCCACCCCGCTCGCCGCCAGCGGCGCGATCAGATCGGTGCGGCCCAGCCGCGCGGCCTCGAACAGCAGTTGCTGCCGGCGCGCGGGCGGCGGCAGAGCGGGCGCGGCGGCCGCCGTGGCCGCCGCGATCATCAGTGCGAGCATGTCGGGCTCTCCCACGAATGGCCCGGCGCGCGAGGGGAAGCGCGCCGGGCCGGTGCGACCCTTGGCGGGTCAGTTGGCCGAGGCGACCTGCTGCTGCGGGTTCGCGGCCTTATACTCGTCGATGGCCTTGTTCACCTCGGCCATCGGCACGTTCACCGCCTTGGCCAGCCGCGTGCCGAAATCCCGGTCCGCCTGCGTGAAGTAGCTGACCATGATCGTCTTGGTCCGCGCGGAGGTGACGACGTTCAGGTCGCCGGCCAGGTTCTTGACGAGGTCCGCCTTGTCCTGCGGCTTCAGTGCCCGGTAGAAGGCGCCGGCCTGCGCGAAGTTGTCGGTCTTCGCGATCGGCTTGGCATCCACCAGCCCCGACACCTCGTAGGTCGACTGGCGATACTGGTCCGCCGTGGCCTTCGCCGCCGTGGCCGCCGGGAAGTAGTTGACGTCGCTCTTGCGCTCCGCCTGATCGAGCTGGCCGAACTGGTTGTTGTTCGTCACCGCCACCAGCGGCCGGTTGACCGGCAGCTGCTGCACGTTGGCGCCGACGCGATAACGCTGGGTATCGGCATAGGAGAACAGCCGCCCCTGCAGCATGCGATCCGGCGACGCCTCGATCCCGGGCACCATGTTCGAAGGGGCGAAGGCCGACTGCTCGGTATATTCGAAGAAGCTGTCGGGCACCTTGTTCAGCGTCATCTCGCCGATCTTGCGGAACGGCACGCCCAGCCACTCCTTGGTGTCGTCGAACGGATTATAGTCGAGCTTGGCGAACTCGGCCGGGGTCATGGTCTGCACCATCAGGTCCCAGGTCGGATAGTTGCCGCGCCCGATCTCCTGGTAGAGATCGTCGGTCAGATAGTTCCACGTGGCCGTCGCCACCTGCGCGCCGTTCAGGTTGCGAATGCCCTGGCGGCTGATCCAGCGGAACTTGGCGAAGATCGTCTCGCCCTTGGCGTTCACCAGCTTGAAGGCGTGGACGCCGTTGCCGTCCATGGTGCGGTACGAGGCCGGCGTGCCGAGGTTCGAATAGACGTGCGTCAGCATGTTGGTCGATTCGGGCGTGGCCGAGAAGAAGTCGAAGAAGCGGTTGGGATCCTGCTTGTTGGTGATAGGCGACGGCTTCAGCGAGTGGATCATGTCCGGAAACTGGATCGCGTCGCGGATGAAGAAGATCGGCAGGTTGTTGCCGACGAGATCCCAATTGCCCTGATCGGTATAGAATTTCGTCGCGAAGCCGCGCGGATCGCGCATGCCTTCCGGGCTACCGGACGGGTGGATCACGGTGGAAAAGCGGACGAACACCGGCGTCTTCTTGCCGGCCACGAACAGCGACGCCTTGGTGATGTCGCCCATATCGGCCGTGGCGGTGAACACGCCGCCGGCGCCCGTGCCGCGCGCGTGGACCACACGCTCCGGCACCCGCTCGCGATCGAAGCGGGCGAGCTTCTCGATCAGCTGGCTGTCTTCCAGCAGCACGGGGCCAGTGTCGCCGGTCGTCTTGGAATGGCGGTTCTCGCCGATCGGCGCGCCGTTGTCGCGCGTCATCTGCGCCGTGGCGGTGCTGCCGGCATCGCCCTTGGCGTCCACCGTGCCCGCCACGCCGGCCTGGGCGAGCGGCGGCTTGCCGGCGGAGACGGGCGCCGGCGCCGTGGTCATGCGGGTCTCGGCCTGGGTCGAGGCCGGATCGGCCGTCTGCGCCGAGGCGGCGACGCCGAGCACCCCGCCCGCCAGCAGTGCCGCCAGCGAAACGCCGCGCCGAAAAATGGTTCCGTAAGACATGATCGTCCTCCTCTGCCTCGCGCGCCGACCGGCGCGTGCGGGTCGACGCCCGCTGGTGAACGCCCTTCTCGCGCAAAAGGAGGGGCACGGGAAACGAGGTTCCTGCGTCACTCTGAACGACGGAAGCGATCAGCCGGCGCCGCGGCGCAGGATGGAGGGCGGTACGCGCATCAACAACAGGTAGTCTACATCAGCGTCCCGCAGGGCTTTTCGCCAGCCACGATCCATGCCAGCAAGCCACCATCAGGGGACAGGGGGGATCGATGCGGAAACGGGGACGCGGGCATCGGCTGCTGATCGCGGCGATCGCGACGGCAAGCGGCGCGAGTGCCGAGATCCCGCTGGACAAGGCCGCGGCGTTGTTCGGCGCGCGACCCTCGGTAGAACAGATCAGCCTCTCGCCAGATGGCGACAAGGTGGCGATCATCGCGCCCACTACCGGCCCCGGCAACGCCGTGCTGGTCGCCCCGATCCAGGGCGAAGCCAAGCCGATCGCCACCAGCAGCGGCGTGCCGATGAAGCTGACGAGCTGCGGCTGGTCGGCGTCCGATCGCCTCGTCTGCCGTCAGCGCGGCGACCTGGAGGGCATATCGTTCAGCCGCATGTTCGGAATGGATAGCGACGGCAAACGCCAGCTGCCGCTGGCGCGGCGCTCCTCTGGAGACACCACGCGCATCTCGCAACATGACGGCCGCGTCATCGACTGGATGGCAGGGAAGGACGGCAGCGTGCTGATGGAGCGCGATTTCGTGCCGGAAATCACAACTGGATCGCACATCAGGAGCGACCGTGGCGGCCTGGGCGTCGAACTCGTCAATACGCGGACGCTGCAGACAGCGCGGGTGGAGCAGCCGCGCACCAATGCCGCAGGCTATATCGCCGATGGCCGCGGCGACGTGCGCATCATGTGGATCAACCAGAACAACGCCGCCGGAATGCTCACCGGGACGACCGACTATTTCTACCGCGACCCCGACGGCAAAGGTCAGTGGCGCAAGCTGACCAGCGACGACGTGAGCCGCACCGGCTGGCAGCCGATCGCGGTGGATGCCGGGCTGAATGTCGCCTACGCACTTCACCGGCTAAACGGCCGCCTGGCGCTCTACCGCATGAGCCTCGACGGCAAGGCGACGACGGCACTGGTCTATGCCAATCCGCAGGTCGATGTGGACGATGTGATCCAGGTTGGTCGATCCGCCCGCGTGATCGGCGCCAGCTATGTCACCGATCGACGCCAGACGATCTTCTTCGACGATGCCTACGCAAAGCTTTCCCGATCGCTCGCCAAGGCAGTGCCCGGCCTGCCGCTCATCAGCTTCGTCGGTGCCAGCGCGGACGAGAACAGGCTGCTGCTGCGCGCGGGCAGTGATGTGAATCCGGGCGGCTACTACGTGCTGGATCGCGCAGCCAGGGCGATGAACCCGATCCTGCTGGAGCGCCCCGGCCTGGAAGGAGAGACGCTGGCGCCGGTTCGCGCCGTCAGCTTTCCCGCCGGAGACGGCACGATGGTGCCGGCCTACCTCACTCTCCCCGTGGGTGCGACGGCCAAGGGTCTGCCGGCGATCGTGATGCCGCACGGCGGCCCGGCCGCGCGGGACGAGTGGGGCTTCGACTGGCTTGCCCAGTTCTTCGCCGCCCGCGGCTATGCCGTGCTCCAGCCGAACTTTCGCGGCTCGACGGGCTACGGCGATCAGTGGTTCGTCGACAACGGCTTCCGCTCCTGGAAGGTGGCGATCGGCGACGTGACCGATGCCGGCCGTTGGCTGGTGCGCGAGGGCACTGCCGATCCTGCCCGGTTGGCGATAGTCGGCTGATCCTATGGCGGCTATGCGGCGCTGCAATCGGGCGCCGTCGACCCCGGCCTGTTCAAGGCGATCGTCGCCATCGCGCCGGTCACGGACCTCGCGATGCTGAAGCGCGAGGCGGAGGGGTTCACCAATGCTCGTATAATGCAAACCTATATCGGCACGGGCCCGCATATCGCCGAAGGCTCGCCGTTGCGCCGCGCGGAGGAGATCAAGGCGCCGGTGCTGATGTTCCACGGAGAGAAGGACACCAACGTCGGCGTGGCCGAGAGCCGGGCGATGGACAAGGCATTGAAGGCGGCCGGCGCCCGCAGCGAGCTCGTGACGTACAGGACGCTCGATCACCAACTGGACGACAGCGCCGTACGCGCCGACATGCTCAGGCGATCGGACCTGTTCCTGCGCGCGGCGTTGAAGATGTAGCGATCAGCCGGCGCCGCGGCGCAGGGCCGTCACCTCGATTTCCACCTTCATCTCGGGTTTGACCAGGCCGGCGATCAGCGCCGTCGCGGCCGGGCGGATCTCGCCGAAGGCCTCGCCCAGCACCGGGCCGACCTCGTCCCAGCAGGCGGCGTCGGTGAAATAATAGGTGGCGCGCACCACGTCGGCGAGGGCGAAGCCGGCCTCGTCCAGCGCGGCGGCGATCACCTTCAGCGCGTTGCGCGCCTGATCGGCCGCCTGCTCCGGCATGATCCGCGTCTCCGGATCATAGCCCGTGGTGCCGGCGACGAAGCACCAGTCGCCCTGCACCACCGCGCGGGAATAGCCGACCTGCCGTTCGAAGGGGGAGCCGCTGGAGATCAGGCGTCTTGTCATGGGCATCATCCGGCCTTGGGCAGCTGCCAATAGTCGCGGACATGGTCCCACGCCTCCTCGGCCGTCTCCACGAACTGGATCAGCGACAGGTCGTTCGGCGAGACGACGCCCTCCGCCACCAGTTCGTCGAAATCGACCACCCGCTGCCAGAAGTCGCGGCCGAACAGCAGGATCGGCAGGGCGGCCATCTTGCCGGTCTGCACCAGGGTCAGCAGCTCGAACATCTCGTCGAACGTGCCGAAGCCGCCGGGGAACACCGCCACCGCCCGCGCCCGCAGCAGGAAGTGCATCTTGCGCAGCGCGAAATAGTGGAACTGGAACGACAAAGACGGGGTGACATAGGGGTTCGGCGCCTGCTCGTGGCTGAGCGTGATGTTCAGGCCGATCGATTCGGCGCCGACATCGGCCGCGCCGCGATTGGCCGCCTCCATGATCGAGGGGCCGCCGCCGGAGCAGACGACGAACTGGCGCCAGCCCTCCTCATCCACCGGCGTGCCGCTGGCCAGGGCGGCCAGGGCGCGGGCCTCGTCATAGTAGCGGGCCTTGGCGCGCAGCCGCTCGGCGATCCCGCGCTGCGTATCGGTGACGGCTGCGTCCACCATCATGTCCGCCCGTTCCGGCGCGGGGATGCGGGCGGAGCCGTAGAAGACGAAGGTGGAGCGGATGCGCGCCTCGTTCAGCAGCACCTCCGGCTTCATCAGCTCCAGCTGGAAGCGCACCGGGCGCAGATCCTCGCGCAGCAGGAAGTCCATGTCCTGAAAGGCCAGCGCATAGGCCGGGTCCACCGTCTGCGGGCTCGGCGCCACGGCGCGGGCGCTGGCGGCATCGGCCTTGGCGGGCGGGAAGACGCGCTGGGGAACATCTGGGTCGGTCATGCGGGCTCGATCGGTTTCGCGGGAGAATCAGGCGGGGCGCCTTAGCGGCAATATGAGCCCCGGCCCATGTCGAAATGCAGGTGATCGCGATGCAGGGCGTTCGCATCCGGCCCCAGCACCACCGAGAAGCGACGGCACGCCGCCTTGTGCACGGCGCGCAGGAAGTTGCGGGCATTCTCGTCCGGCCCGTTCCAGTCGCCCAGCACGGTGATCCGCCGGCCGCTCGCCAGCACGAAGGCGGAGATGTCCACGGCGTTGGACGTCCCGTGCTCCGACAGGCGATTGCCCGCCTGGTTGTTCACCGGGCGGCAGGCATAGGTGCCGAAGCTCTCGATCTTCACCACCCGCGAATCCAGCCAGGCGCTGGCGGCGGTCTGCAGCGCCTCGTTGGTCCACGCGACGAAGCGTTCGGCCAGGCGGCAGCGCATCGCGCCCAGATTGGTCGTTGGGATGCCGATCCTGACGAGCTTCACCGTGCCGATCGCCGAGCAGCCGCCGCCCATCACCCGATCCGGCAGCGCCTGATAGCTGGCGCCCTGCCGGCCGAGATCGGCATAGCATTGCCGCAACGCCCGCGGATCCTCGGCGCCGCCGGCCGACACCGGCGGCGAGGGTGCGGCGCGGCGCGCGGGCGGGCGACGATCGGCCACCGGCACGCACGCGGCGAGCAGGAACAGCAGCGCGCCCGCCCAGCGCGACGCCTGCCGCCCCGCGCCCTCGGCAGGCTGGCGCCGGCCGGCATCCATGCCCCTGCCGGCCATCACCCGCCGCGCCGGCGCAGGCCGGCATCGATCCCTGCCCCGGTTCGGGCGGCGGCTGGAGGGAGCGTTCGCACGCCCCGTCTATCGGGCGACCGGCGGCGATGGACAAGAGCGGGGCGTCGCACGCCCGGCCCGCCGCGCCGCATGGCGACGCCCAGCTCCGACATTCGCGTTGACACCCCGCCCGGCCCGTCTATGAGCGCCGGCGGGCCACGCCGCCCCAACGCGGCGCGCGCTCTCTGTGAGGAGAGACCATGACTGATTTTCCCCGCCCCGGCGTCAAGCCGGCTCGTCCGCATTTCTCGTCCGGCCCCTGCGCCAAGCCGCCCGGATGGGGGCCGGAGCATCTCGCCCTCGGCTCGCTCGGCCGCTCGCACCGCTCCAAGCTCGGCAAGAGCCGGCTGACCTACGCGATCGATCTCACCCGCCAGATCCTGCGCGTGCCGGATACGCACCGCATCGGCATCGTCCCCGGTTCCGACACCGGCGCGTTCGAGATGGCGATGTGGACGATGCTGGGCGCCCGCCCCGTCACCATGGCCGCGTGGGAGAGCTTCGGCGAAGGCTGGGTGACGGACGCGCTGAAGCAGCTGAAGCTGGAGCCGACGGTGGTGAAGGCGCCCTATGGCGCGCTGCCCGATCTCGCCGCGATCGATCCGTCGCACGACGTGTGCTTCACCTGGAACGGCACCACCAGCGGCGTGCGCGTGCCGAACGGGGACTGGATCGCCGACGATCGCGCCGGCCTGACCTTCGCCGATGCCACGTCCGGCGCCTTCGCGCAGGATCTGCCGTGGCCTAAGCTGGATGTCGCCACCTTCTCCTGGCAGAAGGCGCTGGGCGGCGAGGGCGGCCACGGCGTGCTGATCCTCGGCCCGCGCGCAGTGGAGCGGCTTGAAAGCTATGTGCCGGATCGGCCGCTGCCCAAGGTCTTCCGGCTCACCTCCAAGGGCAAGCTGATCGAGGGCATCTTCAAGGGCGAGACGATCAACACGCCCTCGATGCTGGCGGTCGAGGACTATATCTGGACCCTGGAGTGGGCGCGCGGCGTGGGCGGCCTCTCCGGCATGATCGCGCGGGCGGACGCCAATGCCGCGGCGCTGGACGAGTTCGTCCAGCGGACGCCGTGGCTCGATCATCTCGCCAGCGATCCCGCCTCCCGCTCGAACACCAGCGTCTGCCTCAAGTTCGCCGACGCGGCGGTCGCCGGCATGGACGACGAGGCGCAGAACGCGCTCGTGAAGAAGATGACCGCGCTGCTGGAAGGCGAGGACGCCGCCTACGACGTTGGCGGCTATCGCGATGCCCCGCCTGGCCTGCGCATCTGGTGCGGCGCGACCGTAGAGGCGGCCGACATCGAGGCGCTTGGCCCCTGGCTCGAATGGGCCTGGCACTCCGCCCGCGGCCAGTAGGCTGTCGCCTCGCCCTCGCCTGCTTCTCACAGACCTCCAGACATCTCCTTGATCGTCATGCTGAACGTGGTTCGGCATCCATGCGCGACACCCGCGACCGGACGGTTCGCCGCCACGTCGCGCATGGATCCTGAGACATGGTCAGAACGACGGACGAGTGCGCTGGCTGGCAGATGACGCCAAGGATCAAGACCCATGCCCAAAGTCCTCATTTCCGACAAGATGGACCCCCGCGCCGCCCAGATCTTCCGCGAACGCGGCGTGGAGGTGGACGAGATCACCGGCAAGACCCGGGACGAGCTGATCGCGATGATCGGCGACTATGACGGCCTCGCCATCCGATCCGCCACCAAGGTGACGAAGGAGGTGCTCGCCGCCGCGACCAACCTGAAGGTGGTCGGCCGCGCCGGCATCGGCGTCGACAATGTCGACATCCCCGCCGCCTCGGCCAAGGGCGTGGTGGTGATGAACACGCCGTTCGGCAATTCGATCACCACCGCCGAGCATGCGATCGCGCTGATGTTCGCCCTCGCCCGCGACCTGCCGGAGGCGGACCGCTCCACCCAGGCCGGCAAGTGGGAGAAGAACCGCTTCATGGGCGTGGAGGTCACGTCCAAGACGCTGGGCCTGATCGGCGCGGGCAATATCGGCTCGATCGTCGCCGATCGCGCGCTGGGGCTGAAGATGAAGGTGGTCGCCTACGATCCCTTCCTCACCCCCGAGCGTGCCGTGGAGATGGGCGTGGAGAAGGTGACGCTGGACGAGCTGCTGGCCCGCGCCGACTTCATCACCCTGCACACGCCGCTGACGGACAGCACCCGCAACATCCTCTCGGCCGAGAATATCGCCAAGGCGAAGAAGGGCGTGCGCATCGTCAACTGCGCGCGCGGCGGCCTGATCGACGAGGCGGCGCTGAAGGCGGCGCTGGACAGCGGCCACGTCGCCGGCGCCGCGCTCGACGTGTTCGTCGAGGAGCCGGCCAAGCAGAGCCCGCTGTTCGGCACGCCGAACTTCATCTCCACGCCGCACCTGGGCGCCTCCACCAACGAGGCGCAGGTGAACGTGGCGATCCAGGTGGCCGAGCAGATGGCCGACTATCTGATGTCCGGAGGCGTCACCAACGCGCTCAACGTGCCGTCGCTCTCGGCCGAGGAGGCGCCGAAGCTGAAGCCGTACATGGCGCTGGCCGAGCGGCTGGGCGCGCTGGTCGGCCAGCTGGAGGGCGACAACATCAAGGCCGTCGCGATCGAGGTGGAGGGTGCTGCCGCCGAGCTGAACCAGAAGCCGATCACCGGCGCCGTCCTCTCCGGCCTGATGGGCGTCTATTCGGATACGGTGAACATGGTCAACGCGCCCTTCCTCGCTCGCGAGCGCGGGCTGGACGTGCGCGAGGTGCGGCACGATCGCGAGGGCGACTATCACACCCTCGTCCGCGTATCGGTGACGACGCCGGCGGGCGAGAAGTCGGTCGCGGGCACGCTGTTCGCCAATTCGGAGCCGCGCCTCGTCGAGATCTTCGGCGTGAAGGTGGAGGCGGATCTCGCCGGCCGCATGCTGTACGTGGTGAACGAGGATGCGCCGGGCTTCATCGGCCGCCTGGGCACCAGCCTGGGCGCCGCGGACGTGAACATCGGCACCTTCCACCTCGGCCGCCGCGCCGCGGGCGGCGAGGCGGTGCTGCTGCTCTCGATCGACACGCCGGTTGAGGAGCCGCTGGTGTGGCAGATCTGCCAGCTGCCGGGCGTGCGGAGCGTGAAGGCGCTGAAGTTCTGACGGCTTGGTCCGCCGCGTCGCTTTAGGCTGGCATGGCGGGCCAACCGCGCTAGAGCGCTGCGGCACCGTTCCGCTCATCCTGAGGAGGGCTGAGCGAAGGCGAAGACCCGTCTCGAAGAATCTTTCGAGATGCTGCTTCGACTTCGCTCGATGGCTCTTCGGGAAGAGCGGCCCGCCCAAGACCGAGTTATCGACCATGACCATGTCCGCCCTCCTCCCCGTCGGTCTGCGCGATCGGTTGCCGCCGCAGGCGGAGGCGGCGTCGCGGCTGCTGCATCGCGTGATCGTGGCGATCGGGCGGCACGGCTATGATCGCGTCGCCCCGCCGCTCGCGGAGTTCGAGGAGGGGCTGGTCGGCCGGCTGAAATCGGCCCGCGCGCAGGATCTGCTGCGCTTCGTCGATCCCGTCTCGCAGCGCACGCTGGCGCTGCGGCCGGACATCACCGCGCAGATCGGCCGCATCGCCGCCACCCGCATGCGCCACCGCGCGCGGCCGCTGCGGCTGGCCTATGGCGGGCCGGTGCTGAAGCTGCGCGCCACCCAGCTGCGGCCGGAGCGCGAGCTGATCCAGGCCGGCGCCGAGCTGATCGGCAGCGACACCGTGGCCGCCGCGATCGAACTGCTGGACGTTGCGATCGAGGCGCTGGAGACGGCGGGCGTGCGCGGCATCACGATCGATCTCACCCTGCCCGATCTGGTCGAGACGATGGCCGCCGGGCCGCTGCCGCTGCCGGCCGGCCGCATCGATGCGGTGCGCGCCACGCTGGACGCCAAGGATGCCGGCGGTCTCGCCGCGCTCGGCGCGGACGCCTACCTGCCGTTCATCGCCGCCGCCGGTCCGCTGGATCGCGCGATGGCCGGCCTGCGCGCCGTGCCGGGCGCCGCCGCCCTCTCCTCCCGGCTGGACGGCATCGCCGCGATCGCCGACGCCTTCCGCGATCGCGTGGCGCTGACGCTGGACCCGACCGAGCGCCACGGCTTCGAATATCAGAGCTGGATCGGCTTCTCGCTGTTCGGCGACGGTCTCTCCGGCGAGGTGGGGCGCGGCGGCAGCTACACCGTCGTCCACGCCGATGGCATGGAGGAGGCGGCGATCGGCTTCTCCCTGTTCATCGATCCGCTGGTGGATGCCGGACTGGGGCAGGAGCCGCGCCGCCGCATCTTCCTGCCGCCCGGCACCGCCCCCGCCGCCGCCGCCCGCCTGCGCGCGGACGGCTGGACGACGGTGGCGGCGCTGGCCGATGGCGACGACGCCGCCGCGCTCGGCTGTACGCACCGGCTGGTTGGCGGGGCGCCGGAACCGATCTAGGGCATCCCAAACTCCCTTGTGTCGAGCGAAGTCGAGACACGCCTTCGAGCGCAGCCGAGAAGACGGCCTCGGCGACGCTCGGCCGGCCCCTCGTCTTCGCTCGGGACAAGGATCTGCTGCAAGGAACCATCATGGCCAACGTCACCGTCATCGGCGCCCAGTGGGGCGATGAAGGCAAGGGCAAGATCGTCGACTGGCTGGCCGAGCGGGCCGACGTCGTCGTGCGCTTCCAGGGCGGGCACAATGCCGGGCACACGCTGGTGGTGGGCGGCACGACCTACAAGCTCAGCCTGCTGCCCTCCGGCATCGTGCGCGGCACCCTCTCGGTGATCGGCAACGGCGTCGTGCTCGACCCGTGGCACTTCCGCGACGAGGTGGCGAAGCTCGCCGCGCAGGGCGTGACGATTACGCCCGATAACCTGCACATCGCCGAGACGTGCCCGCTGATCCTGCCGTTCCACCGCGATCTGGACGGACTGCGCGAGGATGCGAGCGGCGCCGGCAAGATCGGCACCACCCGCCGCGGCATCGGCCCGGCCTATGAGGACAAGGTGGGGCGGCGGGCGATCCGCGTGTGCGATCTCGCCCATCTCGACGATCTCGCGCCGCAGCTCGATCGGCTCTGCGCCCACCACGACGCCCTGCGCGCCGGCTTCGGCGAGGCGCCGATCGATCGCGACGAGATCGTGGCGGGCCTGCGCGAGATCGCGGACTTCATCCTGCCTTATGCCAGGCCGGTGTGGCTCACCCTGAACGAGGCGCGGCGGCGCGGCGACCGCATCCTGTTCGAAGGCGCGCAGGGCGTGCTGCTCGACGTCGATCACGGCACCTATCCGTTCGTCACCTCGTCCAACACGATCGCCGGCACCGCCGCCGGCGGCTCGGGCCTCGGCCCATCGGCGGCCGGCTTCGTGCTCGGCATCGTCAAGGCCTACACCACGCGCGTCGGCTCCGGCCCCTTCCCCACCGAGCTGGAGGACGCGATCGGCCAGCGGCTGGGCGAGCGGGGGCACGAGTTCGGCACCGTCACCGGGCGCAAGCGGCGCTGCGGCTGGTTCGATGCGGTGCTGGTGCGCCAGTCCGCCGCCGTCTCCGGCATCACCGGCATCGCGCTGACTAAGCTGGACGTGCTGGACGGCTTCGACGAACTGAGGATCTGCACCGGCTACACGGTGGACGGCCGCCCGTTCGACTATCTGCCGCCGCACCCGCAGGACCAGGCCCGCGCCGTGCCGGTGTACGAGACGATCGAGGGCTGGAGCGAGTCCACCGCCGGCGCGCGCAGCTGGGCCGACCTGCCGGCGCAGGCGATCAAGTATATCCGCCGGGTGGAGGAGCTGATCCGCTGCCCGGTCGCGCTCGTCTCCACCAGCCCGGAGCGCGACGACACCATCCTGGTGCGCGACCCCTTCGCCGACTGAGCGGGCGTTCCGCCTGACGGAAGCGCCGCTCCGCCTCTGCGGTAACGCAGCCGCCTAGTGCCGCGTCCCCGTCGTCACCTCGGCCACCGCCGCGTTCGGCAGGAACCAGCGGGCGATCACCAGGCCGGCGGCGGAGAAGCCGGCGGCGCCGGCGATGAAGCTGTAGATCCAGTAACCCCAGCCATGATGGTTGAAGATCGGGTTGGAGAGCGAGAGGTACAGGGTGATCGCCAGCGACAGCAGCACGATCACGCGCGCCCGCTCGCCGAAGGTACGCGGGCCGGCGAAGCTGAGGCCGATGGCGAGGATCAGGCCGGTGATGAGCGCCAGGATCAGCCCGGAGACGATCGCGCCCGGATCGGCGATGGGAAAGCCCGATATGTTGAAGTGGATCGTCGCCACCGGCCCCTGGCCGAACAGCACGGTGCCCCGGTCCGTAGCCGGCCACGGGATCATGTAGGTGCCGGTGCCGCTCCGCGTCAGCCCCTGCGCCAGCGCCGCCTGCAGCTGCGCGTTGGTGGCATCGTCCACGCTGGAATAAGCGAGCGCGCTCAGCGGCGTCGCCCAGAACAGGAAGCCGACGACGAACAGGGTCAGCCCGCCGACCAGTCCGCCCACGATCGTCTTCGCACCCGCCAGCCTGCCGCCCATGATCGCCCCTCCTGCGCCCGGTCCTTGACGTTCGACCGGGCGGAGGGTGCGCCCGCCGGCGGCGCGGGTCAGTTGGCCGGCGCGCCGCTCGCCATCAGCTTGCGGGTGAAGCCGATCAGGCCGATCTGGCGGCTGCGCTTCAGCCGCTCCGCCGTCAGGATCGCGCGCACCTCCGCGATGCACGCCTGCACGTCGTCGTTGATCAGGACATAGTCGTAGCCGTCCCAGTGGCTGATCTCGCTGGCGGCGCGGCTCATGCGGGCGGCGACCACCTCCGCGCTGTCGGTGCCGCGCGACGACAGGCGCCGGCCGAGCTCCTCGACCGAGGGCGGCAGGATGAACACCCGCACGGTGTCCCCGCCCAGCTGCTGGTGAAGCTGCTGCGCGCCCTGCCAGTCGATGTCGAACAGCACGTCGCGGCCCTCGTCCAGCATACGCTCGACGGGCGCGCGCGGCGTGCCGTAGCGATTGCCCAGCACGTGCGCCCACTCCAGGAAGGCGCCCTCCTCGCGCATCTCGCGGAAGCGATCGAGACTGACGAAGTGGTAGTGCACGCCGTCCACCTCATCGCCGCGAATCGGGCGCGTGGTGGCGGAGATCGACATTTCCAGCGTCGGATCGCCCTCAAGCAGCATCCGCGCGATGGTCGACTTGCCCGCGCCGGAGGGCGAGGAGAGGACGAACAGCAGGCCGCGGCGGGGGAGGGCTTTGTGGGGCATGGGCTATTGGCCCCTGTGCCCCCTGCGCGTCAACGTCCCGTGACGGCAGCCGCCGATCCGTCGGTTCAGACGACGCGGCGGCGCGCCGCGCGACGCCGATCCAGCACCTTCTTGGCGACATAGCCGCCGGCCAGCGCCAGCCCCAGCGGCCCGGTGCGCCGCAGCGCGCCCGCCGCCGCCGCGCCCAGCAGCGCGCCCTTCGCGCCGCCGCTGCCGTCCCGCCGATCGATCTCGCGGCCGAGAAGTGCGCCGATCACCTTGCCGATCATGGGATATCCTTTCGCCGATAGTCGCAGGCAGGAGCGCGGCAGACCGGGGTTCGGTTCCCGGCGAGCCCATCACATCCCCAGCATCGCCTGCGGGCGCACCACGCGGTCGAACGTGGCCTCGTCCACCAGCCCCAGCGCGAGGCCGGCTTCCTTCAGGGTCAGCCCTTCGGCATGGGCGTGCTTGGCGATTTTCGCGGCGGCGTCGTAGCCGATCTCGGGCGCCAGCGCCGTCACCAGCATCAGCGATCGATCGAGCAGAGTGGCGATGCGCTCGCGGTACGGCTCCAGCCCGTCCACCGCGCGCAGGCGGAAGCTCTCCATCGCCACCGCCAGCAGGTCGATCGATCGCAGCACGGCCGCGCCGATCATCGGCTTGAACACGTTCAATTCCAGGTGGCCCTGCATCCCCCCGACCGTCACCGCCTGGTGGTTGCCGATCACCTGCGCCGCCACCATCGTCAGCATCTCGCACTGGGTGGGATTCACCTTGCCGGGCATGATCGAGCTGCCGGGCTCGTTCTCCGGCAGGCGCAGCTCGCCCAGGCCGCAGCGCGGGCCGGAGCCGAGCAGGCGGATGTCGTTGGCGATCTTGGTGAGCGCCACGGCGAGCGTGCCGAGCGTGCCGGAGAGATGGACGAGCGGATCGTTGGAGGCGAGCGCCTCGAACGTATTCGGCGCGGAGGCGAACGGCAGCCCGGTGATCGCCGCGATCTCCGCCGCCACGTCCCCGGCGAAGCCGGCGGGGGCGTTCAGGCCGGTGCCCACGGCGGTGCCGCCCTGCGCCAGCAGCAGCATGCCGTGGCTGACGGCAGGCTCGATCCGCACCTTGCAGCGGTGCAGCTGGGCGACGTAGCCGGAGAATTCCTGCCCCAGCGTCAGCGGCGTCGCATCCTGCAGATGGGTGCGGCCGATCTTGACGATGTCGTTCCAGCTCCGCGCCTTGGCCTCCAGCGCGGCGCGCAGGCCCTCCAGCGCCGGCAGCAGCGATCGCGTGGCGGCGAGCGCACAGGCGATGTGGAGGGCGGTGGGAAAGGTGTCGTTCGAGGATTGCGCCATGTTGACATGGTCGTTCGGATGCACCGGCGCCTTGCCGCCGCGCGTGCCGGCCAGCGACTCGTTGGCGATGCCGGCGATCACCTCGTTCACGTTCATGTTCGATTGCGTGCCGGAGCCGGTCTGCCAGATGACGAGCGGGAACTGGTCGTCATGCGCGCCTGCCGCCACCGCCGTGGCCGCCGCCTCGATCGCGTCGGCGATCGTCGAATCGAGGCCATGGCGGCGGTTCACCCGCGCCGCGGCCCGCTTCACCACCGCCAGCGCGTGGACGATGCCCAGCGGCATCCGCTCCGTGGCGCCGAACGGGAAGTTCTCGATCGAACGCTGGGTCTGCGCGCCCCAATAGGCGTCGGCGGGAACCGCGATGGGTCCGAAGCTGTCGGTCTCGGTGCGCGTCGTCATGGGCGGATCCTCGGGCGAATCGGAGCGTGGGCCGGGCGGCGACGGACCGATTCGCGCTCGGTCCGTCGCATTCGTGCATGCCGCGCCGGGCGCGGCCGCGTCACCCCGCTTGCGCGCCGGCGCGGCTCGGCTCATCGTTCAAACCGCCGCGTTCGGCGCGATGGAAGTCACCTGCGTTATAAGACAAACGTGTGACACATAATTGCAACTTTACAGGGGGGATGGCTCTTCCTATATCGCGCTCCCGCTGCCCCATGGGACTTCCACCGCAAGGCAGCTTTCTTGCCAACTGACGCTCCTGGAGGTCCCTTGAATTGCACAAGCATCATAGCGCGCTGGGGCTAGCGACCGCCCAATCGACCGCCGTTCGCGGCATCGACATCGCCAAGCTGTGCCCGGTCCAGCCGGTAACGCTGCTTCGTCCGCACGCCGCGCGTCGGGCTGCCCGCTTCTTCGTGGAGAAGTTCAAGGGCAAGTCGATGTACGCCGTGAAGGCGAATCCCTCGCCGGATCTGCTGAAGATCCTGTGGGAGAGCGGCATCACGCACTTCGACGTCGCCTCGATCGCCGAGGTGCGGCTGGTCGCGTCGACGCTGCCGGGCGCCACCCTGTGCTTCATGCACCCGAAGTGAAGGCCGAGGAGGCGATCGCCGAGGCGTATCACGCACGGCGTCCGCACCTTCTCGCTCGACACGGTGGAGGAGCTGGAGAAGATCGTCCGCGCCACCGGTGGCGCGACCGATCTCACGCTGTGCGTCCGCATGCGCGTCTCGTCCGAGATGTCGAAGCTGAGCCTCGCCTCCAAGTTCGGCGTCGACGCGCGCGAGGCGCGGGACGTGCTGATGGCCACCCGCCAGGTGGCCGACGCGCTGGGCATCTGCTTCCACGTCGGCAGCCAGGCGATGAGCCCGCAAGCCTATGTACAGGCGATGGCGCGCGTGCGCCAGGCGATCGTCGAGGCGGGCGTCACGGTGGACGTGATCGATGTCGGCGGGGGCTTCCCGTCCATCTATCCGGGCATGGAGCCGCCGCCGCTGGAGAGCTATTTCCGCGCCATCCACGACACGTTCGAGAGCCTGCCGATCAGCTATTCGGCGGAGCTCTGGTGCGAGCCGGGCCGGGCGCTCTGCGCCGAATATGCCAGCCTGCTGGTGCGCGTGGAGAAGCGCCGCGGCGACGAGCTCTACATCAACGACGGCGCCTATGGCGCCCTGTTCGATGCGGCGCATGTCGGCTGGCGTTTCCCGACGACCCTGCTGCGCGAGCCGGAAAGCGAGGTGCGGGACATGCCGTTCAGCTTCTACGGCCCGACCTGCGACGACATGGATCACATGGCCGGCCCGTTCCTGCTGCCGGCCGACGTGCATGCGGGCGACTATATCGAGATCGGCATGCTGGGCGCCTATGGCTGCGCGATGCGCACCGGCTTCAACGGCTTCACCGCCGGCGAGAGCGTGATCGTGGCCGACGAGCCGATGGCGAGCGTGTATGTGGCGGCCGAGCCGGTGGCGGTTCCGTCGAACGTCATCAAGCTGTAAAGCTGCCGAAGCACTGCGGCGTCGCCCCGCCCCCGCGGGACGGCGCCGCTTTTCATTTGTATTCCGGAGAGCATCCATGACCGACGCGACCCCCGCCGAAGCCGGCATCAACGACACCCGCAAGGCGGAACTGCTCTCCACCCAGGTCGAGCATATCGACATCCGCTCGTTCGACGCGCGCCCGATCGTCGAGGCGATGGGCAAGATGAGCTTCACCAGCCGCGATCTCGCCCGCGCCACCGGCATCTACAACCAGATGCTGGCCGATCCGGACTGCACGGTGGTGCTGGTGATCGCCGGCTCCACCTCGGCCGGCGGCTGCATGGACCTGTATGCCGAACTCGTCCGCTCGAACATGGTCGACGTCGTCGTCGCGACGGGTGCGTCGATCGTCGACATGGATTTCTTCGAGGGGCTCGGCCACAAACATTATCAGGCGCTGGAGGTGCCGGACGACGACACGCTCCGCTCGCTCTACATCGATCGCATCTACGATACCTATATCGACGAGGAGCAGCTGCAGGACTGCGACTTCACGATCAACAAGATCGCCAACGCGCTGGAGCCGAAGCCCTATTCCAGCCGCGCCTTCATCCGCGAGATGGGCAAGTATCTGGTCGAGCACGGCAAGAAGGAGAACAGCCTCGTCAAGCTCGCCTACGAGCATGACGTGCCGATCTTCTGCCCGGCCTTCGTCGACTCGTCCGCCGGCTTCGGCCTGGTCAAGCATCAGGTCGACAACATGAAGGCCGGCCGCCCCTACATGGTGCTGGACGCCATCGCCGATTTCCGCGAGCTGACCGACATCAAGATCAAGGCCGGCACCACCGGCCTGCTGATGATCGGCGGCGGCGTGCCGAAGAACTTCATCCAGGACACGGTCGTCTGCGCCGAGATCCTGGGCCACGAGGATGTCGAGGTGCACAAATATGCCGTGCAGATCACGGTGGCGGACGTGCGCGACGGCGCCTGCTCCTCCTCCACGCTGCAGGAGGCGGCGAGCTGGGGCAAGGTGAACACCGGCATCGAGCAGATGGTGTTCGCCGAGGCCGGATCGGTGATGCCGCTCCTCGCCTCCGACGCCTATCACCGCCGCCTGCGCGAAGGCCGCGAGCCGAAGCGCTGGGCCAGGCTGTTCGAGTCGGCCGACGCCAACCAGGGCTGACGTTCAGCTAGGGGCGCGGCGCTTCGTAGTTCCCTCCCGTCGCTCCAGCGCAGGCTGGAGCCTGTTTCTCCAACCGCAAAAGACGGCTTTGAAGGTGAGAGACATGGGTTCCAGCCTTCGCTGGAATGACGGCGAAAGTCGCGAGGCAAGCTCTTGGCATTGCCTTAAACAGCGGCCCGCGACCGTTCAGCGATAGGTGAAGCTCAGGGTGGCGGTGCCGTTCGCCGGCAGCGCCACCTTCCACGTCTGGATGCCGTCGATGCGCGGCAACGGCGCGCTTGCCCGCGTCGCGTCCGGCTGGCCGGGCCAGCCGATCGGCACCTCCACGTTCGCCGGAAACGGGTTGGCGTTCGCCACCGTCAGGGTCATGCGCCTGTTCGCGCCTGTCGTCTGGTCCAGCGTCACCTGGCGGCTGGTGCCGGCGGCGATGGCGAAACGCTCGCCCTTGGCGGTGTCGCCGATCGTGCCGATGCCGGCGAGCAGCCGCTCCTCCCCGCGCCGCCCGTAGAGCGAGGTGGAGCCGGCGGGGAGCGGATAGCCCAGCCCGCTCGCCTCGTCGTTCCGCATGCGCAGCAGGATGCGCGCGGGCCGGCCGGCGACGCTCTGCCCCGGCGAGGCGGGGATGCGATAGACCCGCTCGAACGGGATGCCGCTCTTCTCCAGCAGGGCCACCTGTTTCTGGCCGTTCGACGCGATCGTCACCCGCTGCGGCACGCGATAGAGCTTCAGGTCGCCGAGATCCTCAGGGGGCGGCGGCGGTGGCGGCGGCGGCGCCGCGGGCACAATCGCCGGCGGCGCGGCGAAGGCGCGCCTGGCGGTGAGGACGATCTGGTCCCGCATCTCGGGCGGCGGCTCCGGCGATCGAAGGTCCGACGTGGTCGTGCCGAGCGGATAGCAGGTGAGAGACAGTCGCGCCGCCGCCGCGCGCAGCGGCTCCACCCGCTCGCGGTTCAGCCGCCCGGCCACGGCCTGGGTCGCCGCGTCGGGGAAACGCTCGGCATTGGCGTTGGCGAGCGTCAGCCAGGCGAACAGGTCCAGCGTGCGGCCGTCCGGCGCGATCGTCGCGACGTAGCTGGCGCTCCAGTCGAACGCCCCGCTCAGATAGGAGAGCGTCACGCGCGCGGCGCCGGCGCGTGGGCTGCGCACCCGCACGCTCAGCGTTGGTGTGGCGGAGAGGTCGGCCGGCACGCCGCCATAGGCCGGCTTCTCGGCGAGGCCGGAGCAGCCGAGCGTGACGATGCCCGTCGCCATCCGCAGCACCACGCCGCCTTCCGGGCCGGCGACGATCTCCGCCTCCTCCTCGCGCACGGCACCGCTCGTCCGGTCCGTGCGGCGGAGCGTGACGCGGCGGCCCAGCGTGCCGTCCACCAGGGCGGCCGGCGACAGCAGGCGGGCGTCGCGATTCTTCTCGATCACGCCGCCGGGCAGCCCCTCCACGATCGCGCTGGCCGGCACGATGCCGCCGGCCACGCCCTCGAACCGGATCTCGCTGTCGCCGGCCGGCAGCATCACGGTCCGCGTCTCCGTCACCAGCGCGAAGCCGCCCAGGAAGCGCAGGTCCATCGGCCGGTCGCGGCCGCGGCCGGGATCGCGATAGACCGTCACCGCCAGCGCCTCCGGCGCGGACGACACGATCGTCGCGGCGCCGAGCAGCGCCAGCGCGATCATCAGTAGCGCGTCTCGAACGTGGCGGTGACGATCGCCTCGCCATTGGCCGGCACCGGCACCTGCCAGCGCACGGTGTCCGCGTCGTGCGGCACGCTGTTCAGGCTCTCGGCCGTCAGCTTCGTGTCGGTCCACCACCATGGCACGCCGGCCTGCACCAGATCGACCGTCACCGGCCTGGCCTTCGCGTTGGTCAGCACGTAGCGCATCGTCGTGCGCCAGCGGGCGGGGCCGATCCGCTCGCGCGCCTGCACGGTGGGCTGCACCTTCACGTCGAAGGCGTCGCCGGTGCGGATCGACAGAGTGGAGCCCTGCGGTGTGTGATCAATGCGGTTCTCGCCGGTGAACTGCGCCTGGCCGCGGCTGTCCCGCACATAGACGCGCACGGTGCCGGCGGGCAGCGCATCGCCGAGACCCCCCTTGGCCGCGCTGCTGAAGCGCAGCACGCTGGCCGCGCTGTTCGCCTGCTCGCTGCTGCCGTTCCACTCGTTGCGATATTCGTAGCCGCTGCTGGCGGGCGCCCCCTTCACGTCCAGGAAGCTCACCTGCTTGGTCTGCTTGTCGGCGATCATCGTGCGCTCGGCCAGCGGATAGAGGTAGAAGTCGC
The DNA here is from genome assembly GCF_009739515.1 of Sphingomonas profundi. NCBI lineage: Bacteria > Pseudomonadati > Pseudomonadota > Alphaproteobacteria > Sphingomonadales > Rhizorhabdaceae > Alterirhizorhabdus > Alterirhizorhabdus profundi. The sequence goes on from NZ_CP046535.1 coordinate 2,273,930, forward strand.
CCAATTGCTCGCGCGCCGCCGTCTCCGTGCCGGCGCGGCGCATGGGCGCGGCGCGCGGGCGGCCATAATCGGTGCCGTTGCCGCCGTCGCCCACCTCGCCCGCCACCAGCAGGGTGCGGGCGTTGGCGAAGCTGGTGCCGGTCGCGTTGCGCAGCGTGACCCAGCCCTGCACGTCGATGGTGCCGGCCTTCTCGTCGAACAGGGCGACGTAATCGGCGCTCCAGCCCAGCCCGGCGGTGAGGTAGGAGAGCGTCACCGGCCGCGCCCCGCCGCGCTGCGCATCGAGCGTGACGGAGAGCGTGGGGCGGGCGCGCAGGCTTTCCGGCACCCTGTCGAAGATCGCGCGCACCGGCAGGCCGTCATCGCGCAGCACCTCGATCCGCTCGCCGATCTGGAGGACGACGCCGCCGTTCACCGCCAGCACCTTCGCCCGCTCGCGCGTTTCGGCGCCGGTGCCGGGGTTCGTCCGCACCAGCGTGATCGTCTCGCCCACCGCCTTCTCCATCAGGCTGGAGGGGCTGAGCAGGTCATAGTCGAAATTCTGCTCCACCACCGCCACGCCGGCGGCGGCGATCCCCACCGTCTCCGGGCGGATGCGGGCGCTGACGTCCGGAAAACCCTGCTGGCTGCGCCCGCCGGGCAAAGAGAGCGTGCGGGTATCCTGCACCAGCGCGACATCGTTATTGTAGATCGTGACGGAGAGGTCGCCCTGCGCCGTGCGCGCGGGATCGGGCAGGTTCGCCGGCTGCGCCACCACCGCCGCCGCCGGCCACAAGGCCGCCATGATCCAGAGCCGCATGCCCGCCCTTCCCGCTGCCTCGCCTGCGCGCCTTCATGGCCCAGCACCGCGCTTGCGCCAAACGCAAACTGGATTGCCAAGGCCGCCCCGCCCCACCATTCTGCCCGGCATGACGCGGGGAGCAAGGCGGGCGGCCGGGCCGGTGGCGGGCACAGGCGCATTGGTGCGCGGCGTGGCGGCCGCGCTCGCCATCGCCGCCGCCATGCCGGCGCACGCCGCCTGGGTGGAGGCGCGAACCGATCACTTCCTGGTCTATTCCGACGATGCGCCGGACAAGGTGAAGGCGCAGGCGGTGGGGCTGGAACGGTTCGATCGCGCGCTCCGCAAGCTGCGCGGCCTGCGCGAATTTGCCAGCGACAAGGCCAATCCGCTGACCGTCTACGTCGTGCCCAACGTGGGCGCCGTGCAGAAGCTGTGCGGCATCCTGGAGGGCAGTCGCAGGGCGTGCAGCAACACCGCCGGCTTCTACGAGGGCCGGGCCGAGGGATCGGTGGCGTTCATGCCGCGCCACGCCGGCACCGGCGGCAAGCTGGATCTCAACGCCCAGATCGTGCTGTTCCACGAATATAGCCACCACATCATGCTGGCGAACTACAGCGCCGCCTACCCGGCCTGGTTCGTGGAGGGCTATGCCGAGTTCAACTCCACCGCCAGCCTGGATGCCGATGGCAGCATCGGCTTCGGCAGGCCGGCGCTGCATCGCGCCTACGGCCTGATCCTCACCCAGCAGCTGAAGCTGCCCGAACTGCTCACCGCCGATCCCGTGCGGCTCCCGCCCGAGAAGCGGGAGTCGCTCTACGGGCGCGGCTGGCTGCTGACCCATTATCTGACGTTCGAGCCGACCCGCAAAGGCCAGCTCGGCACGTATCTGAAGGCGGTCAACGAGGGCAAGGGCAGTCTGGAGGCGGCGAAGGCGGCGTTCGGCGATCTGGCCGCGCTCGATCGGGAGCTGGACGCCTATATTCGGCGCAGGGCGTTCACCTACTTCGTCGTCAAGCCGGACGCGCTGCCCGATTCGGCCGTCGGCGTGCGCATGCTGACGCCCGGCGAGGCGGCGATGATGCCGGTGCGGCTGCGCTCCGATCGCGGGGTGGACGAGGCTGCCGCGGCGGCGGTGGTGGCGGATGCGCGGCGGCTGGCGGCACCTTTCCCCAACGACGCCGGCGCGCAGGCGATGCTGGCCGAGGCCGAATATGACGCCGGCCACGATGCCGAGGCGGAGGCGGCGGCCGATCGCGCGCTGGCCGCCGATCCGAAGAACCGCGCGGCGATGATGTACAAGGGCCGCGTGCTGGTGCGCCGCGCGCGGCAGGCCGATGCCGACGCGGCGGCGTGGCGCACGGCGCGCGGCTGGTTCGTCCGGGCGAACCGTGCCGAGCCGGACGATGCCGCCCCGCTCTACCTGTTCTACCGCAGCTTCCTCAGCGAAGGCGTGACGCCCCCGGCCAATGCCGTGCTGGGCCTGGTCCGCGCGTTCGAGCTTGCGCCGCAGGATGGCGGCCTGCGCTTCATGCTCGCCCGGCAATATCTGATCGACAAACGCTACAAGGATGCGCGCGAGACGCTGGCGCCGCTGGCCTTCGATCCGCACGCGCCCGCCGACAGCCCGGCCGCGACCCTGCTCGCGCTGATCGATCGCAACGATGCGCCGGGCATCGCCGCGATCGTCGGCCAATCCGCCGATCCCGATCGCTGAGACTTTTCGGAACCTGACAAAAAGGCGCGCTACCCTGTCGCGCCGTGCCGTCCGACACTCGCCCGCACATGGCCGGCGGAGAGGGCTGATGATCACCTTGCTATCGATCCACACGGTCGCGCCCGGACGCGAGGAGGAATATGTCGCCATCCAGCAGCGGCTGGCGGCCCTTACCCGCGAGCATGAGCCGCACGTGATCCGCTATGAACATTATCGCGGCACGAAGCCCGGCCAGTTCGTCTCCTTCCTCACCTTTCCGGATCTCGACGCTTTCCTCGCCCACCAGATCGCCGACTATCATGACGACGTGAACTGGGAGGGGCTGTTCATCGAGCATGAGATGCAGTGGCTGGATCCGCTGCCCGGCGCGAACGATCTGGCGCAGAGCGAGATTCCGCCACTGCCCGACGATCTCGATCCCAAAAAGCGCATCTATGCCGAGATGATGCCACCGGCCCGCCCCGCCTGGTGGGGCGGCATCGCCGGGACGAGCGAAGGCGCAGGCGCATGACCGCGCGCTGCCCCTTTGCCAGCCCACAGGACATCGACTTCATGGACCCGGCGGTCCAGGAGAATTGGTACGACGCCTATGCGGTGCTGCACCGCGACGCGCCGGTCTACTACATGCCGGAGATCGGCATGTACGTCGTCACCCGCTACGACGATCTCGACGCGATCCTCCACGATCCCGAACTCTACCTCAACGACTATTCCGACGGATCCAAGCATCCGCTGATCGCCAATCCCGAGGCGCAGGCGCTGTACGAGGCGGAGGGCTGGCCGCGCATCATGCCGCTGTCGTGCAACGTGCCCGAGCACAAGGCCTTCCGCCGGATGGTCGACCCGTTCCTCACCGCCTCCGCCGTGAAGAAGCGGGAGCCGCTGATCCGCGCCGTCGCCAACCGCCTGATCGACGCGTGGATCGGCGACGGCGAGGTGGAGTTCATCCGCGATTTCTGCGAGCCGCTGCCGATGGCGATCATCGCCGAGGCGCTGGGCTTCCCCGCCGTCGATCTGCCGCGCCTCAAGCGCTGGTCCGCCGCGTGGGTGAAGCCGTTCGCGCGCGGGCTGACGGCCGAGGAGGAGATAGAGGCCGTCCGCACCCACATCGAGTTCCAGCATTACATCCACCAGACGGCGCAGGCGAAGCGGGCGAACCCGACCGACGACGTCATCAGCCACCTGGTGCAGGGCGACTATGTCGATCCGGTGAGCGGCGCCGCCCGCAAGCTGACGGACGCGGAGATCATCGGCATCAGCGACCATCTGCTGACCGGCGGCAACGAGACGACCACCTTCGCGCTCGCCAGCGGCATGTGGCTGCTGTTCCAATATCCCGACGTGCATGCCGAGCTGCTCGCCGATCGCCGCAAGATCCGCATCTTCGTGGAGGAAACGCTGCGCATCGAATCCCCGACGCAGGGGCTCTACCGCTTCACCGCGCGCGAGGTGACGCTGCGCGGCGTGACGATCCCCAAGGGATCGGCCGTGCACGTGCGCTACGGCGCCGGCAACCGCGACGCGGCGCGCTTCCCCCAGCCCGAACGTCCGGACCTCGCGCGCCGCAACGCCGCCAGCCACATCGCCTTCGGCGCCGGCGAGCATGTGTGCCCGGGCGGCGCGCTCAGCCGGCTGGAACAGGTGGTGGCGTGGGACATATTGCTCGATCGCGTGCCGAACATGCGGCCGGCGCCCGGCCGCAACGACTATACCCACCTGCCCGGCTTCTGGCTGCGCGCGCTGAAGGCGATGCACGTGGCGTTCGATCCGGCGCCGGTCGCGGCCATGGCCTGAGGTAGACGTCGACGGTCGAGCGACGTCCGCCGACCATCCTCGTCGCCCCGGCGCCCCTCAGCCCGGCCCGATGTGCAGCACCGTCAGGCTGCGGCTGGCGAACATCCAGCGGCCGTCGCGCTTCACCCACTCATCGTCGTAGCGGTTCAGCCAGCGTTCCACCTTGCCCTCGGTGTCGGTGTTCAGCTCGTCCGTATAGGTGTGGCCGCTGGCGCGATCGCCATCCACCGCGATCGCGCCACAACGCTGGAAGTTGATCTGCTTCGGCCAGCCGGGCATCGCCGCCACCCACGCCGCCAGGATCGCGTCGCGCCCCTCCACCCGCTCCATGCCGGGGATGGCCGGCAGCTTCCACACCGCATCCTCCGCCCAGTTGGCGATCCAGGCGTCACCGTCACGGCAGGTGACGGCGTCGCCGTAGCTCGCGACGAGTTCGTGAATGGCGAGGCGATCCTCGGCCGGGCCGCTGAACGGCATGAGATGCATCCTCCTATCGTTGCGGCGCGACCCTGCGCCGCCGCGCCCGCCGCCGGAAGCTGCCCTTAGTCGCAGGCGATTGCGGGGTGGACGCCGATTGCCTAGCCTGACGGTCTATTGCGGGAGCGACCGATGCCGAGCCTGTTTCCGTCCCGCGCCACCCGCCTGGCGATCGCCGCCGGCGCCGCCCTGCTGGCGGGGCTGGCCGCGCTGGCCGCCGCGCCGGGCGCGATCATGCAGTGGCCGGACCTGCTGGACCGGCCGAAGCCGGCGGCGGACCGGCGCATCGCCTATGGCCAGGATCCGCTGCAACATGCCGATCTCTGGCTGCCGGCGGGCAAGCCGCCCTTCCCGGTGGTGCTGATGGTGCATGGCGGCTGCTGGCAGACCGACATCGCCGATGCCGGCATCATGAACTGGATCGCCGACGATCTCCGCGCCCACGGCGTCGCCGTGTGGAACATCGAGTATCGCGGCGTCGACCGGCCCGGCGGCGGCTATCCCGGCACCTTCCGCGATGTCGCCGCCGCCGCCGATGCGCTGCGGCCCGCCGCCGCCCGCTTCGGGCTGCGGGCGGATCGGGTGGTCGTGCTCGGCCACTCGGCGGGCGGGCATCTCGGCCTGTGGCTCGCCGCGCGCGGGCGGCTGCCGCGCGGCAGCGCGCTGCGCACCGCCGATCCGCTGCCGATCGCCACCGCCATCAGCATCGGCGGCCTGCCGGATCTGCAGGCGGCGCAGATCCCGCCCGGCGACACCTGCGGGGTGGAGGCCGTGCGCACGCTGGCCGGCCGCGCGACAACGGATCGCCCGAACGTCTACCGCGATACCTCGCCGGCCGAGCTGATGCCGTTTCCGGCCCGCCAGATCCTGGTCAACGCCACGCGCGATCGCATCGCGCCGCCCGCCTTCGCCGCCGCCTACGCCGCGCGGGCGCGGGCCGCCGGATCGCCCGTGACGCTGCTGACCGTGCCGGACGAGGGCCATGTCGAACTGATCGCCCCCGGCACGAAGGCGTGGGAGACGGAGCGCGCCGCGATCCTGCGCGCGCTCGGCCGATAGGGCGGCGCCGCGGTCCGCCTCAGCCGCCGCGCCGCCGCAGCACGCCCGTATAGAAACGGAAGAAGGCGGCGCTGCCGGCGATGACGATCGCCAGCCCGGCGATCTCGGCCCAGCGGGCGAACAGGATAAGCGCGACCATGCTCGCCATGCCGGCCACCGCCGCCACCGGCAGCGCGCGCAGGCCCAGCGGCGCGCCGAACAGGGCGACGCCGCGCCGCGCCAGCCGCCACGCCGCCGCGCAGGAGAAGACGTAGAGCGCCGCCGTCGCCAGGGTGGAGAGGATCGCCAGCCCCTCGAACGTGCCGGTGACGGCCAGCAGGATCGCCAGCGCGGCGTGGACGATGATCGCCACGTGCGGCGTGTGCGTGGCCGGATGCAGCGCCGCCAGCGGAGACGGCAGCAGCCGATCCCGCGCGAAGGCGAACAGCACGCGCGGCGCGCCGAACAGGTCGCTGGCGATCCACGCCAGGCGGGAGAGCGTGGCGCCGACCAGCAGGACGATGCCGACCGTCGGGCTCACCAGCGCGATGCCGTCGGCCAGCGGCGTCGCGGCGGCCGGGAGGCGCGGGCCGAGCAGCCCCTGCGCCACCAGCTGCACGAGGATGTAGAGGATCGCGACAAAGGCCATCGCGGCGAACAAGGCGCGCGGTATCGTCCGCTGCGGCGTCGCCACCTCGCCGCTCGCGCCAAGCGGCGTCTCCATGCCGCAGAAGGCGAACAGCGCCAGGATCACGGCGCGGCCGAACCCCTCCGGCGGCGGCGGCGTGCCCGCTTGCGCCGGCAGCCCCGGCATGGCGATCAGGCCGACGCACACGAAGATCAGCAGCGGCACCAGCTTCACCACCGTCGCCACGGTGATGAAGCGCGCGGCCGGCGATGCGCCGCGCACGTTGACCCAGGCGAGGCCGCCGATCACCGCCGCGATCAGCCCCGCCCGCACCGGCGGATCGTGCGCCACCGGCGCCAGCGCCGCCACGCCGTCGGCAAAGGCGGCCGCGATGCCGCCGCACGCGAGCACGCTGGAGAGCCACAGCAGCACGCCGGCGACGAAGCCGGCCAGCGGCCCGAACGCCGCCTCGACATAGCCGTAGGAGCCGCCGCTGGTCGGCACCCGGCTGCTCGCCTCGGCGAAGCAGACGACCACGGCCGCCATCGCCAGCGCGCACGCCACATAAGCGAGCGGCGCCTGCGCGCCCGCCGCCCGCGCCATGGCCGACGGCAGCGAGAAGATGCCGGCGCCGACCACGCCGTTGACGATGGCGAAGGCGAGCCCCCAGGTGCCGACCGAGCGGACGAGGCCGCGATCGCGCGCGCTCTCCTGCGTGGCCAGGGTGGCGCGGGCGTGATCGGTCAGGCTGGCCTCCTCGCGGGGGGGTGCGGCGATCGAACGAGCTTGCCCCGCCGCCGCCCACGTCGCAACAGCGCATAATGGCCCGACCCACGCCCGCCGAGATCATCGCCCGCGACGCCGCCGATCCGCTCGCCGCCTTCCGCGATCGCTTCGCGCTGCCGGACGGCGTGATCTACCTCGACGGCAATTCGCTCGGCCCCCTGCCGCGCGCCACCGCCGCGCGGATGGCGCGGGTGATCGAGGGCGAGTGGGGCACGGGGCTGATCCGCAGCTGGAACGAGCATGACTGGATCGGCGCGCCGCAGCGCATCGGCGGCAAGATCGGCCGGCTGATCGGCGCGGCGCCGGGCACGGTGATCGCCACCGATTCCACCTCGGTGAACCTGTTCAAGCTGATCGTCGCCGCCACCGCGCTGAGCCCGGAACGCGGCACGATCCTGACGGAGGCGGGCAATTTCCCGACCGACCTGCACGTCGCGCGGCAGGCGGCGGCGCTGCTCGGCAAGCGCCTGCGCGTGTGCGACACGGCCGATCTGGAGAACGCGATCGATGCCGATACGGCGCTGATTGTGCTGGCGCACGTCCATTATCGCAGCGGCCATCGCCACGACATGGCGGCGATCACCGCGCACGCGGCGGCGCACGGCGCGCGGGTGCTGTGGGATCTCAGCCACAGCGTCGGCGCGGTGCCGCTGGCGCTGGCGGCGGACGGCGTGGAGCTGGCGGTGGGCTGCGGCTACAAATATCTGAACGGCGGGCCGGGCGCGCCGGCCTTTCTCCACGTCGCCGGGCATCTGCACGAGAGGATGCAGTCGCCGATCGCCGGTTGGCTGGGCCACGCCGCCCCGTTCGACTTCGCCGACGCCTACCGCCCCGCGCCGGGCGTGGACCGTTTCCTCGCCGGCACGCCGCCGATGCTGAGCCTGCTCGCGCTGGAAGCGGGCGTCGACCTGATGCTGGCGGCGGACCAGGCGGCGCTGCACGCCAAGGCGCGCGACCTGCACGATCTGTTCGCGGCGGACGTGGCGGCCGAATGCCCGGCGCTCACCCGCATCTCACCCGACGAAGCGGAGCGGCGCGGCAGCCATATCGCCTTCGTCCATTCTGATGCGTTTGCAATCATGCAGGCGCTGATCGCGCGCGGCGTGATCGGCGACTTCCGTTCTCCCGACGTCCTCCGCTTCGGCCTGACGCCGCTTTATTTGCGCCATCGCGACATTCGCGACGCCGTTACTATCCTGTCGGACATCATTACGGGCGAACACTGGCGCGACCCGCGCTTCTTCATCCGCGATCGCGTGACCTGACGCGCGGCAGCCCCGCAGATCGCCGGACTTGACGAGCCTACCCACAACCGCCGCGACCTAGTCGTCACCTATAGGGCCGGCTTGCGCAATGATGATTGCATTGATACGCAACTGTTCTAAAGATGTTACATCGACGGCAAGAAGCGCATCGCTCCTCTCGCCCGCGTTGCCTATCATGAGGCCGAACATGTCCGACGAAACCGCCAGCAGCCCCGAAGACTATCTCGCCCTCACCGCCGATATCGTCTCGGCCCACGTCAGCAACAACCGTGTCGCGGTGGGCGAACTGCCGGACCTGATCGCCTCCGTCCACGCAGCACTCGCCGGACTGGGTGAGGCGCCGGCCGAGGCGGAGCCGCCGAAGCAGGAGCCGGCCGTGTCGGTGCGTGCCTCGATCCGGCCCGACTACATCGTCTGCCTGGAAGACGGCGCCAAGCTGAAGATGCTGAAACGCTATCTGCGCACCAATTTCGACATGAGCCCGGACGAGTATCGCAAGAAATGGGGCCTGCCGTCCGACTATCCGATGGTCGCGCCCAATTATGCGGAGAAGCGCCGCGGCCTCGCCCACGCGATCGGCCTCGGCCGCAAGACGAAGGCCGAGCCGGAAGCGGAGCCCGTCGTCGAGGCGGAGGAGGCGCCGTCGCCCAAGGCCAAGCGCGGGCGCCCGCGCAAGGCGGCCACGCCGAAGACGCCGGCCGACACGACGCCCGCCGAAGAGGCTCCGGTCGAAGCGGCTCCGGTCGAGGCGGCTGCCGAGCCGGAAGCCGCCGCCGAGCCCGCGCCGGCCAAGCCCGCCCGCAAGCCACGCGCGCGCAAGCCGAAGGCGGAAGAGGCGGCGACCGACGCCTGATCGCCGGTGGCGACGCCCGATCCGCGTCGCCACGCGCCGGCGACCGCGCGCAACGCCGCGCCGATCCTGGCGGTGCTGCATGACATCCTGCCGCCAGCCGGCCTCGTGCTGGAGGTGGCGAGCGGCAGCGGCGAGCACGTGATCCGCTTCGCCGCCGCGCTGCCGACGCTGGACTGGCAACCGAGCGATTCCTCCGCCGACGCCCGCGCCTCAATCGCGGCGTGGACGGCGGAGGCGGCGCCGGCCAACATCCGCCCGCCGCTCGCGCTCGACGCCGCCCGCGCGGACTGGCCGATCGACCGGGCGGATGCCGTGCTCTGCATCAACATGGTCCATATCAGCCCGTGGGCGGCCACCGTCGGGCTGATGCGCGGCGCGGCGCGGGTGCTGGCCGCCGGCGCGCCGCTCCTGCTCTACGGCCCCTATCGCGTCGCCGGCCAGCCGACCGCGCCGAGCAACGAGGCGTTCGACGAGAGCCTGCGCCGCACGGACCCGGCCTGGGGGCTGCGCGATCTGGACACCGTCACCGCGTGCGCCGCCGAACACGGCCTATCGCGCGAGGCGGTGATCGCGATGCCGGCCAACAACCTCTCGCTCGTCTTCCGCCGCCTTTAGCTCAGGCGGGCGGCGGGACGAACGGCGCGCCCGCCGCCTCGTGCGCGATCGCCGCGAGCAGCCACTCGCGCAGGCGGCGCACCTTCGGCGTGGCGGCGTGGCGTTCGGGATAGACGAGATAGTAGCTCGTATCGTCATAGGCCGGCGTCTCGGCGAGCGGCACCAGCCAGCCCTCGCGCAGCTCGCGCCGCCAGAACAGGGGCGTCAGCAGCGCCACGCCCTGATCGGCCATCGCCGCCTTCCCCTCGTCGGCCTGCACCTCCAGCCCCAGCCCGGCGCGGCCGGGCACGTGCCGCACATCCGGCACGGCATGGGCGAACCAGTGCCGCCACCACGCCTGTTCCGGGCTGATGAGCGGCACGCGCAGCAGCGCCTCAGGCGAGCCGAGCGCGCCGTGGCGGGCGCGAAACGCCGGGCTGCACATCGGCAGGAAATGCTGGCGAAACAGGAAGTGGCAGCGCAGGCCAGCCCAGCAGCCGGCGCCGCTGCGGATGGCGACATCCACTTCCTCCCGCGCGAAATCGACGAGCGCGTGCGTGCTCTGCACCCGTACCGCCATGTCGGGATGGCCCACCTGGAACTCGCCCAGACGCGGCGCCAGCCAGTTGGAGGCGAAGGTCTGGCCGCTGCTGATCGTCAGCACGTCCTCGCTCTGCCGCCGCGCGATCGAGAAGGCGTCGTCGATGGTGTCGAACGCCTGCGCCACCAGCGGCCCGGCCAGCCGCCCGGCCTCGGTGAGCGTCACGCGCTTCTTCTCGCGGTGGAACAGGGCTAGGCCCAGCCGCTCCTCCAGCACGCGGATCTGATAGCTGACCGCCGCCTGCGTCATGCCGAGCTCGGCTGCGGCGGCGGTGAAGTTCAGGTGCCGCGCCGCCGCCTCGAACACGCGGACGGCGGCGAGAGGGGGTAGGCGGCGCATGAGGGATGATAAGGTCAGCTTGTGAAGTCGGTCCAGCCTTTCGTTGGCGGCGGCGCGCGCTTTGGCCCATCTCGTCCCCACCGCCACCCGCAGGAGACGAACGATGGGAACGATCGACCGCTATGACGACCGCGCCGCCGTGCGTGCCGCTCTGGGCTTCCGCCCGCTCGCCACGCTCAACGCCTTTGTCGCGTGGTGGGGGCAGCACCGCGCGTGGCCGGCGAACGAGCCCGCCCGCATCCCGCCGGAGAGCGCGCGGGCGGCGGCACCGGCGCGCTGCCGCTAGCGCGGTCTGCCGGCAGGTGGAGCCACCTGCCGGCCCGGAAGCCGCGACAGACAAACCCGATCGTGAGACTCTGGCTCGCCTCCCGCTCCGCAGTCGCCGCCCGCGCGGGATCAGAACGCCGCCGTCGCCGCGCCGCCCATCATGCGCTGGCGCAGCAGCGGGATCGGCGGGCCGCCATAGCCCAGGAACGTATCGTGGAACGCCTTCCACGCCGCGCGGCCGCCGCGGCTGGCGGTCCAGTCGTCGCGCAGCTTCTGGATCATCAGCTTGCCCAGCGTATAGTTCAGATAGGCCGGATCGTAGGTGCCGCGCGCGGACTGCTGGTTCGCATTGCCCTCATCCTGATAGCATTGTTCGAGGAACATGGCTTTCGACTGCGCCTGCGTCATCCCCCGCGCATGCAGGCCGATCGCGGAGAGGAAGCGGCAGTCGCGCAGCAGCGCCTCCGATAGCTGGCCGACATGCGTCGCAGGGTCGCCGTTACGCAGTCCGGCATCCCACATCATCTGCTCGCTATAATGCGCCCAACCCTCGGCAAAGGCATAGCCGACGAACACGCGACCGAAGATCGACTTGGACCGGTTGGCGTGAAGAAATTGGAGGAAGTGACCGGGCATCACCTCATGCAGGGATGTGAACAGCAGCACCGGCTCGCCCGGAATATAGGCGTTCTGCACCGCCTTGGTCCACGCCGGATCGGGCGGCGAGATGTAGTAGACAGACGGGATGCCCTTCTCATACGGCCCGGCCGGATCGATATAGGCGCTGTTCTGGCGATTGTAGGGTGGCGATTCCTCCACCAGCGCCTGCTCGGTGCCGGGGATCGTCACCAGATCCTTGGCCAGCACGAAGGCGCGCAGTTCCGGTATCTGTCGGCGTGCGGTGGCCACCGGGCCGCCGGCGCCCTTCACCGCGTTCATCCTGTCCACGCAGGCCTGCATCGTGGCGCCCGGCGCATAGGATGCGCAGGCCGCCTTCAGCGCATCCTGGTTGCGCTTCAGATCGGCGCGGCCCACCGCCTCCAGCCGGTCGAGCGGCGTGTCCACCGCCTCGGTCGCCAGCAGCATGCGCGAGAATCTCTCCGGCCCCAGCGCGAAATCCTGCGTCGCCGTGGCGCGGTTGCTCTCCAGCCAGTCGGCCAGCCCCTTCATCGCCCGCGACGCGGCAACGGTGGCGGCGGTGAAGTCTGCCTGCAGCGCGGCATCCTTCACGTCGGCGAAGGCGGCTTTCGCGTCGCCGACATAATAGTCCGCGAAGCCCTGGAAGCCCGCCTTGCCATAGTCGATGAAGCTCAGCGGCATCGGCGTCTTCAGGTTCGCGCGGATCTGCGCGGCGGCCGCCGGCACGCGTCTGGCATAAGCGATGAAGGCCTTCATCCGCGTCGCCTTGTCCGCATAGGGTCGCGCGATGTAGACGTTCGGGTCGAGCCCGTTGCCGATATAGTAAGCCGGGTTGCGGTGCGGCTGATCGGCATCCTCCAGCCAGAACAGCCGGCCCTCGGCCACCTTCACCAGATAGTCGCGCTCCAGCCGCTGGTCCGGGTTCAGCGCGGCATCGGGAAAGGTCTTCGCCTTCGCGATGGCGGCGCGCAGATAGTCTCCGGTCGCCTTCAGCCCGGCGTCGCTCCAGTCCGGCAGCCGCCCGTCGAAGTCGTGGCGGCCCTGATAGACGGCGAACGAGGGATCATGCCCGAAATAGCCGGTCAGGAAGCTGTCGACGAAGGCGGCGAAGCCCGCGTCGGCGGCGGCCGCCGCGGTCGCCTTGCTCGCCATGGTCGGTGCCGCCGCCCCGGCGCCGATGCTGCTGCCGGCCAGCGCGACCATCGCGGCCACGGGCAGGATGCCAAATCCCCTTTTCATCATGCGACTTCCTTTTTCTCGATTGGCGCCAGCTTGCTGCCGCCGATCGGGCAGGTCAACCGGCCGACCGGCCGAGCAGGCTGTGCCGCCGCCCATAGGCCAGGTAGACGATCAGCCCCGCCGCGTTCCACAGCAGGCACCACAGCAGCGTCTTCGTCGGCAGGCTGGCGAACAGGTACAGGCAGCCCAGTATCGCGCCGAGCCCGACGAGCGTGCCCAGCGGAGCGCGGAACGGGCGCGGCGCGTCCGGCGCCCGCCGCCGCAGCACCAGCAGGCACAGGCCGACCGAGGTGAAGGCGATCAGCGTGCCGGCATTGGCGAGCGCCGCGATCTGGTCGATCGGCAGGAAGCCGGCGAGGATCGCCACCAGCACCGCCGTCACGATCGTGATCCGCACCGGCGTGCCGCGGCGCGAGAGGCGGGCGAGGCCGGCCGGCAGGAACCCGTCCCGCGCCATCACGAGGAAGATGCGGCTCTGCCCGTAGAGGAAGCCCAGCAGCACCGTGGGCAGCGCGATCACAGCCGCCACGCCCACGATCCGCGCGACGCCGCCCTGCCCCATCTCGCGCAGGATCAGCGCCAGCGGCTCCGGGCTGTCGGCGAAGCGGGTATAGGGCAGCGCGCCCACGGCGGCGGCGGCCACCAGCACGTACACGGCGGTGCACACCAGCATCGATCCGACGATGCCGATCGCCAGGTCGCGCTCCGGCCGCTTGGTCTCCTCGGCGGCGGTGGCGATCGCATCGAAGCCGTAGAAGGCGAAGAAGATGATCGCCGCCGCCGCCATCACGCCGCGCTCCACCCCGTCCGGCCCCATCGCCTTGGCGAAGCCGTGGGGGCTGAACGGGTGCAGGTTCGCGGCGTCGAACGCCGGCAGCGTCACCGCCACAAATAGCGCGAGCGTCGCGATCTTGATGAGCACCAGCACCGCGTTTAGCCGTGCGCTCTCCTTGGTGCCCAGGGTCAGCACGCCGGCCACCACCGCGATGATGAAGATCGCCGGCAGGTTCACCACGCCGCCCAGCGACGGCCCTTGCATCAGCGCCTGCGGCATGCCGACCGTGGCGAGCAGCGGCGCCGCATAGCCCGACCAGCCGACCGCCACCGTGGAGACGACGAGCGAATATTCCAGCATCAGGCTCCAGCCGACCACCCAGGCGAACACCTCGCCCAGCACGGCGTAGCTGTAGCTGTAGGCGCTGCCCGCCGCCGGCATCATCGTGGCGAGCTCCGCGTAGCAGAGTGCCGCGCAGGCGCAGATCGCCCCGGCGATCGCGAAGGAGACGAGCACCGCCGGCCCCGCCCGGTCCGCCCCCACCCCGATCAGGGTGAGTATGCCGGTGCCGACGATCGCGCCCACGCCCAGCGCCAGCAGATGCGGCCAGGAGAGCGTCGGCACCAGCCCGCGCCCCTCGCCCCGCGCGCCCGCGTCGAACGGCTTGCGCCGCAACAGGCCGCTCACGAGGCGGCCGCCCCGCCGGCCTGCCCGTCGATCCAGCCCTGCACCTGCGCGTCCAGCACGTCGAGCGGCACGGCCCCCTGCCCCAGCACGACATCGTGGAAGCGGCGGAGATCGAATTTCGGGCCGAGCGCCTTCTCGGCCCGCGCGCGCAGCTCGCGGATCTTCAGCTCGCCCAGCTTGTAGGCCAGCGCCTGCCCCGGATTGGCGATGTAGCGGTTCACCTCCGCCTCGATATTGGCGGCGCTCAGCGCGCTGTTGTCGGTCATGAAGGCGATCGCCTGGGCCTTCGTCCAGCCCTTGGCGTGGATGCCGGTATCCACCACCAGCCGGCAGGCGCGCCACATCTCGTAGCTCAGCCGGCCCATGTCCTTCTCGGGCGTGTCGTACAGCCCCATCTCGATGCCCAGCCGCTCGGAATAGAGCCCCCAGCCTTCCACGAAGGCGGTGAAGAAGGCGGCATATTTGCGGAACGGCGGCAGATCCAGCTCCTGCTGCACGCTGATCTGCTGGTGGTGGCCGGGCACCGCCTCGTGCACGGTGAGCGCCGGGATCTCGAAGAAGGGCCGCTGATCCAGCTTCGAGGTGTTGACCCAGTAGGTGCCGGGCAGGCCGCTCTCCAGATTGCCGTCGGTGTAGTAAGCGGTGGTCGTGCCCTCCGCCGTCTCGGCCGGGATCTCGCGCAGCGTGTAGGGCAGGCGCGGCAGATAGCCGAACAGCGACGGCATCTTGCCGTCGATGATCTTGGCGACGCGGGCGTTGGCGCGCATCAGCTCCTCCGGGGTCTTCGCGTAATAGACCGGATCGGTGCGCAGCCTGGCGATGAACGCCGCCCGGCTCGGATAGCCGGCCTTGGCCGCCAGCGCGTCCATCTCGCCGCGGATGCGCGCCACCTCGCTCAGCCCCAGCGCGTGGATCTGGTCGGGCGTCAGCGTCGTCGTGGTCTGCTGCCGCACGCGGAAGGCGTAGTAAGCGGCGCCGCCCGGCTCGGCCGAGGCCGCCGGCGATTTCGCGCATTTCGGCGCATAGTCCCGCGTGTAGAAGGCCAGGAAGGCGGTGTTGGCGGGGTTCAGCGATCCGGTGATCGCCGCCCGCGCACGCGCCTGCAGCGCGCTCCACTCGGCCGCGGTCGCATCCGCCGGCCGGGCGCGGGTGAACGGCTCATAGGCGCGGGCCTTCGTCGGGTCGGTGACGATCAGGCCCGATATCGTCTTCTCGAACCCGGCCATCGCCTCGCACGGCAGGGTGTAGCCGCCCGCCACCGCCGCCTTCGTCACGGCGATCATCTCCGCATTCACCGCCGGATATTTCTCGTACCGGGTGACGAGGCTGACATAATCGGCCTTGGTGAGCAGCGGCACGTAATCGCCCAGGCTGGCGACATCCTGGTGCGGGCCGTTGCGGTTGGTGAACAGCATCATCCGCTGGCCGAAACCGTTCGCCTCCACCTGCTCGCTCAGCAGACGCCGCAGGATCGCCTTGTTGCCGCGCTGGGCAGGGGTGAGGCTGGCGTCCGGTATGGCATCCAGCCGCGCGACGAAGCCCTTGGCCTCCGCCGCCCGCCGGTCCATCCCCGCGAGCGACAGGTCGTCGAGCTGGTCGTCGTAGCGCCGCTCGCCCAGCCGCGTCGCCATCACCGGATTGTTCTTTAGATACCAGGCCCAGTGCCGCTCGATCAGCCGGTTCAGGTCATCGGCGGGCGTGGCGGCGGCGGGCGCCGCGACGGCAAGAAGCAGGGCGGCAAGGGCCAGGCGCATGATCGATCTTCCCTTTTTGTATTCCGATCCTGGCGAGCCTAGATCGGGCAGGAGAACGATGCCAGTCCCCGGCGGCGGGCGAGGGGCGGCCGCGCCGGGGGTGGTGGGCTCGCCGGGATTCGAACCCGGGACCTACAGATTAAAAGTCCGTTGCTCTACCGACTGAGCTACGAGCCCGCACCAGCGTGGGTCCGCTCCCTATGGGCGGGCGCCGGTGCGGTCAACCGATTGCGCTCAGAAGCTCGCCCGCGCGGTGATGCGGAAGTCGCGGCCCGCCAGCGGCGCGAAATCCTTGAGGAAGGAGGCGTGGCGCCGGGCGTTCACGTCGAAGATGTTGTTGGCCGAGAAGGCGAAGCTCAGCGGCCGCTCCGCGCCCCATGGCCGCAGCGCGATCGTGGCGTTGACTAGGGTGAAGCCGTCCGTCTCCGTCTCCAGGGCGGAGAGGCGATTCTGGTCGTCGGTCCACTCCACCTCCACCCGCCCGTCGATCTTCGGGCTGGTCGCGCCGATGCCGCCGAGCAGCCGCAGCGGCGGGATGCGCGGCGCCGGACCGACGCTCTTGATCTGGGCGTGGACGTAATCGGCCAGGCCGTCCGCCCGCAGCGTCACCGCGCCGACCTTCGCGAGATCGAGCGAGCCCTGCGCCTCGAAGCCGTAGTAGCGCGCGTCGGCCTGTCGCCCCTGATAGACGGGCAGGCCGTCCTCGATCGCGCCCGTTCGGTCCTCGTAGATGAAGTTCGAGAACCAGTTGTGGTAGGCCGACGCCTCGAACGTGTAGCCGTCGCCGCGCCCACGCAGCACCGCCTCCACCCCGTAGGAGCGTTCCTTGCGGAAATCGGGATCGCCGATCTCGAAGGCCTCGGTGCCCGCGTGCGGCCCGTTGGCGAACAGCTCCTCGGCCGATGGCGCCCGCTCGGTGCGGGAGAGGTTCACGCCCAGCCGCCACTGCCCGCCCAGGCCGTAGGATGCGCCGGCGGAGGCGGAGAAGGCGTCGAAGCTGCGCCGCGTGTCGGCGAACTGCGGCTGGTCCACCGTCGGCTTGCCCTGCAGGCTGCTATGTTCGTAGCGCCCGCCCGCCTCCAGCTTCAGCCGCCCGAAATCGAGCTGCTGCAAGGTGAAGATGCCGATCTGCCGCGTGTCGTTGCGCGGCAGGAACGCCTCCTCCCCCACCACGTTGAAGTCGCGCGAGAAATACTGGACGCCGCTCGCGCCCTTCCACGCGCCGTGATCGGCCTGCACCAGTTCCAGCCGCCCTTCCAGGCCCTTGTTGTAGAAGGCGGTGCCGATCGATCCGTCCTCCTCCAGCTCGAAGTGGCGGTAGCTGGCATAGCCGAAGCGGCCGCGGATCGTCTGCAATATGCCACCGCCGGTCTGCACCTCGGTGCGCGCGTCGATGCGGTTCTGCTTCAGGTCCAGCCGCGGCGCCTCCTGCTCCTGCCCCGGCGCGGTCGCGTAGCGGATCGGCACGCCGTAGAGGCTGTCATAATGGCTGTAGGCGATGCCGAAATTGCCCGTATCGGTGATGATCGCGGCGCCGACGCCGGCTGTCCACGTCTCGCCGGCCGAGTTGGGCAGGCGGTTCTTCAAAGCGGCGCTGGCGGCGAAATCGATCTCGTCGTCCGGCGCTGCGGCGGCGGAGGCGAGCGCCTCGGCCCGCGCCTGGCGGGAGAGCACGTGGCCGCCGATGCGCAGGTCGTCCGTCTTCAGGTAGCTGCCGTCCGCGTGCAGCACGATCATCTTGCCCACCGGCACGTCGGCCGCGCCCGCGATCGATCGTTCGTCCGCTGCCGATCCGTAGCTGGCGATCGCGTCGATGTGGATCGGCTCGTCCGGCACGGCGCGCGGGATGCGCTTGTCGATGACGTTGACGACGCCGCCGATCGCCGCCGATCCGTAGAGCAGGGCCGCCGGCCCGCGCAGCACCTCCACCCGGTCCGCCAGCAGCGGATCGATCACCACCGCGTGATCGACGCTGGTGTTCGATACGTCGATCGATCCGATGCCGTCGGTCAGCACGCGCACCCGCTCGCCTTGAAGGCCGCGTAGAACCGGGCGCGAGGCGTTGGGGCCGAACGAGGTGGCGGAGACGCCGGGCGTGCGCGCCAGCGTCTCGCCGATCGTCGGCCGCAGCGCCTGGGTGAGATCGGCGCCCTGCAGGATCGCCACGCCGGAGAGCACGTCCGCACGATCGCGCTGGAACGGCGCGGTAACGATGATCTCGGCCGGCGGCGCCGCGTGGTAGGTGGAGCCGGCGGGCGCCTCCTCCGCCAGAGCCGGTCCGGAAAGCGCCGCCAGCGCCACGCCGCCGAGGAAAAGGGATCGTCTCATGCCGCCACCTGTTCGATAATGATATAACATTGCATCCGGGGCGCAAGTACGATCGGCCCTGGCCCCTGCTAGCGGGACTGGGACGGGGATACAATATAACATTCTGCAATCGAAACTGGGCGACGGTGGAGCGGCGCACCGCCCCCATGTCACAGGGAGCTGGGATGATCCGGTACGGCCGCCTCGTCCGCCGCGCGCGCTACCGCCTCGGTCTGCGCCTCCGCGCCCTCGTGCGGCACCGGCACGTCGATCGGGCTGTTGCGGGTTGTGCCGGTGGTGGTGTGCGGCGCCGCCGCGGCCGCGCTCGCGCCGCCGAGGCCACCGCCGCCCGCCACCTCGCCAGCAAGATCCTGGAGCGCCGCCGCCGGCTCGCCCACCTCGGTGCGGTCGACGATCTCCTCGGGGGCGTTGTTCGGCTGCTGATCGGCCATGATGTGTCTCCTCGCATGTTCAACGAGTCGGCCCGCCCGGCGATCCGCGCCTCGCCGCTCTGGCGAAGCGATCCGCCGCCGTTCATAGGCGGAGCCGAGGAGGCGCGACGATGACGGAGCAGATCTCGCCGGCGCTGGCCAGGCGCATCGCGCTGGCCGCGCAGGGCTTCGCCGATCCACGCCCGCTCGTCGGCCAGCGGCGCCACCTGCTGCGCACGATCGCGCGGCTGGGCCTGCACCAGATAGACAGCGTCAACGTGCTCGTCCGCGCCCATTATCTGCCCGCCTTCTCGCGCCTCGGCCCCTATGATCGCGCGCTGATCGAGGAGGCGGCGTGGGGGCCGCGCCGCGCGCGCCGGCTGTTCGAATATTGGGCACACGAGGCGTCGCTGCTGCCGCTCGCGATGCACCCGCTGCTGCGCTGGCGCATGGCGCTGGCCGATCGCGGGGCGATCGGCTGGGGATCGCTGCGCCGCTACGCCGTCGATCAGCGCGCCGACGCGATGGCGCTGCTCGATCGCATCCGTGGCGAAGGCCCGCTCGCCGCTTCGGATGTAGAGGAGGGCCGCAGCCGCGCCGGCTGGTGGGCGTGGGGCGAGAGCAAGCGCGCGCTGGAATGGCTGTTCTGGGCCGGGCACGTCACCACCGCCACCCGTCGCGGCAGCTTCGAGCGGGTCTACGACGTGCCCGAGCGCGTCATCCCGCCGGCCGTCCTGGCGCTGCCGACGCCGCCGCCGGCCGGGGCGCAGCGGGCGCTGATCGCCCACGCCGCCGGCGCGCTGGGGATCGCCACCACGATCGAGCTGCGCGACTATTTCCGCCTGTCGCCGGAGGATGCGCGCGCGGCCATCGCCACGCTGGCGGAGGAAGGCGTCCTGCTGCCGGCGGCGGTGCCGGGCTGGCCGGCCGCCACATGGCTGCACCGCGATGCCCGCCGCCCGCGCCGGATCGCGGCCGCCGCCCTGCTCGCCCCATTCGATCCGCTGATCTGGGAGCGGGCGCGGGCCGAGCGGCTGTTCGGCTTCCGCTATCGCATCGAGATCTACACGCCGCAGGCCAGGCGCCAGCACGGCTATTACGTGCTGCCCTTCCTGCTCGGCGACCGGCTGGTCGCGCGCGTCGACCTGAAGGCCGATCGCGCCGCCTCGCGCCTGATCGTCCAGTCGCTGCACCGCGAGCCCCATGCGCCCGACGAGACGCTGCCGGCCCTCGCCGACGAACTGGCCACGATGGCGCACTGGCTGGGGCTGGAGGCGGTGACGATGCCCGGTCGCCCGGTCGCTTGAATGTTCTGCGGACGGCTGGCATCGCCACCGGCAGGTGATGCGACGGACAGGATGCGGACCGGAATGATCGAGTTGGACGGCCAGCAGCAGGCGGCGCGCGACTGGTTCGAGAGCCTGCGGACCCGCATCTGCGCGGCCTTCGAGGCGATCGAGCGGGAGGCCGGCAGCGACGCCGCGTTCGAGTATCTGCCGTGGACGCGGGAGGGCGAGGCCGGCACCGCGGGCGAGACGGGCGGCGGCGTGCGCGGGCTGATGAAAGGCCGCGTGTTCGAGAAGGTCGGCGTCAACGTCTCCACCGTCGGCGGCGCCTTCGCCCCCGATTTCGCCGGCACCATCCACGGCGCGGCGGAGGATCCCCGCTTCTTCGCCACCGGCATCAGCCTGGTCGCCCACATGGCCAACCCGCACGTGCCGGCGGTGCACATGAACACGCGCTTCCTCGTCACCACCAAGCGCTGGTTCGGCGGCGGCGCCGATCTCAACCCGCCAATCCCCTATGCGGAGGATACCGCCGCCTTCCACGCGGCGCTGAAACAGGCCTGCGATGCCAACCCGCCCGGCGACTATGATCGCTATAGCAAGTGGGCGGAGGAATATTTCTGGATCCCGCACCGCAACGTGGCGCGCGGCGTCGGCGGAATCTTCTACGATCATCTCGACTGTGCCGACGATGCCGCCTTCGGCGCGAACCTCGCCTTCACCCGCGCGGTGGGCGAGGCATTCCTCGCCGTGTTTCCGCCGATCGTCCGCCGCCGCATGGGGCTGCCGGCCAGCGAGGATGAGCGGGCGACGATGCTCGCCTATCGCGGCCGCTACGCCGAGTTCAACCTGGTCTACGATCGCGGCACCCTGTTCGGCCTCAGGACCGGCGGCAATATCGACGCCATCCTGATGAGCCTGCCGCCCGTCGCCACCTGGGCCTGATCGCCGTGGCGCTCACGCCCGTGCCGCCCGGCCACATCGCCACGATCGTCACCTCGCTGGACATGGCGGCGCGGCCGCGCCCGGCGCCGATCCCGCCCGCCCCGTTCCGCCTGGTGCGGTGGCCGGCGCCGACGCCGGATCGCTACCGCGCGCTGTTCCGCCGGATCGGCCAGCCGTGGCTCTGGTTCTCGCGGCTGGCGATGGACGACGCGACCCTGCTCGCCACGATCGCCGATCCGGCGGTGGAGGTGTTCGCCGTCACCGATCGGCAGGGAATCGAGATCGGCTTCCTCGAACTCGACTTCCGCCTGCCCGTCACCTGCGAACTCGGCTATCTCGGCTTCGTGCCGGAACTGGCCGGCAAGGGCCACGGCCGCTGGCTGATGGCGCACGCGCTGGGCCTCGCCTGGCGCCGCGGGATCGATCGGGTGTGGGTGCACACCTGCACGCTCGATCATCCGGCGGCGCTCGGCTTCTACCGCCGCAGCGGCTTTCGCCCCTATGCGCAGGCGATCGAGACCTTCGCCGATCCCCGCCTCGCCGGCCTGCTGCCGCGCGACGCCGCGCCTCAGATCCCGCTCTTCGACCCGGCCGATCGCCCCGCCAGCTGACGGTAGAGGTTCGCCAGCATCACGTAGAACCACGTGAGGAAGGCGGCGTTGGCCAGCCCGCGCAGCAGATCCAGCAGCAGCCGCCCCAGCGCCTCGTCGCCCAGCAGCCGGCCCAGCGCCAGCAGCACGGTGCCGCCCGCCGTCACCACCGCCACGGCGGCGATCACGCTCGCCGCGACGAACAGCAGGACGAAGCCGAGCAGCCGCCAGAACAGCCCGCGCGTCATCTCCCACGATCGCGCGATGGTGGCGAACACGCCGCGCCGCTCGCCCACGGCCACCGTGTTCAGCAGCAGCAGCCGCACCATCGCAAAGACGAGGCCGAGCGCGATCGCCACCAGATACAACAGCAGCAGCAGCGCGAAGGCCGGGTTCAGCCGCTGCACCGCCCCCTCCCCGCCCAGCACGATCGGCAGCGCCGGCGCGGCCACCAGCGCGAAGCCGATTCCCAGCAGCAGCGACGATCCGACCGCCACCGGAAAGCGCCCGCCCGCCTCGCGCATCGCCTCCGCCACGCTGATGCCGGGGCGCAGCGCCAGCAGGCTCAGCACCAGCGATGCGAACAGGGTGACGAGCAGGTTCAGCGGGTTGGCCAGCAGCGCCGGCTCGAACGCGCCGGCGGCAGCGCCCTTGGCCATCACCGCCGCCGACGGCCGCACCCGATCCAGCACCACCCCCGGCAGCACGATCAGCGCCAGCGCGACCGGCACCAGCAGCGCCGCCTCGCGGCGCACGATCGCATTGGTGTCGTCCCAGGCCGTCGAGAAAGAAACAGGTGCCATCGATCCTCCGTTCGGCCCGCTTGTAGGCGCGGGCGGCCGGCGGGCGCAATCGCCGGAGGCTTGATCCCGTACCGCCCGCGCAGCACAAGGCGCGGATGAACGGTGCGAGCGATGCCGCCCCAGCGGCGGTCGAATGGCGGATCTCGGAGGGGCTGACCCCCTATCCGGAGGCGCTGGCGGCGATGGAGGCGCGGGCGGCGGCGATCCGCGCCGGCACGGCGGGCGAGCTCGTCTGGCTGGTCGAGCATCCGCCGCTCTATACCGCCGGCACCAGCGCCGCCGCGACGGAACTGCTCGCGCCCGGCCGCTTCCCGGTCTACCCGGCCGGGCGTGGCGGGCGCTACACCTATCACGGCCCCGGCCAGCGGGTGGGCTATCTGATGCTGGACCTCGATGCGCGCAGCCGCGACGTGCGCCGCTTCGTCCACGCGCTGGAAGGCTGGCTGATCGCCGCCCTCGCCGATCTCGGCGTCGCCGCGCGGCAGGAGGAGGGCCGCGTCGGCATCTGGGTGGGCGAAGGCTCCGGCGAGGCGAAGATCGGCGCGATCGGCGTCAGGGTGCGCCGGTGGGTGACGCTGCATGGCTTCGCGATCAACGTGGCGCCGGATCTGTCGCATTTCGCCGGCATCGTGCCGTGCGGCCTCGCCGACTTCGCCGTCACCAGCCTCGCGGCGCTGGGCCGGGACGCCACGATGGCCGGGCTCGATCTTGCACTGCGGCGGCACTTTCCGGCATTTCTCGCGTCTTTGACGCACTGCACCGAGAAGTCTTGAGGCGCAGCCACTTTGTGGCTAATGTCTACCACGGTTTGGATATTATGGCCCTCAGAGCCGGACCAGATCGACTATCTAGGGAGTCTGATATGCGTGATCTCTTTTCCAAGCTGATGACCGCTTCGATGGTCGCGGGTGCGGCACTGCTCGTCTCCGCCTGCGGCAGCAGCGAAACCACGACTGCGAACACCACCGCCGAGATGAACAGCATGGAGCCTTCGATGGAAGGTTCGATGAACGACGTCACCGCGGTCGACGCCACGATGGGCGCGGACTCGAACATGATGATGGACAACTCCATGGGCAATTCCATGGACTCCAACATGATGGAGTCGAACAGCATGGGCAACGCGATGTAAGACGCCGCAAGGCGTACCATCACGGCTTGAACGGGGGGCCGTCCGGACGTCCGGGCGGCCTTTTCGATTCGGCGGCGTATCGGCATTCCGCCGCATCCCGTTGATGTGACCCGTCGATTCTGTTGCATCGTAGGACAGGCGTGCGGCATAAGCGGCGCGCCGCGCATCGCGCGGTGGCACATGGGCGGGGGCCGCATGGCCGAGGCAGACCGGGCGGCCCGCCGATCGGGCCGTGGCGGAGGAGTGTGACAATGGCCTACCGTTCCTATCGGCTGATCGCCGCGACTGCGGCACTGAGCCTCGGCACCAGCTTCAGCGCCCAGGCTTCCGCTTATCTGTTCTGGCGCCCCCCGGTGTTCGCCGGCGCGCCGGTGAAGGGGGACGAGCCCGGCCTCGGCCTGCCGATGCCGAAAGCCACCGCCAAGGAATATCAGGCGCATCTGCTGTGGAACATGCGCGCCGGGCTGAACGTCGCCGCGCTGCAATGCCAGTTCGCGCCGGCGCTGATGACGGTGCGCAACTATAACGATCTGTTGAGGCAGCATAGCGCCGAATTGAACGGCGCCTATTCGGCGATCACCGCCTATTTCAAGCGCACCGGCGGCAAGGGCTGGCAGACCGCGCTCGACGAATACACCACCAAGACCTATAACGGCTTCTCCACGCTCTACGCCCAGCTCGGCTTCTGCGAGACGGCGGGGTCGATCGGCCGCGACGCGCTGGAACGCCGCAAGGGCGACCTGTACCTCACCGCGCAGGAGCGGATGCGCGAGTTCCGCAACAGCCTGGTGCCGGCAGGCGACGGCCTCTACCCGCTGCGCCCGGCGCGTCTGACGATGCAGCTGAACCTGCCCTCGCTCGACGAGAAATGCTGGGACAAGCGCAACCAGCTGCGCAAGCGCTGCGGCGGCGACGCCTGAGCGGAGCGGAGCCCGCCTGAGGCGGCTTCCGATCCGTTAGCAGCGGATCGCCGCTCGTGGTTCCTCGTCCGCCGCGACTTCCGCGCCGGCAGACGAACGCATCGCGCACCAGTGCGGTCCCTCTCTCGAACCTTGTGTCGAGCGCAGTCGAGACACGCCTTCCGCTGCCGTGAGAGCGCGTTGCCCGCGCCAGGTTCGCCCCTCGACTTCGCTCGGGGGAAAGCTCTGGGCTCGGGGAAAGGCTCTGGGCTCGGGGAAAGGCTGTGGGCTCGGGGAAAGGCTGTGGCCGGCTGCGGTGGGCAGGCATCCACCTGCCCTCGAAAGTCGCTCTACCGCAGGCCGATCAGCTTGTGCGTCTGCGTGGAGAGGCGCCAGCGCGGGTGGGTCATCACGAAGCGGATAGCCGCCCGCCGCGCGTCGTCGCTGCCCGGCCCGTCCATCGGCGAGATCATGTGGTGGCTGAACGCCCAGCCCTCCATCGCGATATGGTCCAGCCCGGGCTGCGGCCACACCAGCTTCAGCTCGTCGCCCTGGCGCAGCACGATCTCGGTGCCGGCCTTCGGGCTGACGCACAGCCAGTCGATCCCCGGCGGGCGCGGCTGGGTGCCGTTGGTCTCCACCGCGATCTCGAAGCCGCGACCGGCCAGCGCCGCCGTCAGCGCCGCATCCACCTGCAGCAGCGGCTCGCCGCCGGTCAGCACGGCGAAGGCGCGGTCTGCCGGCCCCTCCAGCCCTTCCAGCCACAGCGCCGCCGCCGCATCGGCCAGCGCGTCGGCATCGGCGTAGCGCCCGCCCTGGTCGCCGGAGATGCCGACGAAGTCCGTGTCGCAGAAGCGGCAGTCCGCCGTCGCCCGGTCCCGCTCCCGGCCGGACCACAGGTTGCAGCCGGCGAAGCGGATGAACAGCGCGCGGCGGCCGGTGTTCATCCCCTCGCCCTGCAAGGTGACGAACATCTCCTTCACGGCATAGGGCATCAGGCGCTCGCCGCGTAGCGGGTGGGATCGGGCAGACCGGCCTCGGCATAGCCCTTGGCGCGCAGCCGGCAGCTGTCGCACAGGCCGCAGTGCAGCGCCCCCGGCGCGGGATCGTAGCAGGACCAGCTGAGCCCCGCGTCCAGCCCCAGCCGATCCGCCTCGATCGCGATATCGGCCTTGGACATAGCCTGCAGCGGCGCGTGGATCCGCACCCGATCGCCTTCCACCCCGGTCTTGGTGGCGAGATCGGCGAGCGTCTGGAAGGCGGCGATGAACTCCGGCCGGCAATCGGGATAGCCGGAATAATCGAGCGCGTTCACGCCGAGGAAGATGTCCCGCGCGCCGCACGCCTCGGCGAAGCCGAGCGCCAGCGAGAGGAAGATGGTGTTGCGCGCCGGCACGTAGGTGCTGGGGATGCCCGGCCCGACGCCGTCCTTCGGCACGGCGATGTTGGCCGTCAGCGCCGATCCGCCGAACAGCGTCAGGTCCAGCGGCATCAGCACATGCCGCCGCGCGCCGAGCATCGTCGCGATCCGCCGGGCCGCCGCCAGTTCCACCAGATGGCGCTGGTTGTAGTTGATCGTCAGCGCCTCGATCGCGAAGCCGCGCTCGCGTGCCAGGCCGCCCGCCACCATCGAATCGAGGCCGCCGGACAGCAGCACGACCGCGCCGGGCGCCGTTTCCCTTGCCGATATCTGCATGGTGCACGGCTAACCGATTTCACGGACGCGCGAAAGCGCCGGAAAAGAACGGGCCGCCCGGATGATGGGGCGGCCCAGGGATCGGCTTCGCAGCCAGCTAGGGAGGATATCATGCCAACCGGCACGATCTGCGTGATAGCGGCGAAAGCCTAAACCGGCGGTTAACGAGGATCAGGAGCGGCCCGTACGGGTCGGGTCGGGTCGCCCGTCGGCGACGTGCGGAGAGCTGTCCTCAGCGGCTGGCGCTGCGGGCCGGGCAGTCACCCGTCCGCCGCGCATCCGCTTCGAAGGCGAAGGGCGCGTTGTCGGCGATGCCTTGGGTCGAGATGCGGACGGCATTGGCGGTCGCGACGCGCAGGGTCGTGCGCCCCCAGCCGGCGCTCGGGCAGCTATAGTGGACGGTGGCGCTCGCCTTCTCGTCGGCGATCACCAGCCGGCTGCACGCGCTGGCGCGATGGCGGATCTGGATCAGCGCCTCGGGATTGGTCACGCACATCGCGCGCGGCCGCTCGCCGGCGATGCGCAGCAGCCACTGGCCGGGCGCGATCGGCGCGAGCGCGTTCAGCACCGGCTGGGCGGCGGCGGGGGCGGCGGCCGAGAGGCCGGCGGCCAGGATGAAGGCGGGGGCGGCGCGAGTGAGCGCGCGGACGATCGACATGGCACTTCCTTCCTGCGTTGCACCGCCGGGGCGGAGGTTTCCCGGCGGCACCCGGATCGATCCCTTCGGAAACGATCCGCCGCGACGCGCCTGCCGGATGCCACGCTCTATAGGGGTGCGTGCCCGACAGTCATGTGACGATCGTCACTGGTCAGGCGCAAAGTGACGGCACCGGCGAAAAAAGTCAGGCGGCAAGATCGGCGAGCGCGATCGAGAAGCGGCGCGAACAGAATTCGCAATCGACATGGATCAGCCCGTGCTCGTCGGCCATCGCCGCCTGCTCCTCGGCCGGGAAGCGCGCGATCACATCGCGCGTGTGCTGCGGATTGCAGCGGCACCCGCGCGAGATCGCGGTGGTCTCCAGCACGCGCACCTCGGCCTCCTCGTTGAACAGCCGCCAGGCGATCGCCTCGGGCGAGAGCGTCTCGTCGGTCAGCTCCGCGGGGCTGATCGTCGTCGCCAGCGCGCGCACATGCTCCCACTCCGGATGGTCGAGCCGGGTGTGCAGCCGCTCGCGCCCCTCCTCGCCCTCCGGCAGGTGCTGCAGCATGATGCCGCCGGCGATGTGGCCGGCATCGCCGCGGAACACCGTCGCCAGCCGCACCAGGCTGGGGATCTGCTCCGACTGGCTGAAATAGCTCTCGGCCGCCTCGGCCAGCGAACCGCCTTCCAGCGGCACGATGCCCTGATAACGTTCGCCCGTCACCGCCTGGTCGAAGGTGATCGCCAGATACCCCTTGCCGAACAGCCCGAACAGGGATGGCTCGACCGGCGCCTCGGCCAGCCGGTCGGGATCGTGCCGCACATAGCCGCGCATCTCGCCGCCGCGATAGTCGCACACCAGCAGGTCCACCGCGCCGCCCTCCGTCTGCGCCTGCAGGGTCAGCTGCCCCTCCTTGTGCTTCAGGGTGGAGCCCAGCAGCGCCGTCAGGGTCAGCGCCTCGGCCAGCAGACGCGCGATCCTTGGCGGATAGGCGTGGCTGGCGAGGATGGCGTCCAGCGCCGGGCCGAGCCGCACGATGCGCCCGCGCGCATGCCGCGCCGGGATCGTGAAACCCATAACGGTGTCGACATGCACCGCGATGCCGGGCGCGCCCTCCGCGCCGTTTCCATTCGTGCTGGCCAAGATCATGATCCCGCTGCGCCGGCGGCACGCCGGCTGGTGCCGCTAATGTTGGGAGTACCCGCGCGGGAGACAAGCCGCGCCCGCCCGCCCCACGCCCCGGCAGAGGAACCCCGGGGTCAGCCGATCAGGCCGAAACACCATAGCAGCACCGATTTCTGGCCGTGCAGGCGGTTCTCCGCCTCTTCCCAGATCGCCGATTGCGGCCCGTCGATCACCGCCTCCACCACCTCCTCGCCGCGATGCGCCGGCAGGCAGTGGAGGAAGGTCGCGTCGGGCGCCGCCGCCGCCATCACCGCCGGCGTCACCTGGAACGGCATCATCGCCGCCAGCTTCGCCTCGGCCTGCGCCTGCCCCATCGAGATCCAGGTATCGGTGACGACCACATCCGCCCCCGCCACCGCCGCCAGCGGATCGCGCGTGATCGTGATCCGCGCATCCGATCGCCCGAGCAATCGCGCCTGCGAGTCCGACAGCACCTGCGCGTCCGGCTCATAGCCCTCCGGACAGGCGATCCGCACGTCGAAGTGGAGCAGGCTACCCGCCTCGATGATCGAGTGCAGCACGTTGTTGCCGTCACCCAGCCACGCCCAGGTCGATCCGGCGAGCCTCGGCTTGCGATCGAGCACCGTCAGCATGTCGGCGATGATCTGGCAGGGGTGCGACCGATCGGTCAGGCCGTTGATGACCGGCACGGTCGCATGGCGCGCCATCTCGATCACCTTCGCGTGATCGTCGGTGCGGATCATGATCGCGTCGACGTAGCGCGACAGCACCCGCGCCGTGTCGGCAACCGATTCTCCCCGGCCCAGCTGCATCGCGCCGGCGTCCATCACGATCGTGGTGCCGCCCAGCTGACGCATCGCCATGTCGAACGACACGCGGGTGCGCGTGGAGTTCTTCTCGAAGATCATCGCCAGCGTGTGCCCGGCAAGCGGTGCATCGGCATCCGTCCGGCCCTTCGGCCAGCCGCCCCGCGCCTGCTTGCGATCCAGCGCGTCCGCCAGCATCGCCGCCACGCCGTCCCCCCCGGCGTCGACGAGATCGAGGAAGTGGCGCGTCACGCGGCCACCTCATAATCCCGCGCACCGGCCGAAAGCTTCTCGACGAACTCGGCGATGTGCGCGTCCTCGATTACCAGCGGCGGCAGGATGCGCACCACATTCTCGCCGGCCGAAACCGTCAGCAGGCCGTGATTGTCGCGCAGATGCGCCACGAAGGCGCGCGCCTCGGCCCGCTCCTTCAGCTTCAGGCCCAGCATCAGGCCCAGCCCGCGCACGCTCTCGAACAGGCCGTCATGGTTGGGGATCATCTGTTCGAGCGCCTGGCGCAGCCGCTCGCCTTTGGCGCGGACGTTGGCCAGGAAGGCGTCGTTCACCACCACGTCCATGATCGCCGTCGCCGCCGCCATCGCCAGCGGGTTGCCGCCGTAGGTGGATCCGTGGGTGCCGAACACCATGCCCTTGGCCGCATCCTCGGTGGCGAGGCAGGCGCCGAGCGGGAAGCCGCCGCCGATGCCCTTGGCCACCGCCATGATGTCCGGCACGATGCCATATTGCTCATGGGCGAAGAAGGTGCCGGTGCGGGCGTAGCCGCACTGCACCTCGTCCAGGATCAGCAGCAGGCCGTGCCGGTCGGCCAGATCGCGCAGGCCGCGCAGGAACTCGGTCGTCGCGGGCGTCACCCCGCCCTCGCCCTGCACCGGCTCCACCAGGAAACCGGCGGTGGAGTCGTCGATCGCCGCCTCGGCCGCCGCCAGATCGTTGAACGGTACCACCGTGAAGCCCGGCAGCAGCGGCTCGAACCCGTCGCGCATCTTCGGCTGGTTCGTCGCCGAGATGGTGCCGAGCGTACGCCCGTGGAAGGCGTTGTTGAACGAGATCAGCGTGTGCCGCTGCGGCGCGCCGTTGGCGAAGTGGAAGCGCCGCGCCGTCTTGATCGCGCACTCCACCGCCTCCGCGCCGGAATTGGTGAAGAACACCGTGTCGGCGAACGTCTCGTCCACCAGCCGCTGTGCCAGCGCCTCGCCCTGCGGCGAACCGTAGAGGTTCGAGACGTGCATCAGCGTCGCCGCCTGATCCGCGATGGCCTTCACCAGCGCCGGATGGCCGTGGCCGAGAATGTTCACCGCGATGCCGCTGGCGAAATCGAGATAGCGCTCGCCCTGCTCGCCGATCAGGTAGCAGCCCTCGCCGCGCACCGGGCGCACGCCGCACCGCGGGTAGACGGGCATGAGCGGCGTGATCGTCATCGCAGGCACTCCTTCTTCGGCTGGCCTTCCTCGACCGGCCTTTGTTGACCCGGTCGTCGGCGGGAAAGCGGAACTCCGGAAACGCAAAAAGGCGGCCCGTTGCCGGCCGCCTGATCGAAACGCGCGTCTAGGATCGCGCGAGGTGGGTGTCAATCGTTACTGGTAGAGCGGTGGGAGGCTGCGGCGCGTGCCCGGCGGAACTGAACGACCTTCATGCCGACCAGCGCGATCACCGATATGCCGATGGCCATCAGGCCGGGTGCCAGCTCGGCGACTTGCGGTGACAGGGTCATCGATCTTCCTCCGCGTGGAGCAGATGCAGCAATTTCCACCCGGACCATATAGTCAACATCGCGCCCGTCGACCAGAGCAACGCCGTTCGGTCGGTTGCGCCGCTCACATAGATCCGCGCCGCGATCGTCGCCACCAGGGCCGGCCCAAGGTTGAAGAGGAGCCCGGAGACTGCCTTCACCCGCTCGTTCGCGATAAGCGTCTCTGATCGTGAACGATCAGGCGCCTCCTCCTCCCCGCTCACGCCTTCAGCTTCCAGCCTTTCTCCAGCGCATAGTAGCAGGTGATCGCCAGCGCCACGTTCACCACCAGCAGCAGCACCGATCCCACCACCAGCGGGGAATCGGATATGCCGAGGAAGCCGTAACGAAACCCGGAGATCACGTAGAAGAACGGATTGGCATGGCTGATCCCGCGGAACACGCCGTGCAGGCTCTCCACCGAGTAGAAGGTGCCCGACAGCAGCGACAGCGGCTGCACGACGAAGTTCGTCACCGCCGCGGCATGATCGAACTTCTCCGCCCAGATGGACGTCAGCACGCCCAGCAGCGAGAGCAGCGCCGATCCCATCAGGCCGAACCACAGGACGGCCCAGGGGTGCCGCGGCAGCACGCTCACCCCCGGCCACAGGCTCATGGCGAGCCACACGGCGGCGCCCACCAGCACCGCCCGCGTCATCGCCGCGCCCACCAGCGCCGCCAGCAGCTCGCCGGTGGAGATCGGCGGCATCAGATAATCGATGATCGTGCCCTGTATCTTGCCCACCAGCAGCGAGAAGCTGGCATTGGCGAAGGCGTTCTGCATCATGCCCATCATGATGAGGCCGGGGGCGATGAAATTGGCGAAATGCTGGCCCATCACCATGCGCCCGCCACCGCCCAACGCCACCGTGAAGATCACCAGGAACAGCAGGGTCGTCACCGCCGGCGCCCAGATCGTCTGGAGCTGCACCTTGAAGAACCGTCGCACCTCCTTCACATAGAGGGCGCGCATTCCTCCCCAGTTGATCAGCGGGATCACCGGCACGCCGGGGGTGGAGAGCATCCTGTTCGAAGGCTGGTCGGTCATGGGCGTTTCGCCTATCGACTGCCGGCCGGCGCCGCAAGCGCGGCGCGGTAGCCTGGGAAGTGACGTGATGAGCTGGACGGACGAACGCATCGATCAACTGAAGCGGCTCTGGGAACAGGGCATGACGGCCAGCCAGATCGCCGACGAGCTCGGCGGCGTCAGCCGCAACGCGGTGATCGGCAAGGCCCACCGCCTGGGCCTGCAGTCGCGCCCCTCGCCGGTCCGCTCGGCGGAGCCGGCGGCGGCGGCGCCGGACCATGAGGCGGAGGCGCCGAGGCCGCCCGTCGTCGAGCCCTCCCCGTTCGAGCCGGAGGAGGCGCCCGCGGCACCCGTCGTCGTGCCCGAGGCGGACGAGGAGGAGGCCGCCGCGCCCGTCGTGGCCGCCGCGCCCGCGCCGGTGCCGCCGCAACCGATGATCCGCTCGATCGGGCCGGGCGGCTTCCAGCGCCAGGGGCCGGGCGACCAGCACCCGCCCGCCACGCCGGCCCCGCCGCGCCGCCTGGTGCCGGCCAAGCCATCGGCCGACATGGCCGGCAAGACGAGCCTGCTCGAACTCAACGACAAGATCTGCAAGTGGCCGCTCGGCCATCCGGGCGAGCCGGACTTCCACTTCTGCGGCGAGGCGATCAACCCGGGCTTCCCCTACTGCCTCGATCACTGCTCGGTGGCGTATCAGGCGCAGCTGCCGCGCCGCGATCGCCGCCCGCCGCCGCCGCTGCCGTTCGGCGGCCCGCGCGTGCGCTGAGGCGGCGCCGGCCGCGCGGCTGGCGCCGGCCACGCGCGCCGCTATAGAACGAATCATGTCCGACGATCTCTTCGCCTCCGGCCCGTCCGCCACGGGCGGCACGTACGACGCCTCCTCGATCGAGGTGCTGGAGGGGCTGGAGCCCGTCCGCCGCCGCCCCGGCATGTATATCGGCGGCACGGACGAGCGCGCCTTCCACCACCTGGCCGCCGAGGTGCTGGACAATGCGATGGACGAGGCGGTGGCCGGCCACGCCACCCGCATAGACGTGTCGCTCGCCGCCGGCGACAGGCTGACCATCGTCGACAACGGCCGCGGCATCCCGGTCGATCCGCACCCGAAGTTTCCCGGCAAGTCGGCGCTGGAGGTCATCCTCACCACGCTCCACTCCGGCGGCAAGTTCAGCGACAAGGCCTATGCCACCAGCGGCGGCCTGCATGGCGTGGGCGTCAGCGTGGTCAACGCCCTCTCCTCCGATACGGTGATCGAGGTCGCGCGCAACCGGGAGCTGTTCCGCCAGACCTTCGCGCGCGGCCTGCCCACGTCCGCGCTGGAGAAGGTGGGGCCGGCGCCCAACCGCCGCGGCACCAGCGTGGCCTTCACGCCGGACGTGGAGATCTTCGGGCCGAACGCGCACTTCAAGCCCGGCCGGCTGCACCGCCTCGCCCGCTCCAAGGCGTATCTCTACGCCGGCGTCGAGATACGCTGGCGCTGCGATCCCGCGATCATCGGTGACGACACGCCGGCCGAGGCGGTGTTCCAGTTTCCCGGCGGCCTCTCCGATCACCTGCGCGAGCAGATCGGCGCGCGCGAATGCGCCACCGCCGATTTCTTCGCCGGCCGACAGGATTTTCCGGGCGCCGCCGGTTCGGTCGAGTGGGCGGTGGCGTGGCCGCTCTGGTCGGACGGCAGCTACAGCTATTACTGCAACACCATCCCCACGCCCGACGGCGGCACGCACGAGCAGGGCCTGCGCGCCGCGATCGTCAAGGGCCTGCGCGCCTTCGCCGATCTCGCCGGCCAGAAGAAGGCGAAGGATCTCGCGCCCGAGGACGTGATGACGGGCAGCGAGCTGATGCTCTCCGTCTTCATCCGCGACCCGCAGTTCCAGAGCCAGACGAAGGACCGCCTGACCAGCCCGGAGGCCGCCGGCCTCGTCGAGAAGGCGGTGCGCGACCATTTCGATCATTTCCTCAGCCACAATATGGAGCGCGGCAAGGCGCTGCTCGGCTACGTGCTCGATCGCATGGACGAGCGGCTGCGGCGCAAGGCCGAGCGGGAGGTGAAGCGTAAGACGGCCACCTCAGCGCGCAAGCTGCGCCTGCCCGGCAAGCTCACCGATTGCGCCAACGACGATCCCAAGGGCACCGAGATCTTCATCGTCGAGGGCGATTCCGCCGGCGGCTCCGCCAAGCAGGCGCGCGATCGCAAGACGCAGGCGATCCTGCCGATCCGCGGCAAGATCCTCAACGTCGCCTCCGCCAACGCCGCCAAGATCGCCGGCAACAGCGAGATCGCCGATCTGATCCAGGCGCTCGGCTGCGGCACGCGCGACCGCTGCATACCCGACAATCTGCGCTACGAGCGCGTCGTCATCATGACCGACGCCGATGTCGACGGCGCCCACATCGCCACCCTGCTGATGACCTTCTTCTTCCAGGAGATGCCGGAGCTCGTCCGCCGCGGCCATCTCTACCTCGCCCAGCCGCCGCTCTACCGCCTCGTGTCGGGCGCGAGGAATGCCTATGCCCGCGACGACGGCCATCGCGCGGAGCTTGAGCGCACCATGTTCAAGGGCAAGAAGGTGGAGGTCAGCCGCTTCAAGGGCCTCGGCGAGATGAACCCGCAGCAGCTGCGGGAGACGACGATGGACCCGAAGACGCGCGGGATGCTGCGCGTGACGCTGCCGCAGGAATATGAGGAGCGGGCCAGCGTGCGCGATCTCGTCGATCGGCTGATGGGCAAGCATCCCGAGCATCGCTTCGCCTTCATCCAGGCCAATGCCGCCCAGCTGGACGAGGAAGCGATCGACGCCTGAAGCAGCGGATCGCGCCGCGCAAGACGACGCGTGCGGTGTATCCGCTTGCCGCAAGTCGACGGAGCATCCGGCCATGATCCCGCCAGGTTGACGCAAACACCGCTGGCAGATGGCAGGCGGCGGGCGCATGATCGCGGTGGGAGGATGCCGGGGCGCGGGGCCATGATGGCGCGGGGGGGAACTCTCATGCATCCTGTGCGCGTCCTGACGATGCTTGTCGGGCTGTTGATCTGGTCTGGCGCGGCGGTGGCCGATCCCCTGCCCCGTCTTGGGGCGGACGGCAGCCGGGTCTCCGTGTCCGGCCTCTCCTCCGGCGGCTATATGGCGGTGCAATATGAGATCGCCTATTCCGCCAGCACGATCGGCGCGGGCATCGTCGCGGGCGGCCCGTACGACTGCGCCGGCATCTATCTGTGGCTCACCCTCAGCGTGTGCATGCAGGGCCATCCCACCGGCACGACATCGTGGCGCGCGGCGCGCGCCTTCGCCAGGAACGGGCTGATCGATCCCGCCGCCGGCGTCGCCGCCCACCGCGTCTATCTGTTCAGCGGCACGCGGGACAGGATCGTCGCGCCATCGGTGATGGACGGGTTGCGTGACTTCTACCATGCGGCGGGCGTCCCGCCCGCCAGCCTCGTCTATGTCAACACCGTGCCGGCCGGCCACGCCTTCATCTCGGTCGACACCGCCAGCGCGGACTGCGCCGCCAACGGCGACACCTATATCGATCGCTGTACCGTCGCCGGCCGGCCCTACGATCAGCCGCAGGCCATCCTCGGCCACATCTACGGCCCCCTTCAACCCAAAGCGACGACGCTCACCGCCACGCCCGTCGCCTTCGACCAGGGCGTCTACGCCTCGCCGCTCGCGCAGATGGCGCCCCGGGGGTTCGTCTACGTGCCCAGGGCGTGCCGGGATGCGCCGGGGTGCGCCGTGCATGTCGTGTTCCACGGCTGCGGCCAGAGCGCGCTGTCGGTAGGCGACGACGTCTACGGCAAGCTCGGCTACAATGCATGGGCGGACGGCAACCGCATCATCATGCTCTACCCGCAGGTGAACGGAAGCCCGGCCAATCCGAACGGCTGCTGGGACTGGGTCGGCTATACCGGCATCAACTTCATGCTGCGCGATGGGCCGCAGCTCGCCGCCGTCAAGGCGATGGTCTCCCGCCTGGTGAGGGCGCCGGACCCGGCCGCGCCGTGAGCGCGGCGGCGGCTCACCCCGCCTGCGCGATCCGCTCCGCCCGCATCGGCATCTCCACCACAGGCAGCCGCTCGAAGCCCGGCCTGGCGAACAGAAAACCCTGGATGTAGCGCACGCCGATCGCGCGCAGCGCCGCCAGCTCGCCCTCGGTCTCGATCCCCTCGGCGATCACGGTCATGCCCAGCGCCTCGCTCATCTTGACGACGCCGTCCACGATCATCCGGCGCGGCAGGCTGGCGTCGAGGTCGCGGATCAGCTCCATGTCCAGCTTGATGATGTCGGGCTGGAAGCGGGCGAGCAGGTTCAGCCCGGCATAGCCCGCGCCGAAATCGTCGAGCGCGGTGCCGAACCCCATCTTCTTGTAGGTGGCGATGATGTTCGCCACGTGCGCCGGATCCTTCATCTCCTCATTCTCGGTGAACTCGAAGATCAGCCGGTCGGTCGGGAAGTCGATCGCCCGCGCCGTCTTCAAGGTCAGCTGGATGCAGGCGGCCGGCGAGTAGACGGCGTTCGGCAGGAAGTTGATCGAGAGCCGCGCCGGCGTGGCGAGCAGCCCCGCCCTGGCCGCCGTCTCGATCGCCTTCACCCGGCACCGCTGATCGAAGGTGTAGCGGTTCGCCTCCGTCACCTGGCTCAGCACGCTCCACGCGCCTTCGCCGTCCGGCCCGCGCACCAGCGCCTCATAGGCGAAGGGCACGCCTTCGGCGACGTCCATGATCGGCTGGAACGCCATCGAGAAGTCGAAGTCCAGCGCGGCGCCGTCGCGGCAGCCTGAACATGCGGCGGAGCGGCCCGAGGCCGGAGCGAGTTCCTGTCTCATAGGCTAAGTCTAGGAGAGAGGCCGTTAAAAAACTGCAAGCAAAAGGATTTAGCCGAGCAGCGCGGCAACCAGCGCGCGAACCTTCTTCTGGCGCCACTGCGGCGTCGGCGCGATCAGCCAGTAGCCGCGCGACGAGAGCGGGCCGTCGTCCACCCGCGTCACCCGGCCGGCGGCGAGATCCGCCTCGGCCAGCAGCGCCGGCACGCAGGCGCGGCCGAACCCCGCCGCCGCCGCGTCGATCGCCAGGCCGGCATCGGCGACGCTCACCAGCGCCGTGCCGTCCTGCGCCGGGCTGCCCGGCCAGCCGATCGCCGCATCCGGCGCGTCCGGCCCGCCGACGACGACGTGGCCGGTGCCGCCGAGCGCCGCGCCCTCATGCTCCCCCGGCCCTTCCGCCAGGCGGATCGCCAGATCGAGATTGGCCTGCGTGAAATCGAGCTCCTCGTCGCCGCCCAGCAGCACGAAGCGCAGCTCCGGATCGGTGCGGCCATAGGCCGCCAGCCGCGCGCCCAGCCACTTGGCGGTGAAGTCGCGCGGCGCGGCGATCGTCAGCGTCTTGCTCGATTGCCCGGCCTGCATCGCCCGCACCGCCTCCTCGAACTGGAGGAAGCCGGCGCGCAGCGCGTCCAGCCCGGCGGCGCCCTCCGGCGTCAGCTCCAGCCCCTTGGCGGTGCGGCGGAACAGCACGACGCCCAGCGTATCCTCCAGCGCGCGGATCTGCTGGCCGACGGCCGCCGGCGTCACCGCCAGCTCGTCCGCCGCGCGGGTGAAGGAGAGGTGGCGCGCGGCCGCGTCCAGCACGCGCAGGCCGTTCAGCGGCAGGTGGGTACGCTTCATGGCCGCCGGCTCACCGCGCCACCGCCGGCCCGATCAGCGGAAAGCGGGGGATCGCCGCCTCGAAGCTCGATCCGTCCTCGCTCACCATGTGGTAGCTCCCCTCCATCGCCCCGGTGGGCGTCTGGAGCGGGCAGCCGGAGACATAGTCGTAGCTGGCGCCCGGCTCGATCACCGGCTGCTCGCCCACCACGCCCTCGCCGCGCACCTCGTGGCGGGCGCCGCGCCCGTCCGTGATCGTCCAGTGCCGGTGGAGCAGCTGCACCGCCGCCGGCCCCTCATTCTCCAGCCGGATATGATAGGCCCAGAACCAGCGGCCCTTCGCCGGCTCGGACTGTTCGGGCAGGAAGCTCACCGACACCCGCACCACCACGCCGCGCGTGGTCGCGACGTGCGGGAACAGCATCTTCATCGCATCGCTGCCGACGGTCACAGCCGCGCCGCCTTCAGCGCGCGATCGAGATCCTCGATCACGTCGGCGGGATCCTCCAGGCCGACGTTCAGGCGCAGCATGCCCTCCTCCACGCCCATCTCAGCCCGCACCTCGGCCGAGAGGCCGGCGTGCGTGGTGGAGGCGGGGTGCGTCATCAGCGATCGCGAATCGCCGATGTTGTTCGATATGTCGACCAGCTCCAGCGCATCCAGCAGCGCATGCGCCTGCGGCCGCCCGCCATCGACGAACAGCGACAGGATGGTGCCGCCCGCCGCCATCTGCCGCATCGCCAGCGCGTGCTGCGGATGGCTCTCATGCCCCGGATACAGCAGGCGCGGCACGCGCGTGGCCAGGAAGCGCGCCACCGCCAGCGCATTCTCGCTCTGCCGGCGGATTCGCAGGTCCAGCGTCTCCAGCCCCTTCAGCACCACCCAGGCGTTGAACGCGGAGAGGGTCGGGCCGGTGTTGCGGGTGAAGGCCAGCAGCGTCTCGTTGATGAACTTGGCCCTGCCGCACACCGCGCCGGCCAGCACCCGGCCCTGTCCGTCCATCATCTTGGTGGCGGAATACGCGACGATGTCCGCGCCATAATCCATCGGCCGCTGGAGGACGGGGGTGGCGAATGCGTTGTCGACGATGCTGGTGATGCCGCGGTCGCGCGCCAGGCCGCACACCGCCGCCAGATCGACGATGTCCATCGTCGGGTTGGCCGGCGTCTCGAAGAAGAACACCTTGGTGTTGGGGCGGATCGCCCGCGCCCACGCCGCATCGTC
Source organism: Sphingomonas profundi (assembly GCF_009739515.1). NCBI lineage: Bacteria > Pseudomonadati > Pseudomonadota > Alphaproteobacteria > Sphingomonadales > Rhizorhabdaceae > Alterirhizorhabdus > Alterirhizorhabdus profundi. The sequence goes on from NZ_CP046535.1 coordinate 2,312,487, forward strand.
GCGCGCGTCCACGATCGTCGCCTCGATGCCGAAACGCGGCAGCAGCGTGTCGGTCAACCAGCGGCACGATCCGAAGGCGGCGCGCCCGGCGACGAGATGGTCCCCCTGCGAGAGCTGGCACAGCAGGGCCGCCGTCATCGCCGCCATGCCGCTCGCCATCGCGCGGCACGCCTCGGCGCCCTCCATCAGCGCGATCCGCTCCTCCAGCATCTCCACCGTGGGGTTCTGCAGGCGCGAATAGGTCATGCCCTGCTGCTCGCCGGCGAAGCGGGCGGCGGCGTCGGCGGCGCAATCATAGGCGTAGCCGCTCGTCAGGAAGATCGCCTCGCTCGTCTCGCCATAATGCGATCGCGCGGTGCCGCCGCGGATCGCCTGCGTCGCGGGGCGCCACTTGGCGGTGATGGTGCGATCCTGGCCGGCGAGCTTCTTCATGCGGGTTCCTTGGGCGTTGGCGCCCGCTTTGCCGCGCGAAGCCGATCCGCGTCAATGCGGCCCGGCCCGCTGGCGGTTGACTTGGCGGGCGCGGACAGGAGAATTGGGCGAAACCGCAGGCGAGGACGATGATGACCGACCTTCAGGCAATTCCGCTCACCACGATCAAGGGCCAGCCGGCCACGCTTGCCGACTATGCCGGCCAGGTGCTGCTGATCGTGAACACCGCCTCCAAATGCGGCCTCACGCCGCAATACGGCCCGCTGGAGGCGCTCCACCAGAAGTATCACGATCGCGGCTTCAGCGTCCTGGGCTTCCCGGCCAACGATTTCGGCGCGCAGGAGCCTGGAACGGACGAGGAGATCGCCGAATTCTGCCTCTCCAACTTCAACATCGGCTTCCCGATGTTCGCCAAGATCGCCGTCAGCGGGGAGGAGCGGCACCCGCTCTACCAGGCCCTGATCGACGGCCAGCCGCAGGCGACCGAGCGCGACTCGGGCTTCCGCGACAAGCTCGCCCGCTACGGCATCGCCCCCGGCGCGCCCAGCGACGTGCTGTGGAACTTCGAGAAGTTCCTCGTCGGCCGCGACGGCAAGGTCGTCGGCCGCTTCACCCCGGATATCACGCCGGAAGACCCGCTGATCGTCGAGGCCGTGGAGGCGGAACTGGAGAAGGCCGCCTGATCCGGTAACGGCGGCGTCCCCCGCCCCAACCATCGTCATCCCGGCGGACGCCGGGATCCATCGATGCGGTGCGCCTGAGGGTTCAGCGAACCACCGTCCATGGATCCCGAATCAGGTCCGGGATGACGGAAAAGTCGTCTGCTCCCACAACCGCCGCCGCCTCAGCCGGTGATCCGCCTGATCCGCGCGATCATCCGCTCGCGGGCGGCGAGCACCGCCGCCCGCCGCTCCGTCAGCAGATCGCGCGAGAGGAAGTGGCCGGTCAGCCGCAGCCCGTCGAGGATGCCGCCCCAGTCCGCCTCCCCCCGGCCCAGCAGGAAGGCCGGCAGCGGCAGCAGCCGTTCGGCATAGGGCGCGCCCGCCGCCCGGCCCACGGCCGCGCCGCTCTTTGGGCTGACGTAGAGGAGGTCGTCGCGCCCGCCGGTCGCCGCGCACGCCGAGAGGTCCAGCCCGAAGCCGAGTTCGGCGAGGATCAGCAGCTCGTAGCGCACCAGCGCCGCCGCCCAGCCGCGCGCCGCCGGCGCCGCCTCCACCGCCGCCAGCACGCCGTCCAGCGCGGCGTGCAGGCGCGGATAGGGCTGCGCCTCCGGCAAAGCGGCGGCGGTGAGCGCGGTCGTCCAGTCGATCGCGGCGGCGGCCAGCGGCTCGCCATGCAGCCCGGCGCGGCTGTGGACCAGCTCCACCGTCAGCGCCGGCAGCTGCTCGTCGGTGCGCGCACGATATTCGGCCTGCACCACATTGCCCGCCAGCAGCACCGGCCGCAGCCGGCGGGATCGCCCGCCGCGCACGTAGCCGGCGCGCAAGCCATCCGCCGGCGTCAGCAGCCGCGCGACGGCACCATGCTCGCCATGCGCCAGCACGCCGCAGACGATCGCTTCGGTGGAGATGTGCATCGACGCGGAAGGTAGCGGCTGGCCTCGCCCGGCGCCATCGCACCCGCCCGGTGCCCCTCACCCGCCCGGATGGAAATAATCCCACACCGCCCGCGCCGTCGCCTTCGACACGCCGGGCGCGCGTTCCAGATCCGCCAGGGCGGCGCCGCGCACCGCCTTGGCCGTGCCGAAGTGCATCAGCAGCGCCTTCTTGCGGGAAGGGCCGATTCCCGGCACCTCGTCCAGCGGGCTCGCGGTGAACGCCTTGGCGCGCTTGGTGCGGTGGGCGCCGATGGCGAAGCGGTGCGCCTCGTCGCGGATGCGCTGGAGGAAGAACAGCACCGGCGAGTTCAGCGGCAGCATCGATTCGCGCCCGTCGGGCGTGTGGAAATGCTCGCGCCCGGCATTGCGGTCCGGCCCCTTGGAGATGCCGACGATCGGCACGTCCTGCACGCCCATCTCCTCCAGCGTCGCCGCCACGGCGCTGACCTGGCCCTTGCCGCCGTCGATCAGCAGCAGGTCCGGCCACTCGCCGCCCCGGCGATCCGGATCCTCCTGCTCCAGCCGGGCGAAGCGCCGCTCCAGCACCTCGCGCATCATCGCGAAATCGTCGCCGGCGGTCGTCTCCGGGCGCTTGATGTTGAACTTGCGATAGGCGTTCTTGCGGAACCCCTCCGCCCCCATCACGATCATCGCGCCGACCATGTTGGTGCCCATGATGTGGCTGTTGTCATAGCATTCGATCCGGCTCGGCGGCCCCTCCAGCCCGAACAGATCGGCCACCTCCTGCATCAGCCGACCCTGCGTGGTGCTCTCGGCCAGACGGCGGTCCAGCGCCTCCACCGCGTTGCGCTTCGCCTGCTCCAGCAGCTTGCGCTGGTCGCCGCGCTGCGGCTGGCGCAGCGACACCTTGCGCCCGGCGCGTTCGGACAGCGCCTCGCACAGCAGCTCCGCCTCCGGCAGGTCGCGGTCCAGCAGGATCAGCCGGCCGGGCGGCACCTCCTCGTAGAATTGCACCAGGAAGCTCGCCAGCACCTCCTCCTCCGGCACCTCGGCGGTGTGCGCCGGGAAGAAGCTGCGATGCCCCCAATTCTGCCCGCCGCGGATGAAGAAGGCCTGGATGCCCATCACGCCCTGCTTGCAGGCGAGCGCGAACACGTCCGCATCGCCGATCCCCTCGGCGTTGATCGCCTGCGCGCCCTGGATGAAGGTGAGCGCGCGCAGGCGATCGCGGTAGACCGTGGCCAGCTCGAAATCCATCGCCTCGGCCGCCGCCGTCATGGCCGCGCCCAGCTTCTGCTGCACCTGGGTGGACTTGCCGGCCAGGAACGCCTTGGCGTCGTTCACTAGCTCCGCATATTCGGTTGGCGCGATGCGATCGACGCATGGGGCCGAGCATCGCTTGATCTGGTGCAGCAGGCACGGGCGCGATCGGTTGGCGAAGAAGCTGTCGGTGCAGGATCGCAGCAGGAACAGCTTCTGCAGCGCGTTCAGCGTGCGGGTGACGGAACCCGCGCTGGCGAACGGCCCGTAATATTGTCCCTTCGCCCGCCTTGCGCCGCGATGCTTCTGCACGCGCGGAAAGGCGTGGTCCTCGCGCAGCAGGATGAAGGGGAAGCTCTTGTCGTCGCGCAGCAGCACATTGTAGGGCGGCCGGTAGCGCTTGATCAGCTGCGCCTCCAGCAGCAGCGCCTCGGCCTCGGTGTTGGTCGTGACGATCGTCATCGATCGCGTCTGCGCCACCATGCGGCTGAGCCGCTTCGGCAGCCGCGCCACCTGCGTGTAATTGGCCACCCGGTTCTTCAAGGCGCGCGCCTTGCCGACGTACAGCACCTCGCCCTTGGCATCCTGCATGCGGTAGACGCCGGGGCGGATCGGCAATGTCTTCAGCACGTTGCGGATCGCGGCGACGCCCGCGTCAATATCCGGCCGGTCCGTGCCGCGCACGGTGTAGACGGATTTTTCCTCGTTGAAGCGGTCGGTCGTGGGCGTTTCTGTCACGATCGGGATTTAGGCTCGCTCGGCCGGATACGCCAGATGCGGCTGCCGCTCGCCGCGCGCCGGAACACCCTGGCATCCTTGTGTCGAGCGAAGTCGAGACACGCGCTCACGTCATTCGCCGGATCGCTGGCAAATGCCCCCCGACTGCGCTCGGGACAAGGTAGGGCGGTCGCGGGGAACAGCAGGCCGACGAAACAGGGCGAAAACGTAACCCGCGTCAGTTCAGCCGCGTGCCGCCCAGCCCGGCGATCGTCTGGTCCACCAGCGCGCGGTCGGCGCCGGCATCGTGGCGGCCGCCGATGATCTGCGCGGCGGCGGCGGCGGCGGCGCGGGCGGCAGTGGCGCGCACGTCGGCCAGGGCGGCGCGCTCGGCGGCGCCGATCTTGTCCTCGGCCATGCGGCCACGGCGCTCGATCAGGGCGGCGGCGTTGGTGCGCGCCTGCGCCATGATCGTCTCGGCCTCCTCGCGGGCGTGGGCGACGATCGCCTCCGCCTCGCTGGCGGCCGCGGCGGATTTCGCCTGATATTCCGCCCGCAACGCCTCGGCCTCGGCGCGCAGGCGGCTCGCTTCATCCAGCTGGGCGCGGATGCCGGCGATCTTCTTGTCCAGCGCCTTGCCGATCACGGCCGGCACCTTCTTCCACAGCATGATCGCGATCACGAACAGCATCGCGATCGAGACCCAGGCCGTGGCGTTCAGCCCCAGCGCGGTGGGATCGAGATGCGCCGGGCCGCTATGCTCGGCGGTGGAGGCGGTGCCGGTCATGCCTTCCAGCTTGTCGGCATCGGCCAGGTTGCCGGCGATCTCGGCGTTGACGTCGGCGTTCGTGGCGGCGTGGGGAGCGGTGCTCATGATGGCGATCCTCAGCCCTGGGCCAGCGCGGAGCGGACGGCGCCCTGCGCCTCGCCGCGATCGACGGTGACGCCGGAGATGCGCGAGACGATGTCCTGTACGGCCTCCGCCGCGACATCCTCGATGCTGGCGAGCGCATCGGCACGCGAGGTGGCGATGCGGGCGGTGGCCGCCTCGTTCTGCGCCGCCAGCTCGGCATCGCGCGCCTTCACCTTGGCCTCGCTGTCACGCGCGGCCTGCGCCTTGGCCTCCTGCGTCGCCTTCAGCGCGCTGGCGCGGGCGGCGTCCATCGCCGCGCGATAGGCCTCCTCGGTGGCGTCCGCCTCGGCGCGGGCGCGCTGGGCGGTGGCGAGATCGTCCGCGATCTTCTTGTCGCGCGCGTCGACGGTCGATTCGATCTTCGGCAGCATCGCCTTGCCGATCCCGAAGTAGATCAGGCCGAAGACGATGAGCAGCCAGAAGATCTGCGACGCGTAGGTAGCGGCGATCTGGGCGATCTGAGGCATCGAGGAGTCCCGGAAATTGGGTCGGGGCCGGCGCGCGGCCGGCCCCGGAAAACGTCAGGTCAGGCGACGAACAGCAGGATCATCGCGACGACGAACGCCAGCAGGCCCAGCAGCTCGGCCGCGGCGAAGCCGATGAACAGGCGGCCCTGCTGGCCGTCAGCGGCGGCCGGGTTGCGCAGCGCGCTCTCCAGGAACGAGCCGAACACGTTGCCCACGCCCAGCGCGGCCATGCCCACGCCGATCGCGGCCAGACCGGCACCCACCAGCTTTGCGGCTTCTGCGTCCATGATAAACTCCCTTGTGAAAACTTTGAGAAGGTTGACGAAACCCGGTTGAAGAAACTCAGTGAAGGTTGATCGCGTCGTTCAGGTAGAGCGAGGTCAGCAGCGCGAACACATAGGCCTGGATGGCGCAGACCAGCAGTTCCAGGACGGTGATGCCGATCATCAGCACGAAGCTGGGCAGCGAGACGATCGCGGCGATGCCCGGCCCGGCGTTCAGCCCGTTGATGACGAAGCCGGCCAGCACCTTCAGCAGGATGTGCCCCGCCGTCATCGCCACGAACAGTCGCAGGCCCAGCGAGAAAGGCCGCACCAGGAACGACAGCAATTCGACGAAGAAGATCAGCGGGATCATCACCAGCGGCGTGCCGTGCGGCACGAACAGCGAGAAGAAGTGCAGCTTGTGCTTCCAGAAACCCACGATCAGCACGATCGCGAAGCTCAGCACCGCCAGCACGCCCGTGACGGTCAGGTGGCTCGTAACGGTGAAGGCGTGCAGGCCGACGACGCCGATCGGCAGCATTCCCAGCAGGTTGGCGATCAGGATGAACATGAACAGCGAGAAGACATAGGGCGTGAACGCCTTGCCCTTTGGGCCGATATTGGTGTGCATCATGTTGGTGATGAAGCCGGTGAAGCTCTCCACCGCCGCCTGCCAGCGGCCGGGCACCAGTTCCCGCTTCATGCCGCCCAGCATGAACAGCCACAGCGCGCCCAGGGTCAGCACCATCCACAGCGCCGAGTTGGTGAACGAGATGTCGTAGCCGCCGACCACCAGATGCTGGCCGAACAGCGGCTCGACCAGAAACTGGTGCATCGGATCGATCTTGCCTGATTCGGCCGCCACGCTGCCAACCCCCTGCTATGCGCCGAGCGCCCCGAAGCTATTCGGGGCGCTCGTTCGAAATCCGGATGATGTTCCTGAAGGCGACCGCTATTCCACCGAACAGCAGCACCAGAAGGAGCCAGGGGGAGGTTCCCAGCCAGCGATCCAAGAGCCAGCCGACCAACGCTCCGCCGGCAGGGCCCGCGATCAGTTCCGCCAGCACGCGATTGCCCTGGGAATAACCCTTCCCGGGCTTCGACTGCCTGCTTCCGGTCCTGACCGTCTCCGCACGGTGAGCCGCCGCCAGCCGCTCGTCGAGCGACGTGAGGCGCGAATCTGCCGCGCTTCGAGGATCCTGCCCGGGTTCGTCCATCGCCACGCCGCACATCCCTCCCTGATCGGGCGAGCGCGCGGACATGCCTGTGAGCGACCCCGCCGAGGCCCGGTCCCTTTAGGAAGGGGGTCGGTTCAAGTCAACAACTGCGCACGGCGGCCACCGGCGTCGCCGCCCGGCGGTCAGCCGCAGCTGCCCGGCAGCGCGATCGGGCCGGATTTCACGCGCCACACGCCGTCCGGCAGCAGGTACGCCTGTCCGTTCGCCACGCGCCCGGCCAGCGTCTTGCAGCCGATCGCCGCCGCCCACTCCTCCAGGGTCACGCCGCGCTTGGCGGCCTCGGGCGTGAAGGCGGCGCGGCGCTTGATGTTGATCGCGTCCACCTTGGCCTTGATCTCCGGCGAGGCGGCCTTGGCGAGGCCCAGATAGCCGTCCGCCTTCTCGCCGACGATGCCCTGCGCGATCGCGCCCTGCAGGTCGGCATCCTGCGCATAGGCGATACCAGCGGCGCCGGCGACGAGGGCGGCGCCGACGAAAAGGGCGATGAATGTTCTGGTGCGGGTCATTGCGGGAAAAGCTCCGGATTGTTCGAGATGAAGTCGCCGGCATCCTTCTGCAGCTTCACGACCACCTCCTGCCTGACGTTCACGTTGAGATTGATCTCGATCGGCTTCTCCGGCGCCTTCACCGTGATGCAGCCGCCGAGCGCCATGGCGCAGAGCCCCAGCATCGCGGCCGTCGCCGGTCTCATCGCCGCTCGTCTCCCATCATGTCGGTCCAACGTCGAAAACATGCGCTTCATCGCTTATCCTCGCTGAGCGGGGGCTGAACGGTGGGGCCGGTGGCGGCCGGCGGCTGCCGGGTCTGCGCGGCGTTGCCGATCAGCCCGCGCGGGTTGACGAACGCCTCGGCCGAGCTGGTGAGGCCGCGGAACGGCGCGCGCACCACGATGTTGAACTTGAACGGCAGCCCGGTCAGGTTGCGCAGCAGCCCCTTCGGCTTCTTCTCGACCGGATTCTCGTTCGTGCCGGTGAAGACGATGCGGCTGACGATCTCGCTGTCCAGCGCACCGTCCAGCTCGATCGCCAGATTGTCGTAGCGGATCGATTTCAGCGCGTCGAAGGCGAGCTTGCCGAACATGCCGAGATCCTTGTTGGTCAGCTCGCCGACATAGGCCAGCGTGCCGCCACCCCTGCGCACCACCAGCCGGCCGCCGACGATCCGCCCGCCGCTCTGGTCGAAGATCATCGGCAGGCTGCCGTCGAAGGTGCCCGTCACGGCGATGTTCTTGAAGTCGAACTGCTGGAGGAAGGCACCCGCCTGCAACCCCTCGACGCGAAAGGTCATGCGCCGCTCGACCGGCTGACCGAAATCGAGGACGGTCGGCTCCAGGATCAGGGCGCCGCCGGAGAAGGGCCATTTGCCGCCGCCCACCGCCACCTTCTGCCCCGGCAGCAGCTGATAGCCGATCACGCCGCCCTCCACCGCGATGCCGGGGTTGAACGCCGCCACCGTCACCAGCTGACCGGGCGGCGTGACGAGGCCGAGCAGATCCGAGAAGTGGATGCGCGTGGTGATGCCCGTCACCGGGCCGAACACGGCGGCGAGATTCATCCCCTCCGTCGCGAAATCGCCCGTGCTCGTCACGCCCTCCGGGCTCCAGGCGATGCGCCCGCGCCCGTTCACCGTACCCTCGACATTGGCGACCACGCCCAGCGTCAGCCGGGTCAGCGCCTCCGGCTGGAAGGCGGGGCCGAAGGTGATGCCGGGCACGTCCAGCGTCGCCGCGCCGCGTCCGTTCGCCAGATCATGGGTGAGGGCGACGTCGCTGATGGCAAGGCCGCTGCCCGGCTCGCGCAGGGTGCCGGACGCGCGGATCACGCCGCCGGTCAGGTCCAGGGTCACATCCGGCGCGGTCAGCGGCGCGAAGCGGGGCGCGGCATCGGCGTCGGCCACGCGCAGCCTGCCGGCGAGGCCCAGCCGCCCGCCCGCCAGCCGCCAGCGGCCATCCCCGTCGGAGAGCAGCAGCGGCACGTTGGCGATCCGCCCGGCGGCCTGGGTGAAGGTGCCGCCGATGCCGCCGCCGTCCACCCGGCCGGCGAGCGCCACCACGTCCAGCCGCGTGCCGCCCGCCCCGCCCAGCCGCACCGCCAGCTCGCTCGCGGTGAAGCCGGGCGCGCCGATCCCGACGCGCAGGTCGCGCGCGGCGATCGTCAGCGGCTGGCTGCCCACCCGGCCGGCCAGTCGCGGGCGCGGCACCGCCACCCCGCCGCTCGCCGTGCCGCCCTGCACGCGCAGCATCGCCCCGCCCACCGGGCACAGCGGCAGCCGGCTCGGGCCGAAGCGGATGCCGGCGATGGCGAGGGCGGCGAAGCGCAGCGTCTCGCATCCCGGATTGACGAGGAGGGCCGCGCCCGACGTGCCGGATACGGGGAGCGAGAGCCCGGTGACGCGCCCGTCGCCGAGCGGGCCGTCCAGCGTCACGGCGGTGGCGAAGCGCAGCGGCCCGCCGCGCGGCCGGGCGAAGCGCAGCGGCGCCAGCGCCAGCCGCGCGCCGCCCGCCGCATAGGGCTGGGCCAGGATTTCGCCGGCGATCCCGCCATCGGCCGGCCGCAGCGCGGCACGCACCGCGGGAAAGCCGCCGCCCGCCAGCGAGGCGGTGCCGGCGATCCCGCCCGCGCCGCCCGGCAGCGCCACCCGCGCCTCGCCCGCAAAGGCGAGCCGCGCGCCGGACCGGCTGGCGAGATCGAGCCGGCGGAGCAGCATCTCGCCCGCCAGTGCGGTCGTCCCCGCTTGCTCGACGACGTCGCCGTCGAAGGCGAGGCCGGCGTGTCCGGCCAAGGCGCGGTTGGCCCTGCCGGCGGCATCGGCGATCGCGCGCGCCAGCGGCGCCACCGGCGTGCCGCCCGCCCCCGCCAGCGCCGATGCGATCGCCCGCAGGCGCGCCGGCGCGGCACTGGCATCGACGATCCGCACCTCGCCCTCCGCCCGCAGCGGCCGTCGCCTGCCCTGCGCCGCCGCCAGGGCCGCACCGACGCGATATCGCCCCGCGATCGCCACCGTGCCCGCCGCATCGCCGCCGGATCGCACGCGATCGGCCGACAGCCGGACCGTGCCGTGGCGATTGCGCCCGTCCCGCCCGTCATAGGAGACGACGCCCGCCACCGCCGCCGCCCCCATTGCGCCACGCGCGATCGCGCCGGAGGCGAGCCGCACCTTCGCGTCGAGCGGCGCCAGCGTCTCGGAAAAGGCAGCCGTCACGTCCGCGCGCACCGCCTGCGCCGAGACGCCGCCGCAGTCCGCGCTCAGGGCGCGCACCGGCCCGCTCACCTCGGGCCGTGCGTCCGCGATGCGGATCGCCAGCGAGGCTTGGACGCGCTCCGCCAGGCATCCGCCCCGCGTCAGCCGGGGCGCCGACGCCGCCAGCCGGCCGACGAAGCCGTCGGCCAGGTTGCCCCGGCCGATCGCGGCCAGCCCCACGGTGCCGATCGGCGTCTCCAGCCGCATCGCGCTATCCGCCACGTCCACGGCGATGTCGGGCAGAGCGAACGGCTTGCCGCTCGGCGGCGGCAGCAGCCGGTCGACCGCGCCCAGCGAGAGCGTGCCGTTCACCACCCGCCCGCGCACCCGCACGCCGCGTGCGCGGATCGACCGCACGGCGGGCCAGCCGAAACCGTAGCCGATCCGCAGCTCCACCATATCGGCGGTGAGGTCCGGCGCGGCGGGATCGCCGATCGAGACGTTCGTCAGCCGCTGCACGCCCGGCCCCAGCGCCGCGATGCGGTAGCGCGCCGGCACGCCCCGCGCGCGCAGCTCGTCATCCACGAAGCCGCGGGCGATGGGCTTGCGCTGCGTCCAAACGCCGACCACGCCGAGCGCGAGAACCGCGCCGAGCGCCGCCGCCGCCTTCCGCTTCCGTCCCGGCCGCCGCGCCCGCTCTTCGTCCATCGCCCCGCTCTACCCGTTCGAAGCTGAACGTCGCGAGAGGAATATCGCCGCCTCGGCCGCTTTTCCTTGTCTTCGCCCACATACCTCGCCCAGACACGCGCCATGGACGAGCTTTTCCCCGCACCCGCCGGCAAGCGTCCGAAAGCGCCGGCCGATCCCGGCCACGATGCGAGCGGCCATCGCGGCCGCCTGCGCCGACGCCTGATCGAGCAGGGGCCGGACGCGCTGCAGGATCACGAGCTCGTCGAATATCTGCTCGGCCTCGCGATACCGCGGCGGGATACCAAGCCGCTCGCCCGCCGGCTGATCGCGGCGTTCGGCAGCTATGGCGCGCTCGTCCACGCCGATCCGGAGGCGCTGGCGCGGATTGGCGGGCTCAGCGAGGGCGTGATCGGCGTCATCAAGATCGCGGAGGCATCGGCGCTGCGCATGCGGCGGTCGCAGCTGATGAACCAACCGGTCCTCGCCAGCTGGGATGCGCTGATCGACTATCTGCACATCGACATGGCCGATCGCGGGGTGGAGCGGGTGCGCGCGCTGCACCTGAACAGCCGCAACCAGCTGATCCGCGACGATCTCGTCTCGGAAGGCTCGATCGATCAGGCGGCGGTCTATGTGCGGGAGGTGATGCGCAAGGCGATCGATTTCGGCACCAGCTCGCTGATCCTGGTCCACAACCATCCGAGCGGCGATCCCCGGCCCAGCAAGGCGGATATCGCGCTGACCCGCGATATTGTCGCCGCCGGGCGGCTGATGGGCGTGACGGTGCACGATCATGTCGTCATCGGCCGCGATGGCCATGCCAGCATGCGCGCACTGGGATTGCTGATGTAGCCGGCGCCGGGCGGCCAGTGTCAGGCGACCGGCGTCAGCGCCTGATCGCGCAGGCCCCGCCATACCCGGATCGCCTGCACCGTCTCGACAACGTCGTGCACGCGCAGCATCTGCACGCCCTGCATCGCCCCGGCCAGCGCCAGCGCCACCGATCCGCCGAGCCTCTTCTCCACCGGCGCCTCGTGCGAGAGCGCCCCGATCACCCGCTTGCGGCTGGCGCCGAGCACGATCGGGCAGCCGAGCCCGTGGAACAGCGACAGACCGTTGAGCAGCGCCAGGCTGTGCCGCACCGCCTTGCCGAAGCCGATGCCGGGATCGACGAGGATGCGCGATCGATCGATCCCCGCCGCCACCGCCGCCGCGATCCGCCGCTCCAGCCAGTCATACACCTCGATCAGCGCGTCGCCATAGGCCGGCGCATCCTGCATCGTCTGCGGCGTGCCCTGGTGGTGCATCAGCACGACCGGGCAGCCGGCGGCGGCGACCACCGCCGCCGCCCGCTCGTCATGCAGCAGCGCCGACACGTCGTTGACGAGGTGCGCGCCGGCGGCCAGCGCCGCCTCCATCACCGCCGCCTTGCGCGTGTCGATCGATACGGCGGTGCCGCTACGCGCCAGTCGCCCGATCACCGGCACGGTGCGGGCGATCTCGTCCCCCTCCCACACGGTCGCGGCGCGCGGCCGCGTCGATTCGCCGCCCACGTCGATGATCGCGGCGCCCTCGGCGGCCATCGCCACCGCCGTCGCCGCCGCGCCTTCCGGATCGTCGGCGAAGCGGCCGCCGTCGGAGAAGCTGTCCGGTGTCATGTTCAGGATCGCCATTACCTGCGGCTGATCCAGCCGCACGGTGCGCGCGCCCAGCGTCAGCGCCGGTCGCGGCGCCACGATGCGCGCCAGCGTCTGCCCGGCGGCCGCGCGCTGCGGCGCGGGCAGCCGGTCGAGCAGGTCGTCCAGCCTGTCCACCGGCACCAGATCGGCCGCCACCCGCGCGGCCCCGGCCACCACGATCGCCTCCACGGCGGAGAACCAGATGAGCCCGCCCGCCAGCCGCATCGCCCGCCCGTCCAGCCCGAACGGCGCGTCGACGAAGGCGGTCGGCCGCAGGTACAGGCGCGCCTCCGCGTGGCGGCCGATCGCGTCGGCGATCATGCGCCGATGGCGGCCAGGTGGCGCTGGCGCAGCGCGTCGATCGGCACCAGCGCGCCCGCATCCTCATAATGCCAGAAGGTCCAGCCGTTGCACGATGGCGCGCCCTGCACGGCGGCGCCCATCTTGTGGATCGATCCCGCCTGCCCTTCCACCAGCAGCGATCCGTCCGCCCGCACCTCCGCCCGCCAGCGCCGACGCGCGTCGGAGAGGGCGGTGCCGGGCGCGAGCAGCCCCAGTTCCACGATCAGGCCGAAGGCCACGCGCGGCGCGGCGCCCTTCTCCGGCATCAGCACCATCGCGCTCTCGTCCAGCGGCAGGGTGGAGGCGATCCGCTCGCGCGCCACGGCGACATATTTCGGCTCCCGCTCGATGCCGATCCAGCGCCGCCGCAGCCGCCGCGCCACGGCGCCGGTGGTGCCGGTGCCGAAAAACGGATCGAGCACCACGTCGCCCGGCCGGGTGCAGGCCAGCAGCACGCGATAGAGCAGCGCCTCCGGCTTCTGGGTGGGGTGCGCCTTGTGGCCGTCGTCCCCCTTCAGCCGCTCCGGCCCGGAACAGATCGGCAGCGACCAGTCCGAACGCATCTGCAGATCGTCGTTCAACGCCTTCATCGCGCGATAGTTGAAGCGATAGCGCGCCTTCTCCCCCTTGCTGCACCAGATCATCGTCTCGTGCGCGTTGGTGAAGCGGGTGCCCTTGAAGTTGGGCATCGGATTGGCCTTGCGCCAGACGATGTCGTTCAGGATCCAGAAGCCCTCGTCCTGCAGCGCGGTGCCGACGCGGAAGATGTTGTGGTAGCTGCCGATCACCCAGATCGTGCCGTCGTCCTTCAGGATGCGGCGGGCCTCGGCCAGCCAGCGGCGGGTGAAGTCGTCATAGGCGGCGAAGGTGGCGAACTTGTCCCAGTGATCGTCCACCGCGTCCACCCGCCCCCCCTCCGGCCGGTAGAGATCGCCGCCGAGCTGGAGGTTGTACGGCGGATCGGCGAAGATCATGTCGATCGATCGATCGGGCAGCCGCGCCATCGCCGCGACGCAATCCTCCAGCAGCACCTCGTCCAGCGGCAGCACGGCGGGCACGGGCACGAGCGCCGGCCGCGCCACCCTGCGCGGGCCGCGCTCCGCCCCGATCCGCTCCACCACGCCCATGCCGCTTCCCCCTCGAACCGCGCGCCACGGTGAGTCCTCGGCGAGTCCCGGTCAAGAGCAAAGATGGCGGATTCCCGCGAGTCGCGGGTTCAGGCCGGCGGTGTGTCGCGCGAGAGACCCGCCTCTCCCACCAGCCGCGCCACGGGCGCGAAGCTGCGCCGGTGGAGCGGGCTCGGCCCCAGCCTGGCGAGCGCGTCCTGATGGTCGGGCGTGCCGTAGCCCTTGTTGCGCGCCCAGCCATAGCCCGGATGCGCGGCATCGTAATCGTGCATCATCCGGTCCCGCTCATGCTTGGCGACGATCGAGGCCGCCGCGATCGAGAGGCACAGCGCATCGCCGTCGACGATCGCCAGGCTGGCATGAAGCCATTTGGGGCAGCGGTTGCCGTCCACCAGCACCATCGCCGGCACCGTGCCGGCATCGATCAGCGCGGCCACCGCCCGGTCCATCGCCAGCATCGTCGCCCACAGGATGTTGAGCGTGTCGATCTCCTCCACCGTGGCGATGCCGACGCCCACCGCCGCCACCCGCCGGATCGCGCCGCACAGATCCTCGCGCCGCTCGGCGCACAGCTTCTTCGAATCGTCGATGCCCCTGGGCACGCGCCGCCGATCGAGGATCACCGCCGCGGCCACCACCGGCCCGGCCAGCGGCCCCCGCCCCGCCTCGTCCACCCCGGCGAGCGGCAGCGGATGCGGGCGCTCCAGCCTGAACGACGGTGCGGTTTTCCTGAAAGGGGTGCGGGGCTTGGGCGCAGTCGGCATGAGCGGCTTCTAGCCCAGCCCGGCGTCATCCTGAACCCCGTTCGGGACGACCTGGTCGCGACTTCAGGCCCCCGTCGCCTCGCCCATGTGGAACATGCGGTCCACCTCGGCCACCAGATCGCGCAGGTGGAACGGCTTGGAGAGCACCTTGGCGTTGGCCGGCGCCGCGCCGCCCTTCAGCGCCACCGCCGCGAAGCCGGTGATGAACATCACCCGCATGCGCGGCGCGATCGTGGCGGCGCGCTGGGCGAGCTCGATCCCGTCCATCTCCGGCATCACGATGTCGGTCAGCAGCAGGTCGAAGGCCAGGGCTTCCAGCAGCGGCAGGGCGGCCGTGCCGCGATCCACGGCAGTCACCTGATAGCCCACCCGCTCCAGCGCGCGGGCGAGATATTCGCGCATGGAGGTATCGTCCTCCGCCAGAAGGATGCGAATCATCGGTGTTGCCCAAGCCTGCCCGTCCACGCGCCCCTGCTATGCGGGAAGCCTTTAAGATTTGCCACCCGCGCGGGCGCGCCGTAGCACAGGCGGATGGAGGCGGGGGGAAAGGATGCGGGGCCGTTCGCCCGCGTGGGTCTGGCGGTGCCGGCCACGCCGCTCGTCTTCAGCGTGCCGCATGCCGGCCGGCATTATCCGCCCGATCTGATCGCCGCCAGCCTGCTGCCGGTAGAGGCGCTCGCCGCGCTGGAGGATCGCCACGCCGATCTGCTGGCGGAAGGGCTGCCGGCGCTGGGCGCGACCGGCTTCGTCGCCCGCCACGCGCGTGCCTGGATCGATCTGAACCGCGACGAGCGCGAGCTCGATCCGGCGATGCTCGCGGCGCCGCCCCGGCCCGGCCGGCTGGTCAGTTCCGCCAAGGTGCGCGGCGGCCTGGGCCTGATCCCGCGCCGAATCCTGGGCGCCGGGGATATCTGGTCGCAGCGGCTGGCGGATGCCGATGTCGATGCCCGCATCGCCGGCGATCACCGGCCGTGGCACGCGGCGATCGCCGCGGCTTTGCACGCCGCGCGGGCGCGGTTCGGCGTCGCGCTGCTGATCGATCTCCACTCGATGCCGCCGCTGTCCGTCGGCGGCGCACGGATCGTGATCGGCGACCGGCACGGCCGCAGCAGCGCGCCGCACCTCGTCGATCGCCTGCGGACGGTGGTGGAGGCCGCCGGCCGGCCGGTGGCGCTGAACCTGCCTTATGCCGGCGGCCACACGGTGGAGCGGCACGGCCGGCCGCGCGCCGGCATCCACGCGATCCAGGTCGAGATCGATCGATCGCTCTATCTCGCGCCCGATCTGCGCACGCCGGGCGAGGGCCTGCCCGCCACCCGCGCGCTGGTCTGCCGCATGGCGCAGGCGATGCTGCACGCGCTGGCGGAAGGGCAGCCGGCCGAGGCGGCGCTCGCGGCGGAGTGAGACCGGGAGCGTCGCCGACAGAAAAAGCCACCTCGTGCGATGCACGAGGTGGCCAAGGTTCAGGGAGGAAATGCACCCGGAGGTGCACTAATGCCAGCCGCGAAAGGGGGGACGCGGCCACGCATCGATAGTGAAATAGGGCGATCGATTGTGGCTTTCAAGCCACCCTTCAAAACTATTTCGCGCGGTTCAGCGCACGGCCGGCTCGGCACCGGGCAGCATGCGCGCCAGCGTCCGGTCGCGATCGACGAAATGATGCTTCAGCGCCGCGGCGATGTGCAACGCGACCAGCGCCGCCATGATCCAGCCGGCATAGACGTGGAAGGTGTGGGCCGGCGCGCCGCCATCGGGCGATTGCGGCAGCGGCAGATAGGGTATGTCGAACAGGCCCAGGAAGGTCAGCGGCCGGCGGGTGACGGCGGTGGAGCTGAACACCCAGCCCGACAGCGGCATCAGCACGATCAGCAGGTAGAACAGCCAGTGCAGCGCATG
Source organism: Sphingomonas profundi (assembly GCF_009739515.1). Classification (NCBI taxonomy): domain Bacteria; kingdom Pseudomonadati; phylum Pseudomonadota; class Alphaproteobacteria; order Sphingomonadales; family Rhizorhabdaceae; genus Alterirhizorhabdus; species Alterirhizorhabdus profundi. Next base: position 2,329,013 of record NZ_CP046535.1, read on the forward strand.
CGCCGTGCCCACCTGCCAGCGCGGCATCGGCGGCAGCGGCGGCGGGCGATGCGCCAGCCGCCAGCCGAGCCGGGCGAGGCTGAGGAACAGCACGGCGATGCCGATGCCCTTGTGCCACGGGATCAGCGGCAGGCCCTTCGGCGCGTAATCGTGCAGCAGGCCGCTCAGCAGGTTGAATAGGACGAGCGCGGCGATGATCCAGTGCAGCCAGATGGCGACACGGGTGTAGCGGCCCTGGCCGGGCGCCGCGCGCTCGTCCCGCGCCATCAGATCGTCAGCGCCGGCTGCGGCACCCGGCCCAGCGCCATTTGCCGGCCGAAGATCTCGCGGATCAGCGTCAGCGAGAACAGGTGGCCGTAGACGAGCGCCAGCAGGCCGGACTGGATCAGCTTGCGGGCGATATCGCCGCGCAGCTCGCGCAGCTTGTCCTCGGAGACCATCTGGAAGCCGCGGTAGATGAACGGCTGCTCCGCCCCCTCCGGCTGGATCGAGACCTCGCCGTCGATTAGCAGCTTGTGGTCGGCCAGCTCCTTCATGAAGGCGGCGGTGCGCTGGCCGGCCTGCTCGAACTGCTCGCAGAAGCCCAGCACCTCGCGTGTCGCCTGCGCCGGCTGGCCGTCTTCGAACAGCGGCTCGCCATCCTCGAACCGGCCGATCACCTCGCTGGTCGGATCGAAGCAGAGCGACAGCTCCTCCGCATCCGGCCGCAGCCGCGCCAGCATGAACGGATAGCGGCGGACATAGGCGGGAATGTAGACGTCGCTGGTCAGCTTGCCCTCGCCGTCGACGAACACGTTGACGCCCTCGTTCAGCCCCATCAGCGCCAGCGGCACCGGATTGTCGCCCACCGAGAAGACGATCGGATAGTAACGCTGCGCCAGGCCGAACTCCTCCACCGTCAGCGGCACGGCGTGCGCACCGGCCAGGAACGGCGCGTTCTCCACCTTGCGCGCGCGCCAGTCGCCATGCGCCACGCTGGAGAGCGGCTCGAGCTGGCTGTAGAAGAGCGGCAGTCCCTGCTCGGGGGCGCTGGCCATCATCATGTCTCCTTGGGGGTTCTGCGTGCCCGCGCTCTATGGCGCGGCCTCGCCGGGCGCAAGCGGCACCAGCTTGCCCGGATTCATCAGGCCGAGCGGATCGAGCGCGTGCTTGATCGCCCGCTGCGCCGCCAGCCGCACCGGATCGCCCAGCCGCGCATATTCGGCGAGCTTGGTCTGGCCGATGCCGTGCTCGGCGGAGATCGAGCCGCCGGCCGCCACCGTAAGATCGTGGACGTGGCGGCTCACCGCATCGCCATGCTCCGCCAGCCACGCCCCGTTCGGCGTGCCCGCCGGCGGGCGGACGTTGAAGTGGACGTTGCCGTCGCCGAGATGGCCGAAGGCCAGCACCCGCGCACCGGCGAAGCGCGCCTCCACCGCCGCCCGCGCGGATTCGATGAAGCCGGGCATGGCGGAAACGGGCACGGAGACGTCGTGCTTGGCCGCCATGCCGTCCGCCCGCTCCGCCTCGGACATCGTCTCGCGCAGCTTCCACAGCGCCTCGGCCTGGCTCTCGCTCGCCGCCACCACCGCGTCGGCGGCCACGCCATCCTCGATCGCCGCGACCAGCGCCTGCTCCAGCGCCACCCGCGGATCCTCCGCCCCGGCCGGCGCCACGCTCTCCACCAGCACGTTCCAGCGATGCCGCCCCGCCAGCGGCGCGCGCGTGGCCGGTATGTGGCGGAGGACGAGGGCGAGCCCATCCGCCGGCACGATCTCGAAGCTCTCCACCGCGCTGCCGGTCGCCGCCTCCAGCCGGCGCAGCAGGTCCAGCGCCTGCTCCGGCGTCTCCAGCCCCACCCACGCCACCCCGCGGGCCGCCACCGCCGGCACCAGCCGCAGCGCCGCCGCCGTGACGATGCCGAGCGTCCCCTCGGCCCCGCTGAGCAGCTGGCGCAGATCGTAGCCGCGATTGTCCTTGCGCAGGGCGGAGAGGCCGTCGAAGCGCGATCCGTCCGGCAGCACCGCCTCCAGCCCCAGCACCAGCGCCCGCATCGGCCCGAAGCGCAGCACCTGCGTGCCGCCGGCGTTGGTGGAGATCAGCCCGCCGATCGTGGCCGATCCCTTCGCCGCCAGCGACAGCGGAAAGCGCATGCCCTGCGCCTCCGCCGCATCGTGCAGCGCCGACAGCGGCACGCCGGCCTCGACGATCGCCACCCCGTCCAGCGGCGAGATCGCGCGGATCGCCCGCATCCGCCTGAGCGAGAGGATCAGCGCCCGCCCGTCCGCCGGCGGCGTGGCGCCCGCGACCATAGACGTGTTGCCACCCTGCGGCACGATCGGCATCCGCGCGGCGGCGGCCAGCCGCACGATCGCCGCCACCTCTTCCGCATCGGCTGGCGAGAGCAGGGCAAGCGCCTCGCCCCGCACGCGGCCGCGCCAGTCCACCAGCCACGGCTCCAGGTCCGCCCGATCGTCGGTATAGCCGCGCGGGCCGAGCAGGCGGGCGAGCTCGCCCAGCAAGGCGGCGTCGGCATCCTGCGCCATCGGCCGGCGATCGGTGACATCGGAGAGCATGCCACCCCCATATAGTCCGCCTTCGCGCCCACGCCAATTAATCGCCCGTTCAACCGGCGGCCACGATGGGCAGGCCGTGAACGGACAGGGCGGCACGTGATCGAATCGGGCGTTCTCGCGCTGCTGCTGGCATCCGGCGCGGCCCCGCCGCCGCGTGGCGCGCGCGTCGAGGAGGCGCAGCTCACGATCCGCCAGCGTATCGAGCGGGTGATCGTGCGCGTCCGCACGCCACGTGATCCCGCCCCGCCCCGCCAGAAGTGGAAGGATAAAAAGGGGCCGCGCTGCATGGCGACGGACATGATCGCCGGCGCCGCCGTCACCACCGGCGACAGCGTCGATTTCGTGATGAAGGGCGGCACGCGGCTGCGCGCGCGACTGGAATCGGACTGCCCGGCGCTCGATTATTACGGCGGCTTCTATCTCGCCCCCACCGCCGATCGGAAGATCTGCGCCGATCGCGACTCCATCCACGCCCGATCCGGCGGCGAGTGCCAGATCACCCGCTTCCGCACCCTGGTGCCCGATCGCTGAGGCCGATTTCCAGCGTTTCGCTTGACAAGGCGGCGCTTCATGGTCAAGCGCCGCAACGGTCGCGCTGCCCCGATCGCCTGCGCCTTTTCCCGGATCGCCCATGACATTCGCCGATCTCGGCCTCTCCGACGAACTGCTCCGCGCGATCGGCGATTCCGGTTATACGGAGCCGACGCCGATCCAGGCCCAGGCCATCCCGCCGGTGCTGATGATGAAGGACCTCGTCGGCATCGCGCAGACCGGCACCGGCAAGACCGCCGCCTTCGTGCTGCCGATGATCGACATCCTGGGCGCCGGCCGCAGCCGCGCCCGCATGCCGCGCTCGCTGATCCTGGAGCCGACGCGCGAACTCGCCGCCCAGGTGGCCGAGAATTTCGAGAAGTACGGCAAGTATCACAAGCTTTCGATGGCGCTGCTCATCGGCGGGGTGAACATGGGCGATCAGGTCGCCGCGCTCGAAAAGGGCGTGGACGTGCTGATCGCCACGCCGGGCCGCCTGATGGACCTGTTCCAGCGCGGCAAGATCCTGCTCACCGGCTGCAACCTGCTGGTGATCGACGAGGCGGACCGGATGCTCGACATGGGCTTCATCCCCGACATCGAGGAAATCTGCACCAAGCTGCCGGCCCAGCGCCAGACCCTGCTGTTCTCGGCGACGATGCCGGCGCCGATCAAGAAGCTCGCCGATCGCTTCCTCTCGAATCCCCGGCGGATCGAGGTCTCGCGCCCCGCCTCGGCCAACCTGCAGATCGAGCAGCGGCTCGTCGAGGTCTCGGCGCGCAACAAGAAGGCGCGCCTGCGCGATCTGCTGCGGGCGGAGGACATGCGCACCGCGATCGTCTTCTCCAACCGCAAGACGATGGTGCGCGAGCTTGCCGACGCGCTGCGCCGCGACGGCTTCGCCGCCAGCCAGATCCACGGCGACATGGAGCAGGCCGAGCGGCTGCGCGAGCTGGACCGCTTCAAGGCAGGCGAGATCAACATCCTCGTCGCATCGGACGTCGCCGCACGCGGGCTGGACATCAAGGGCGTCAGCCACGTCTTCAACTTCGACGTGCCCTGGCATCCGGACGACTATGTCCACCGCATCGGCCGCACCGGCCGCGGCGGCGCCACGGGCAAGGCGTTCACCCTCGTCACGCCCGACGATGCCGAGGCGATCGACGCGATCGAGAAGCTGACCAGCACGAAGATCGTCCGCGTCGAGGGCGCCCAGCCCGCGCCGGCCCGTGACGAGGAGCCCGCCCGCGACGAGAGCCGCGGCGATCGCCCCCGCCGCGGCCGCAAGCCGCGCGAGGAGGAGCGCGCCCCCGGCGCCGAGGTCCCGTCCGCTGCGCCAGAAGACCGGCCCGACCGTGACGAAAGGCCGCGCGAGGAGCGATCCCAGCGCGAGGATCGCCCGCGCCGCGACGACCGGCCAAAGCGGGAGGACCGGCCCCGCCGCGACGACCGCCCACGCCGCGACGATCGCCCCCGCCAGCCCGACCGCCCCGGCGAGGACCGCGCCTCCACCCGCGCCGCCGACCAGCTCCCGCCGATCGAGACGGACGACGGCTGGAACGGCCCCATCCCCGCCTTCCTCGACTACAAGCTGCGCGGCTGAGGGCCGGGACGCCCGGCCCTGCCGCTCAGTACGGCATCTGCCACCGCACCGTCTGCGTTATGCCGGTACAGCCCACGGGCACCGCGCCGCGGCTCGCCGGATTGTAGCGGATGGTCGCACTCTTCTCGCTGGCGATACGATCGAACGCGAACGGCGGATCGCTGACGAGGATCCGCCTGTCGCGCGCGGCGCCGGTGGGATCCAGCGCGAACTCCAGCCCGGTCGTGCCGCGCATCAATGTGCGAAGCAGATCGGGCGGATAGTCCTCCGAACGGATTTCGGACGAGACGAAAGTGGGCACGTTGTCGGCCATCGCGCACAGATCGCTCGAAAGGCCGTATTGGCCCGCCAGGCTCGCGGCTGCGTTCCGGTCGTTGGCCCGCTGCTTCAGCGCTATCAACCGCATGGCAAGTGACAATGTGCGGGGATCCCCGATGGCCGCGCGTGCGCGCAGCACGTCGAGTGCGCGGGTCAGCACGGCCTCCTTGATCGCTGTCGGAGCCGCGTCGTTCTTCGCGGTCCCGATCGTAACGAAATAGAGCAGGTCGGGCGAAATCGCCTGCTCGCGCGCCGCCTGTTCGAACAGGTCCTTAAAAGCCGCTTGCGCCGCTTCGACGGTCATCTGGTTGGCGGTCAGCTTCGCGCTCAGCAGACTGAACCGCATGGTCAGCAGCAGATCGGCCGGTGCGCTGCCGCCCTGCAGGATCGCCACGATCCGCTCCGCAATGGCGACACTTCGCGTCCGTGCCTCGGGGTTGTTGGTGCCCTCGATCATGGTCGTGGCGAAAAGCGTGGTCAGCGGCGCAACGAGCGCCAGGGATTTCGGTCCATAGCGCCGCTCCCGATCGCTCAACTCACCGGCGAGCGAAAGGCCCTCATTCTCGCCGATGTCCATAAGCGGAAAGACTCCCTGCTGCGAGAGCCAGTCCACATAGAGGCCAGCGAAGTTCGGCAGTGCCGGATAATCGTCCGACGGTCGCTGGCGGCACCGCAGCGCGAGCGGCGCGACCTGCCCGCTGACCGGCATCGTCGTTGCACCGAACGCGTAGAGTGCGCGCAGGAAGGGTGCGGCGATGCCGGGTCGGCTGGACCAGACCAGATCGACCCGCGGCCGGTTACCGCTCGGTGCGCGGCTGATCTCCACCATCACCTGATCGTCGGGCCGCAGCCCGTTCTCGCCGCAGATCGGCAGCGCGTCGCTCAAGGCTCGGCCGGCGAACGAGTCGCGATCTAGCCGATCGACCGACAGCAAGGCGACCAGACCCGCCCGATCGCCGGCACGTCCCGCCCGCAACGCACGATCGGTCGCGATGCGGGCGATCGCAGCATCCGCGGCTGGAGCGCGCGGGGCGGCAGACCACGCGGTGTCACTCGCCTGCTCGGCGCGCCTCGCATCGCCGGACATGTCCGCTGCTCGCGCCGAGAGGAGCGCGCGCTCCCACTCCCGCTCGCGGGTCATGTTCGTCATGGCATCCAGCGTGGCCAATGCGGCACGCGGATCGGAGATCATCTGCACCCGTGCGAGGCCGAGCACGGCATCGATGCCTACGCCGGGGTCTGCCATCAGCGCGCGATACTCCCGCTCTGCGCCGGCGAAGTCGCCGCCGGCTTCCTGCGCGACGGCCAGGATAAGGCGATAGTGGGCGCGCTCGGCCACAGGCGCCTCGGTCGCGGCACGCGCCGCGAAGATCGTGGTGAGACGCGGATCGCCGGTTCGCAGCAATAGCTCCGTGTAGACGCGGTCGAGCACCGGATCGGGGCGCGCCGGCAGTTTCGCCGGCAGTCGCGAGACGATCAGCGTGTTGACCGCGATCGCCGCGCCGCGGTCATCCCCGTCTGCCAGACGCTTTCTCACGTCCTGCACCGCGGCCTCGTCACCGCCTGGAGCGGCCGCGTTGCCTGCCGCGGCACTCGCGGCCAGCAGAAGCGCAAGACAGGGCCGTAGAAAGTTCGCCATATAGTCCTCCCCCAAGTCTCGCAGGACAATGGCATGAAGGGCAGGCGCCGCACCATCCTCCGGCGTCTACCCTGACGCCGTCCGCCCGTACCGCACCCGAAATCCCTCCGCGAACGACCTCAGCCTGCCATCGGCGATCGCGGCGCGCAGCCGCTGCATCAGCGCCTGGTAGAAGGTCAGGTTATGCTCGGTCATCAGCATCGCGCCGAGCATCTCGCCCGATCGCACCAGATGGTGCAGGTAGGCGCGGCTCCAGCCGGTGCAGGCGGGGCAGCCGCAGTCCGCGTCCAGCGGCGCCCCGTCCTCGGCGAACTTCGCGTTGCGGATGTTCAGCGGGCCGTCCCACGTAAAGGCCTGGCCGTTGCGGCCGCTGCGCGTGGGCAGCACGCAATCGAACATGTCGATGCCGCGCTCCACCGCGCCGACGATGTCGTCCGGCTTGCCGACGCCCATCAGATAGCGCGGCCGCGCCGGATCGAGCTGGCCGGGCGCATAGTCCAGCACGCCGAACATCGCCGCCTGCCCCTCCCCCACCGCCAGCCCGCCGACCGCATAGCCGTCGAAGCCGATGTCCAGCAGCGCATCGGCGGAGGCGCGGCGCAGCGTCTCGTCCAGCGCGCCCTGCTGGATGCCGAACAGGGCGGCGCCCGCCGCATGATCGCCGCCCGCATCGAAGGCCGTGCGGGATCGGCGCGCCCAGCGCATCGATCGCTCCATCGCGGCCGCCTGCACCTCGCGCGTCGCGGTGGTGGGCACCAGCTCGTCGAACGCCATCACGATGTCGGAGCCGAGCAGCCGCTGGATCTCCATCGATCGCTCCGGCCCAAGCATGTGGCGGGATCCGTCGAGGTGGCTCTTGAACGCCACCCCCTCCTCCGTCACCTTGGAGAGCGCGGAGAGGGACATCACCTGATAGCCGCCGCTGTCCGTCAGGATCGGGCGCTCCCAGCCGGAAAAGGCGTGCAGCCCGCCCAGCCGCGCCACCCGCTCCGCGCCGGGCCGCAGCATCAGGTGGTAGGTGTTGCCCAGGATGATGTCGGCCCCGGCGCGGCGCACGTCGGCCGGCTTCATCGCCTTCACCGATCCCGCCGTGCCCACCGGCATGAAGGCCGGCGTGCGGATGGTGCCGCGGCGCATGGCGATGGCACCGGTGCGGGCGGCGCCATCGGTGGCGGAGATGCTGAACGAGAAGCGCGGGGCCGTCATCCCGCCGCCCATGCCGCCGCCCGGGCCCCATGTCGAGGCTGGAAGTCGGGGCGGCCCGCGCCCGCCCGCCGAAGCGCGCTTCCGTCCGCCTTTGCACCTTGCTAACCTGAAGCGCCTAAGGGTCGCGCCGAGGGCTGGAGGACGGGATGGACTGGAGTGACAGCGCCGTCGGCGACGCGCTCGTCGGGCGGCCGGAGGGTCGCGTCGACGAGGGCAGCTGGGAGACGTTCCTCGGCGGCATCACGCAGCGCGTGGGCAACGCGGCGGATGCGGGCCGGCGCTTCGTGCTCGATCTCTCCGGCGTGGACTATATGTCCTCGCGCGGCCTGCGCGTGCTGACGCTCGCCAAGCGGGAGGCGGATGCGCGCGGCGTGGCCCTCAGCCTCGCCTGCCCCAACGATCGCATGCGCGAGATCCTGGCGATCAGCCGCTACGACAAGATCTTCGCCGTCGCCGACGCGCTGCCGCAGGGGGCGGCGTGATGCGCGTGCGCTTCTGGGGCACGCGCGGATCGCTGCCGGTGGCGCCGCGCGCGGACATGGTGCGCCGCAAGGTCGCCCGCGCGCTCGTCGCGGCCGGCGGGCGGCGCTTCGCCAGCGAGGCGGAAGCGATGGACTTCGCCCGCGACGAACTCGATTTCGCCACCGGCCGCTCATACGGCGGCGCCACCGCCTGCGTGGAGATAGAGGGGGCGGCGGACGGCAGCTTCATCGTCTGCGACATGGGATCGGGCCTGCGCGATTTCGGGATCGATGCCGCGCGCCGCTGCGCCGCCGGCCACCCCAAGGTCTACCACCTCTTCCTGTCGCACCTGCACTGGGATCACATCATGGGCTTCCCGTTCTTCGGGGCCGCCTTCGATCCCGCCGCCAGCATCACGATCCACGGCTGCCATGCGGACATGGAGACGGCGCTGCGCCGCCAGCAGGAGGAGATCAGCTTCCCCGTCGCGTTCGACTGGCTGAAGGCCAACATCCGCTTCGTCACCATGGTGCCGGGCGAGACCTACGAGATCGCGGGCATGCGCGTGCAGGCGATCGAGCAGTGCCACTCCCACCTCTCCTACGGCTACCGCTTCGAGCAGGGCGACGAGACGGTGATCTTCTCGACCGACGCCGAGCATCGCATCGACGACATGGAGAATGAGCGCGCCTTCGAGGCGTTCTTCGCCGGCGCCGACATCGTCGTTTGCGACACGATGTACTCGCTGGCGGACAGCGTGACGATGAAGGCCGACTGGGGCCATTCCAGCAACCTGGTGGCGGTGGACCTGTGCCACGCCGCCGGCGCGGGCCGCCTCGTGCTGTTCCACCACGAACCCACTTACAGCGACGAGGACATCCAGCGGATGCACGAGGAGACGATCCGCTACGAGGAGATCAACCGGCAGGATCGGCCGCCGCTGACGGTGATCTGCGCCTATGACGGGCTCGAACTCGACGTCTGAGCCCGCGCCGGAAGCGGCCGTCGCGCACGGCCGCCCGCCGCTCCGCGTCGCGCTCGCCGGGCTCTGCGCGGCGGTGCTGGTGGCGGCGGCACTGCTGTGGATCGGCCAGGACGCGACCGGGCGGGCGCTGTTCGATCGCTTTCAGCGCCTCGCGCCCGCGCCCGTGCACGATCCCGCCACCCGCGTGGTGCTGATCGATCCCGAGAGCCTGAAGATCGCCGGCCCGTGGCCATGGCCGCGCTACCTGATCGCCCGGCTGACGGAGGAGATCGCCGCGCGCGGCGCCACCGCCATCGGCTTCGACATGCTGTTTCCGGAGCCGGACCGCTTCAATCCCGATCGCGTCGCCGCCCTCTATCCCGAACTTTCGGCCGAAACGCGGGCGGCGATGCGGGCGGTGCGATCGCAGGACCAGGTGTTCGCCGAGGTGATCGGCCGCCACCCGGTGGTGCTCGCGCGGCTGGGCGTGGCCGCCGGATCGATGGACGCCGGCAGTGCCGAGCGGAACGCCGCCCGGCTGCCGGTCAACGCCGCCTTCGCCGGGCCGCTGCCGGCGCGCGTGCTCTCCTTTCCCGCCGCGATCACCGACATCGCCGATCTCGACGAGGTGGCCGCCGGCCAGGCGGTGGTGAACGGCGCGCCCGATCGGGACGGTGTCGTCCGCCGCGTGCCGCTGGTCGCCTCCGTCGCCGGCGCGCCGACGCCGGGCTTCGCGCTGGAGCTGGCGCGCATCGGCCTGGGAGCGGAGACGATCGCGCCGCTCCTCTCGCACGGCACGCTGCGCGCGATCGGCGTCGGCGATCGCCGCGTGCCGGTGGATCCGGACGGGCGGATGCGGCTGCGCTTCGGCCGGTGGCCGGAAGGCACGCTGGTGCCGGCCGGCCTGCTGCTGCAGACCGGCTTCGACCGCGCGGCGTTCCGCGGCAAGATCGTGCTGGTCGGGCTCGGCGCGGCGGGCACCGCCGACGTCATTACCACGCCGCTGGATGCCGAGACCTACGGCACCTTCGTGCAGGCGCAGGCGGTGGACGCGATCCTCTCGGGCGGCGCGCTCGCCCGGCCCTGGTGGGCGCCGCTTGCCGAGTGGAGCCTTGCCGCGCTGCTGGCGACGGCGGCGGCGCTGCTGGGGCCGCGCCTGCGCGGTCCCGCGATCCCGCTCGTGCCGCTGCTGGCCGCCGTCGCGCTGGTCGGCGGCAGCTTCGCCCTGTTCCGCTTCGCCGGGCTGGTCGTCGATCCGCTGCGGCCGATCGCGGTGGGCGGCGCCGCCGCGCTGGCGGTGGCGGCGATGCTGTTCGTCGAGCAGGCCGCCCGCCAGCGCCGCCTGCGGGCCGCCTTGGCCGAGCAGCGCGTCGCCGCCGCCCGCGCCGCCGGCGAGCTGGAGGCGGCGCGCGAGATCCAGCTCGGCATGCTGCCGCCGCGCGCCGGCCTCGCCACCTTGCACCCCCGCGTCGATCTGGATGCGCGGCTGGAACCCGCCCGCTCGGTGGGCGGCGACTTCTACGATGCGATCCCGCTCGGCCCCGACCGGCTCTGCGTGCTGGTCGGCGACGTGACCGGCAAGGGGGTGCCGGCGGCCTTGTTCATGGCGCTCTCCCGCGCGCTCTCCAAGAGCGTGCTGCTGCGCGCGCGGGACGGGCTGGCCGATGCCGTCGCCACGATCGACGCAGAGCTTGCCCGCGACAATGCGCAGGACATGTTCGTCACGATGCTGGTCGCGGTGCTGCACACCGACACCGGCCGGCTCGACCTGTGCAATGCCGGCCACGAGAACCCGCTGCGGGTGACCGCCGGCGGAACGGTGGAGCCGCTGCCGCTGGAAGGCGGCCCGCCGCTCTGCGTCGTCGGTGGATTCCCCTACCCGGTCGAGACGGTGCAGCTGGCGCCCGGCGACGGCATCGTCCTGGTCAGCGACGGATTGACCGAGGCGCAGGACGGCGCCGGCGGCTTCTTCGGCCACGATCGCGCGCTGGCAATCCTCTCGCGCTGGCACGGCGACGCCACCGCCCGCTCCGCCACGGACGATCTGGCGGGCGCGGTGCGCGCCTTCGAGGGCGGCGGCGAACCGAGCGACGACCTCACCGTGCTGGCGCTGCGCTGGCGCGGGCCGGCGGCGGCGTAAGTCTACCGCACCACCACCTCAACCCGGCGGTTCGCGCGCGAGGCGACGCCGTCGGCGGTTTCCACCAGCATGTCGCGCTCGCCACGTCCCACCGCCCGCGTCGATGCGGGGTCCAGCCCGCGCGCGATCAGCTGGTCGCGTATGTCGTTCGCCCGCTGCAGGGAGAGGGTGTCGTTGAACGCCTCCGTGCCGGCGCGGTCGGCATGGCCGATCACCACCACGTCCACGCCGTCGCGCCGGCGCACCTCGCCGAACAGCTCCTTCAGCACCGGCTCGGACTCGGCCGTCAGCCTGGTGGAATCGGTCATGAAATTGAGGATGAAGGTGCGCGGCGGCGGCGGCAGATCCTCCACCAGCCGCCGGTCGCGCCGGGCGATCGCCGCCTCCTTCAGCCGGCGCGCCTTGGCCGCGCCAGGGGCGAGGCTCGCCTGCTCGTTCGCGTCCGCCAGCACGGCGCGATCGTTGCCTGACGTCTCGTCCAGCACCGCCACCGAACCCGCCGGCGCGCCATTCTCGCCCGGCAGCAGCAGCACCGTCGAGCGCGCGCAGCCGCCCAGCGCGATCGCCGCCAGCAGCAGCCCCCCGACCGTCCTCACGGCACGTTGACGACGAAGCGCGTGCCGCGCACGCCCAGCAGCGACGTGGGCGTGCGCACCTTCATCGCGTCCTTCGTCTCGTGCGCGATCTGGCCAGAGACGATCGCCAGCGAGCCGCGATCGACTTTGGTGACGAAGGCACCCTTGCGCGTCGCCTCGTTGAACTGGAATTGCGAGAGGGTGATGCGGCTGTTCGGCCCGGCCGAGAAGCGGCTGTTATCGGCAAAGGTGATGCTCACCCGCCCATCGCGCCCGGTGACGAGCACGTCGCCCTGCTCCACCCCGGCGCCGACCGCCGCCGGCATCCGGGCCGTGCCGCGCTGGACGGCGGCCGTGCCCATCGATCGCTTGATGCGGCCGATCTCGGCCTGCGCCGCGCCGTTGCCGGCGAGCGCCACCGAGAGCGCGAAAAGAACGAGACGGCGCATGGTATGCTCCCAGATCGTAGGGCGCCATGCTAGTCCTCCACGTCATGCACGGCAATGATCCTGCCATCTCCCGCTTCGCCGCCGATGGGCATGCGGCGGCGACGGCGCTGGCCGTGGCGCGCCGCTTCGCCGAGCAGGCGGCGCTGCCGCGCGACCCGCGCGAACGGCTGGCGATCGTCGTCGAGGAGCTCATCCTCAACATAGTCGAGCATGGCGCGGCCGACGGCGGGGCGATCGACCTCATGCTCGCGCGCGAAGGCGACGAGATCCGGCTCGTCATCGAGGATGCGGGCATCTTCTTCGATCCGCGCGACGTGGAGCCGCCGGCCACGCTGCCGCAGCGGGGCGGCGGCGTGGGGCTCGCGCTGGTGCGCGCCTGGACGCGAATCGATCGCTACGCACGGGCGAACGGGCGCAATCGCCTGGAACTGGCCATTCCGCTAGGGGGCGAAGCGTCGGAAAAGGCGGGTTTCACCCGTTTCGGATCAAGCTGATGAAACAATTCCGTTCCGGACAGGTAATCTCGGCCGCAGCGTGACCCGTGTTGGCGGGCAGGAGCCCGGGGGCATGAAATCTGGAATGTGGTCGCACACACAAAAGGCCAAGGATGCACGGAGTATCGAGGACGTGACCCGCAGGCAGTTGACCGCCGCCCGACTGAAGATGACGGAGGCCCTGCGCCTGCTAGACGATTTCTCGCAATCCTCGGCGGCCGCCAGCCTTGACCTGGCGATCCATCAGCTCGATCGCGAGCTGACGGCGCTGCCTACGAAATTGTCCTAGCGCCTCTCAGAGCGGCCGGGCGCCGCCCTCGCGCGGGGCGGCGGCGTGCATCTTGTCGGCCGCCGCCATCTGCTCCTCCATGTAGCGCCGCATGGAGTCCGAGGCTGACCGGGTCAGCTGTACCAGCACCCGCCGCTTGTCCACCTTGTCCTTGTGGCGCACGACGAGGCCCTCGTAGCAGAGCGTCTTGATCCAGCGCAGCACCGTCGTGTCCGGCACGTTGGAGGTGAAGCACAGGTTCGTCACCGGCACCTCGCGCATCTCGATCTCGGCGACGAACAGCTCCAGCATGATGTCCCATGCGGGATCGGAGAAGAGGTGGCCGTCGAAATACTGGAAGCGGCGGTAACGCTCGCCGATCATGCGCCGCGCGAAGGCGAGCATGTCCGGATCGGCGCGACCGGACCGATCGGCCGACTCCTCCAGCTCCATCGTGTTCAAGATACGGCGCAAGCCTTTCAGCGCCTTGCGCAGCTCCTGCTCGCGGCCGTCATCGGGAGCTACGGGCTTGCCCGGCACCTGTGATCGGATGATGTCGGTGCCGTTCGGCACGTGGGGGGAAGTACGCTCAATCACCGGCATGGGCCTCCGCCAGTTCCTTCTCGAGATGGGCGTCGACGATCACCTTCTGCGCCGGCGTGAAGGAATCGACCGTCGGCAGGTAATCGGACACGTCGTCCTGCAGCAGCACGGACGGGCACTGGCCGTCATAGGTGCCGAGATTCGGCCGCTGCCAGCGATAGCCGATCATCGCCGCCAGCTCCGGATCGAGCGTGCGGGCGAAATCGGCGGTGTAGGTGAGGTTCTGGTTCTCGTAGGTGCGCAGCCAGCCGAGGCTGTAGCTGACGATGATGCCGCGCCGGGGCAGCGCCGATCGGTTGCTGCCGGCGGCGTGGAGCACCGATCCCAGGAAGACGAACACGTCGCCGCGCTTCATCTCGGCGACCAGCGGCTCGCCGAGATCGGCGACGCTCATCTTGTATTTGTCGTGCTCGTGATGGGTGTTCGGCCATACCTTCGTCGCGCCGTTGCGCTCGGTGAAGTCGTCCAGCGGCCACATCACGTTGAAAGAGAATTCCATGTCGCCCTTGGGCGCCGGCCACATCGTCTGGTCGCGGTGGGGGATCTGCGCCGGCGCGCCGGGATAGATCGACAGGCCCTGCGACAGGTTGAGCTGCGGAAAGTCGCACCATTTGCCCAGGATCGTCCGCGCCGCGCGGATGATTTCCGCGTGCATCACCAGGTCCTGCGATGTCGGCGCGCGCTTCAGCAGGCCGTGGAACCGTTTGGTCCACTCGCCGTGGAAGGCGCCGACGGAGAAGGGCGTGCGCTCGAAGCGATCGCCCATCTCCGCCTTGATCGCCTCGATCGTGGCCGGCGGCACGGCGCCGCGCAGGATGGCATAGCCCTGGTCGATCAGCTGCGCCGACAGCGGATCGAGATCGTCCCGCTCGGCCAGATGGGCGAAGCGTTCGGGGATCATGCGGCCCTCGCCACATCGTCCGCCGAAACGGACAGCACGGGGCCGTCGAAGCCCAGTCGGGCGCGCATGCGGGCCAGCGTGTCCGCCTCGATATGGATGCGCAGCGCCTCGATCGTCTCGCCCTCATGCTCGGTCGGCAGGCTCAGCGGGGTCACGCGCCAGCCGACCGACAGAAGCGCGGGAACGCGCTGGCTCTCGGCCACCAGCACGTAGCCGGTGATGTCGTTCAACCGGGCGAACTCCACCAGGGCCAGCGCCAGCATCCGATGCACGCGCAGCAGCCGGGTGCCGGCGCGCCCCTGCACGGTTGCGACCAGCCGCGAGATCTCCCAGATGTCGGCTCCGCGCAGCAGCCCTTCGGCGCAGAGATCCGGGAACACGCCGTCCATCAGGTGCGCGCCGGTGGTGGGCAGCAGCCGCACCGATCCGATATGCGATCCGTCCGCGCCGTCCCGCGCCATCAGGTAGACGGCATGCTCGTTGTCGTAGTCGTCGACTTCCAGCCAGCTGCCCGGCGACTTGAGCCGCCAGCCGAGATGATCGACGAACACCCGCTTGCGATCATGATACATCTGGATCAGCGGTGTCGCATACGCATGTCGGTCGTCCGGATAAATCGTGTCAATCATGGCGCGGCCCCTGTTTCTGCCATGACCGGATCGCACGTCCGGGCACATAGAGGCATCCCGGTAACTACCGGGTGGTTAAGATTGGGGTAACCACGATATGTCCTTCGGCGATTTGTATAAGGGCGCGCCAGACCGATGACCGTGCAGTTCCCCCCGCCGGCGGCGGCCGAGCCCGTTTTCGCCAAGCCCGCGTTCCGCGCCGTGGGCGCGCGCGATCTGGCGCATATCCCCGGCCGCAAGGGCCTGCCATGGCTGGGCATCCTGCCCGAAGCCGTCGCCGATCCGTACCGCTTCACCCGGCGGATGCATGCCCGCTACGGCGACGTCCACCGCTTCTACGCGTGCGGCAACTGGAACGTGCAGCTCGTCGGCGCGGAGGCGAACGAGTTCGTGCTGTTCGATGCCGCCGGCAACTTCTCCTCGGCGGGCGGCTGGGATCCGGTGTTCGGCCGCCACTTCCAGGGCGGGCTGCTGCTGCGTGACGGGGCGGACCACAACCGCCACCGCAAGCTGCTGGCCGCCGCCTTCAAGCAGCACCAGCTGGAAGGCTATCTGCGCATCTTCGATCGCGTGATCCGCGCCGACCAGCCGGAGTGGCGGCAGGGCACGATCGAGACCTACGGCGCGGCGCAGCGGCTGGGCTTCAAGATCGGCTATGCCAGCTTCCTCGGCCGGCCGGAGGCGGACGCGCAGCCGATGGACCTCTGGTCGTTCCGCTCGCTGATGCGCACCAGCACCTCGATCGTCACCTTCCCCTTCCCCGGCAACAGCGAGTGGCGGGCGGCGAAGGCGCACCGCCATGTCGTGGGCCTGATCGACGGCGCCATGGCCGATCCGCTGACCGACTCGCGCGGCGATCTCCTCGCCAACCTGCTCCGCCAGCAGGACGAGCAGGGGCTGACGCGCGAGGAGATCGTCGGCCACATGGTCTTCGTCATCGCCGCCTCATACGACGCCCTTTCCTCGGGCATGACCTCGACGATCTTCCACCTGAGCCAGAATCCGGAGTGGCAGGCGCCGCTGCGCGAGGAACTAACCGGCATCATCGCCGGGCCGGACGACGTGACCCTGGCGAACCTCGCCAGATGCACGCTGGCAGACCGCATCTTCAAGGAGGCGCTGCGGCTGAACGCCGCCGCCCCGGTGCTGTGGCGCCGGGCGCTCGGCGACTGCACGTTCCGGGGCGTGGAGATCCCGTCCGGCACCGTCACCGGCGTCAACCCGATGCTGACCCACCTGCTGCCGGAGATCTGGGGCGAACAGCCGAGCCGCTTCGATCCCGACCATTTCCTGCCCGACCGCGTGCGGGCGCGGCACAAATATGCCTATGTCCCGTTCGGCGGCGGCGCGCACGCCTGCCTCGGCATGAACTATGCCGCGCTGGAGGCCAAGCTGCTGCTGCGCCACATGCTCGACGGCCGACGCATCGAGATGGCGCAGCCCACCGCCCCCAAATTCTACCACTGGCCGAATGCGCGCCCCTTGGGCGGGCTGAAGATCAGGCTGGTGCCGGTCGACGAGTGAAGGTCCGGATACGGGAGCCCGTCACCGCCAGGCCGGCCTCAGTGCAGCACCTCGGAGAAGCTGATCTCGCTGCAGAACAGCGCCCGCACCACCAGCTGCTGGCGCGTCGCCACCACGTAGCGGCGCTTCGCCGCCTCGACATATTCGTTCACGGTGCGCGGGCGCAGACCGAGTATCTCGGCGATTACCCCGTCGCTCTTGCCGCGCGCCACCTGCACCAGGCAGTCGCGCTGCCGCTGGGAGAGCGGCGCCGGATCGGGTGCCGGCCCCGGCGCCGCGATCTCGCCGGCCAGCCGCCGCGCCGCCTCGAAGCCGAACGCGCCGACCGACTGGGCGGCGGCGAAATGCTGGCGCGGCAGCGCATCGCTGGACCCGACGGCGAAGTGGCAGGAGCCGAGGATCTCGCCCGGCACGTTGTTCGGCACGGTGAAGCCGTTCACCAGCCCGTGCCGCGCCGCTTCCCGCATATAGGCGTGGTCGCCATCGCGCAGCGGGATCAGCGACGGGATCTGGTCCCACGAGAAGCCGATACCGGCCCGCTCGCTCGCTCGCAGCACCGGATCGCGGGTCAGGCCCAGTTCGCGCAGCCGGCCGATGAACTCGACTGGATAGTTGGTCAGCCGGATGCCCGGCACGATCTTGCCGAAATCGACATGGTTTACGATCGCGAACCGATCGAAGCCGAGCCACGCCGAGATGTCCGCCACCGCATCGGACAGTTCCTGCATCGTCGCCAGCTTGTGCGCGGCCGCCGCGAAATCCTGCACGGCCCGGTAGATCGCCTTGCCGCGATCCACATCTGACAGAACGGTCTGCATCGCCCTACCCTTCGTGATCGCGCCGCAATCGTGGTTGATGGCGGGTTAATGATCCCGAAGCAAGCGTTCGCCACTGCGAATATTCGCGACGACGCGCCTTTTCGGCACGGCGAAGCTAGGAAGACGCCTGTCAAGCGCGCGATGGGCCGCCATTTGAATAGGAACATCGGAATTGGCTAGGATTTTAATCCATTTCGGTTAACGGTCGGGACAGGCTGTGGCAAACATGGCAGGGGTCGCTGTGCAACGGATCATCGGAAGCGGGACGGGTCGTCTCCGGCCGAATCGCCAGGTTCGGGCGATCGCCGCTTCATGACGGTCGCGTGGAAGCCTGAAGCCATCGACGGCGGGGGATCGCGATCGCTGCTGATCGGCGAGAGCGCGTCGATCCGCGTCGTCCGCCGCCTCATCGGCCAGGTCGCGCCCACCACCGCGTCCGTACTCATCACCGGCCCGTCCGGCAGCGGCAAGGAGATGGTGGCCCGCGCCATCCATGCCGAGAGCGCGCGGGCGGACGGGCCGTTCATCGCCGTCAACTGCGGCGCCATCCCGCGCGACCTGCTGGAATCGGAGCTGTTCGGGCACGAGAAGGGCGCCTTCACCGGCGCCGTCACCCAGCTGCGCGGCCGCTTCGAGGATGCCGACGGCGGCACCCTGTTCCTCGACGAGATCGGCGACATGCCGGCCGACATGCAGGTGAAGCTGCTGCGCGTGCTGGAGGAACGATCCGTGACGCGCGTCGGCGGGCGCACCACGATCAGCATCGACACGCGGATCATCTCCGCCACGCATCGCGACATCGGCACCGCGATCGAGGATCAGCGCTTCCGCGAGGATCTCTACTACCGTCTCGCCGTGTTCCCGGTGCACCTGCCGTCGTTGGCCGAGCGGCGCGACGACATCCCGCTGCTGATCGAGCATTTCCTGCGCCTGTTCACCGAGCCCGGCCGGCCGATCGCCCTCACCCGCGCGGCGCTGGAGGAGCTTTCCGCCTATCGCTGGCCGGGCAATGTGCGGGAGCTGCGCAACATCATCGAGCGGGCGGCGATCCTCTTCCCCGGCAATACCATCGGCACCGAGGAGGTCGCCCTGCTGCTGCGCCGCTCGCCGGCGGTGCGCGCGGTGGAGCGGGAGGCGCTGTGGGAGAATTCGTCGCCGCCGGCCCCCGCCCCGCGCGCGGCCGATGCGGCGGCCGAGGCGCCGGTCGGCGGGCCGATCGACCTGAAGTGGCTCGTCGCCGAGTTCGAGCATCGCCACATCGTCGATGCGCTGCGGCGCTGCAACGGCGTCGTCGCCGATGCCGCCCGCCACCTGTCGCTCCAGCGAACGACCCTGATCGAGAAGATGAACAAGTACGGCATTGCGCGCACGCGCGGGTGACGCCGCACCGCCGATGAACGGGCCGTTGTTTTCGGTTCACGCAACCGGAACGACCGGGCGCAGGTTCAGCGTGCATCTCGTCACCAGGTCAGGAACCCGATCATGCGCAACCTCATCCTCGCCGGCATGCTTGCCGCCGTCACCCTGTCCGCCGTGCCCGCATCGGCGCAGACCCCGAACCGCGACTATCGCGAGGACGTGCGTGACGCGCGGCGCGACGAGCGCCGGGATTTCCGCGATGCCCGCCAGGACCGCCGCGACGACATACGCGACGCCCGCGAGGATCGCCGTGACGATCGCCGTGACGACCGCCGCGACATGCGCCAGGATCACCGCTACGATGGCCGGCGCGACGATGGCCGGCGCTGGGATTATAACCGCCCCGATCCGCGCTACGGCAATTACCGCGCCGATCGCTACTATCGCGACGGCAACTACAAGGCGCGCCGCCTGGGCGCGAACGACCGCATCTATCGCGGTGGCGACAATCGCTATTATTGCCGCCGGACGGACGGCACGACCGGCCTGATCGTCGGCGGCGTCGGCGGCGGCGTGCTCGGCAACGTCATCGCCCCGGGCGGTTCGAAGACGCTCGGCACGCTGCTGGGTGGCGCCGCCGGCGCGGTGCTCGGCCGCTCGATCGATCGCAACAACGTCACCTGCCGCTGAGGCCGGCGCTCGGGCGGGATGCGCTCCCTCGCGCATCCCGCCCCTGAACGGACGCACCGGCGGGATCGCCGGTCCGTACCGGGAAATCCATTCGCACGATCGCGCGGCTCGACCAGCGATCGCCCGGCTGGGTGGGCGGCGTCCGCGGGTTGCGGGCGAACGCCTCGAAATTGACGGCGTAGAAGCCGGTCAGCCTCACCGGGAAGACGAAGGGCAGCGCGACGCTGCGTCCGGGAACGATGCGAATCGCTGGGCGCGGCACGCCTTCCAGCGTGACGATGGCCTGGCCTACAGGCCGCGCAACTCCGGCCAGCCGGTCACTCGAATAGTTGAGCCGGGCCAGCCTGATCGGTGCGTCTCCCAGATACAGGTCGGTCGTCTGCACGCCCAGGTTCCGGATCGTCACGACACCGCTGAGATAGTGGCGCTCGCCAAGGGTCTCGCTTGCGCCGGTGATGTCGATCTGGAAGCCGTTGGCCTTGGCCGCGGCCAGCGCCTCCTCGTACCGCTGCCTGGCGGTGTTGCTTTCCAGCACGACGTAGCGGTAGACCGCCCAGCCACCACCGATCAGCAGGGCCGCCGCCAGCAGCAGTTCGCGCAGCAACGTCGCCTTGGCCGATCGCAGCGCCCATTTCTGGGCCTCCTCGGTGGTGTCGGTCATCGCTCACTCCGCCGCCAGCAGCCGCTCCGCTCCGCCCAGATCCACCGATACGAGCCGGCTCACGCCGCGCTCCGCCATCGTCACGCCGAACAGGCGGTGCATCCGGCTCATCGTCACCGCATTGTGGGTGACGATCAGGTAGCGCGTCTCGGTATCCTGCACCATCCGGTCCAGCAGGTCGCAGAAGCGCTCGATATTCGCGTCGTCCAGCGGCGCGTCCACCTCGTCCAGCACGCAGATCGGCGCGGGGTTGGTGAGGAAGAGGGCGAAGATCAGCGCCACCGCCGTCAGCGCCTGCTCGCCGCCGGATAGCAGGGTGAGCGCCGCCAGCTTCTTGCCGGGCGGCTGCGCCATGATCTCCAGCCCCGCCTCCAGCGGATCCTCGGCGTCGATCAGCGCCAGATGCGCCTCGCCGCCGGCGAACAGGGTGGTGAACAGCCGGCGGAAATGCGCGTCGACCGCTTCGAACGCCGCCAGCAGCCGCGCCCGCCCCTCGCGGTTCAGGCTGCCGATCGATCCGCGCAGGCGGCGCACGGCCTCGTCCAGCTCGTCGCGATCGGCGATGGATCGGGCGCGCGTCTCCTCCATCTCGGCAAGCTCGGCCTCGGCGACGAGGTTGACCGGGCCGAGCCGCTCGCGATCGGCCGACAGCTTGTCGTGGCGCGCCGATTCCTCGCTTGGGGCGACGATATCGGCGCTGGCGAAGCCGATCTTCTCCGGCAGCACGGCGGCGGGGCACTGGAAGCGCTCGCCGGCGATGCGGCCCATCTCGATCCGCCGCGCCTGCTGGTTCTCATGCCGCGCGGCGGCGCCCGCCCGCGCCTCGCGCGCGGTGCCGAGCGCCTCGGCGGCGTCGGCCAGCCCCGCCTCGGTGGCGCGCGCCCGCGTCTCGGCCGCGCGCTCGTCCGCGCGGACGGCGGTGGCGGCCTCGCTCAAGCTCCGCTCGCGATCCGCGGCGGTGGCGATGGCGGCGTCGAGCGTTCCCGGCCGCTCCGCCAATGTGGCGCGCTCGGCCGCCACGGCAGCGGCGCGCGCGGCCATCTCGGCCACGCGCCGCGCCGCGTCACCGGCGCGCGCGCGCCAGCCCTTCGCCTCGCCGCGCGCCGCCTCCTGCCGCCGGCGATCGGCCTCGATCGACAGAGCGAGCGCGGTCGCGCGCGCCTGCGCCTGGCCCAGCGTGGCGCGGGCGAGGGCATTCTCCTGTCGCAGCCGCTCCACGTCGGCGCGCGCGGCGGCGCCGTCCGGCAGCGCCGCCGCGGCCGCCTCGGCCTGCCGGTGCTGCGCCATCGCCTCGGCACGATCCGCCTCGGCGCGGCCGGCCCGTTCCGCCACCGCGTCCCGCCGTGCCGCCAGCCGCTCGATCGCCAGCGCCGCCGCCTCCGCTTCGCCGCGCGCCCGGCGGCCGGCGAGCTCCGCCGCCGTGGCACGCGCGCGCGCCGCGTCGATCGCCGCCCGCGCCTGTGCCACTCGGTCGGCGAGCGTCGCCAGCCGCGCCTCGCCCTCGGCCATGGCCGCCCGCGCCGGTGGCAGCTGCGCCTCGATCGCCGCCAGCCGGTTGACCCGGATCAGCCGCTCGGCCGCCGCCGCGCCGACATTCTCGGCGACGAAGCCGTCCCACCGCCGCATCCGCCCGTCGCGCGTCACCAGCCGCTGGCCCGGCGCCAGCACGATCGTCGCGTCCAGCCGCTCCGCCACCATCACCTGCGCCAGCCTGCGGGCGAGTTGCGCGGGCGCGGCGACGTGATCGGCCAGCCCCCCGCCCCCCGCCGGCAGCGGCGGATCGCCGGGCAGCGCATCCGCCCCCCTCCCAGCGGCGCGCGCCGGCCGATCCGATCGCGGCATCGATATCGTCGCCCAGCGCCGCCGCCAGCGCGCGCTCGTAGCCGGGTGCCGCGGTGATGCCGCCCAGCGCCCTGCCCGCCACGCCGCCGCCTTCGAGCGCGCGGGCGAGCGCCTTCGCTTCCGCCTCCAGCGCCGCCAGCGCGGCGTGGGCGGCGGCGCGGGCCGCCTGCGCCGCATCGCGCTCGCCCGATGCGCCGTCGCGCTCGGCCTCCGCCGCGGCGAGGGCCGTCGCCGCCGCCGCACCGTCCCGCCCGGCCAGCGCCGCCGCCTCGGCCGCGGCCGCGCGCCGCGCCTCATGCGGCGCGGGGTCGCCGATCGTCGCCATCTCGCCCGCGATCCGTGCCTGCTCGGCCCCGGCGCGATCGAGCCGCTGGCGGGCGGCCGCCAGCGCGGCCTGCGCGACGCGGATCTCCGCCTGCTCGGCCGCCTGCGCGGCCTGCGCGCGGGCGAGCGCCACCTCGGCGTCGCGCGTCGCGCTCTCGCCGCTGCGCACCGCCCCGTCGACGTGCGCGCGCTCGCCCTCGCCGGCGGCGATGCGGGTCGCGAGCGTCTTGTCCTCGTCGGCCAGTCGGGCGAGCGCCGCCGACGCGTCGAGCGCCAAACTGTCCTCGCGCGCCCTGTCCCGCGCCAGCGTGTCTCCCTGCGCGGCCAGCTCGGCGAGCCGGCGGTCGAGCGCCGCCCGTTCCGCCCGCAGGCCGGCCAGCGCGTGGCCCGCCGCCGTCGCCTGCTCGCGCGCGGCCTCGGCGGCGGCGCGCAGCCGGGCGAGATCGGCCACCGCCGCCTGCGCGTGCGCCGCCGCCGCGCGCTGCGCCTCGGCCGCCGTCTCGACCAGCGTGGCCGCCGCCCGCGCCTCGCGCTCCGCCACCTCGGCCGCCGCCGCCGCCTCGCGCCAGCGGGAGAAGATCAGTCGCGCCTCGGCCGTGCGGATCGCAGCGGAGAGGGCGCGATACCGCTCGGCCGCCCTGGCCTGGCGGCGCAGCGCGGCGGCGCGCGTCTCCATCTCGGCCAGCAGCTCGTCCAGCCGGGTGAGGTTCGCCTCGGTGGCGCGCAGCTTCTGCTCGGCATCCTTGCGGCGCACGTGCAGCCCGGCGATGCCGGCCGCCTCCTCCAGCATCATCCGCCGCTCGGCCGGCTTGGCGGCGATCACGGCCGCGATCCGCCCCTGGCTGACGAGCGCGGGCGAGTGGGCGCCGGTCGCCGCATCGGCGAACAGCAGGCCGACATCCCTGGCCCGCACGTCCCGCCCGTTCAGCCGGTAGGCGGATCCGGCGCCCCGCTCGATCCGCCGCACCACCTCGATCTCGCGCATCGCCGGGTCGTCGGGGGTGGCGCCGTCGACCAGGATCGTCACCTCGGCGAAATCGCGCGCGGCGCGGGCGGTGGTGCCGGCGAAGATCACGTCTTCCATGCCGCCGCCGCGCATCGACCGGGCGGAGCTCTCGCCCATCACCCAGCGGATCGCCTCCAGCAGGTTCGATTTGCCGCAGCCGTTGGGGCCGACGATGCCGGTCAACCCCGGCTCGATGCGCAGCTCGGCGGGCTCGACGAAGCTCTTGAAGCCGGAGAGCTTCAGCCGGCGGATGCGCATCGCGCCGCCTCCGGCCTCCTGCCCCGCTCCGCCGTCAGCCGGCGAGTGCCGCATCCAGCTTGGGCTTCAGCATGTCCCAGCTGGCGACGTCCTTCACCGGCTGGCCGTTGATCACGAAGGCCGGCGTGCCGGTGACGGCATCCTTGTCGACGCCGTTCTTCGTGATCTGCTCCAGCGGCGTGAAGGCGGCCTTGTCGGTCAGGCAGGCGATCGCCTTGCTCTCCGGCAGGCCGCGCGCGCCGAAGAAGGTGATGAGGCCGGCCGCCTCCGCCACGGCGCGCGGCTGCTGCTCGGGCGGCACCGCCTGGATCTGGCTCTGCTGCGCCGGCGTCATCGTCTGCAGCTTGGCGATCCAGCTCTGCTGCTCGGCATAGACCTGCTCGATCAGCTTGAAGAACGGCCCCGGCCCCTGGCAGCGCGCCAGCAGCGATACCGGCACGTCGATGCCGTTCAGCAGGAAGGTGCGGAACTCCCAGCTGACGTTGCCGGATCGCACCATCTCGGCCAGCGGGCCGCTCGCCTCCTTCTCGAAGGCGGCGCAGTGCGGGCAGGTGAGCGCGCCATATTCGATCAGCTTCACCCGCGCCGCCGGATTGCCCATGCGGAAGCCGCCTTCGGGCGTCGCCGCCACCGTCTCGGTCCAGTCCTGCCCGGCCGGGGCGGGCACGGCCGGTGCTGCGGCGGTGCCGCCGGCGGGTGCCTGCACGGCCTCGGGCTTGTTGCAGCCGGCGACGGCCAGAGCGAGGGCGGCGACGGTCCAGCGATAATCGATACGCATGCGGTTACGGGCTCCTGAGAGGCTGCTTAGCGGAGGGCGGCGGCGATCTGCGGCTCCAGCAGTTTCCAGCTGGAGCCGTCCGCCATCTTGTCGTTGATCAGGAAGGTCGGCGTGCCGGCGATGTGGCGCACGCCCCAGGCCTCGTCGGTCATCGCTCCCAGCGCCTTCTGCTCGGCCGGGTTGCGCAGGCAGGCGGCGGCCGCCGCCGGCGCGGCGCGGGCGATCGCCGGCAGGTCGGCGGCATCGGCGGTGGCGACCAGCGCCGCCTCGCGCGCGGCGGGCGTGTCGGCGGGGTCGCCCTCCGGCGCGGCGGCGGCTTTCGGCAGCCAGTCGGCCTGCGCCGCGAACAGCCGCTCCAGCGTGGCGAAATAGCCGCGCGGCCCGGCGCAGCGCGCCAGCAGCGAGGCGGCGAGATCGGCGCGGTCGCGCACGGCGTGGCGCATCTCCAGGCTCACCAGCCCGCGCCGCAGATAGTTCGCCCGCAGCGCCGGCCACCCCTCGGCCGAGAAGGCGGCGCAGTGCGAGCAGGTGAGCGAGGCATATTCGACGAGGCGCAGCCGCGCCCGCGGGTTGCCGAGCACATAGCCGCCGGACGGTGCGCGCGTGACGGTGGCGGACCAGTCGCGCGCCGGCGCGCCACCTGCGGCCCTGTGCGCTGGCGCGGCGCCGGCGGCCGGCGCCAGCAGCGCGAGCGACAGCATGGCGGCGGCGGCGATCCTCATTCCACGTCCTTCGCTTCGATCATGGGCACGCCGGTGGAGGCGGCGAGCGCCCCCGCCAGCGAGGCGAGACAGGCGCGCAGCTCCGGATCGCCGATCGCCCGCAGGCTGTCGCCCAGCTCCACCGGCACCGGCCGCAGCGACGGCGGGGCGCGGCGGGGCGCGGGCGGCGGCGGCGCGGCGGCGGCCTGGCGGAAGGCGACGCGGGCGACCGCCTGATAGCCGAAGAAGCGGTTCACCCGCTCGACGATCGCCGGGGCGACATGCTGCATCATCGGCGCGTGGGCGCCGTCCACCACCAGGGTCAGCACGCCCTCCGCGCGCTTGCCGTGCGGGAAGCGGATCGATTCGGGGGTGGAGACGCCGGCGTAGCGATCGCCGACGATCTCCGGCCAGCGGCTCACCACAGAGGACTGGACGAAGCCGAAGCGGCGGAAGGAGGCGCGGCCGACATCGGGCACGATCGCGCCCACCGCGCGCGCCGCGCCGCCACGCTTCGCTTCCGGTTCCGCGCCGGGCCTGTCCACTTTCCGTTTCGTCATCGGTAGCCCCATGCCATAGCGCGGCCATGTTCGTCGATGCCGCCGCGGCCCTTCTGTCATGGTATGACGTCCACGCCCGCACGCTGCCGTGGCGGGCGCCCCCCGGCGCGCCCGCTGCCGACCCCTATCGCGTCTGGCTGTCGGAGGTTATGCTGCAGCAGACCACCGTCGCCGCCGCCCGCGCCTACTTCCTGCGCTTCACCGAACGCTGGCCCACCGTCGAGTCGCTGGCCGCCGCCGGCGAGGAGGCGGTGATGGCCGCCTGGGCGGGCCTCGGCTATTATGCGCGGGCCCGCAACATGCTGGCGTGCGCGCGCGCAGTGGCGGCGGCCGGCGGCCGCTTTCCGGATACGGAAGCCGGGCTGATCGCGCTGCCCGGCATCGGCCGCTACACCGCAGCCGCCATCGCCGCGATCGCCTTCGGCCGGCGCGCGGTGGTGGTGGACGCCAATGTCGAGCGGGTCGTCGCCCGCCTGTTCGCGATCGAGACGCCGCTGCCGGCGGCGCGCGCCGCGATCCACGCCGCCGCAGATGCGATCACGCCGGATGCGCGCGCCGGCGATTTCGCGCAGGCGATGATGGATCTGGGCGCCACCATCTGCACCCCCCGCGCGCCCGCCTGCGCGATCTGTCCGCTGCGGGAAGGGTGCGCCGGCGTGCGCACCGGCGCGCCGGAACGGCTGCCGGTGAAGCCGGCGAAGCGCGCCCGGCCGCGCCGCCACGGCACCGCCTTCTGGCTGGAGCGGGACGGCCACGTCCTCCTCCACCGCCGCCCGGCCAAGGGGCTGCTCGGCGGGATGCGGGCGCTGCCCAGCGGCCCGTGGACGCCCGCCGACGCCGATATGGCGGACACGGCCGCCGACGGCGGCATGGCCGACGCGCCCGCCGCCGCCGCGTGGCGGGCGGTGGGGCGGGTGGAGCATGTGTTCACCCACTTCGCCCTCGATCTCGCCGTCGTCGCCGCCGAGGCGGAGGGGCGCCACGCGGCCGGCGACGCGGGCGAGGGCGAATGGTGGCCGGTCGATCGCATCGCCGAGGCCGGCCTGCCCACCCTGTTCGCCAAGGCGGCCACCCTCGCCTGCGCCGCCCGCTCCCGCCCTGCTCCTGGAGACCAGCCTTGACCGATCTCACCCCCGGCTTCACCGGCTCGCCGCTCGACCGGCTCGATCACGAGCGCGACGATCCGGCGGCGCTGGCCGCCCATATCGCGAACCCGCGCGCCCGGCTGCTGCTGCTCGACGGGCTCGATCCGATCGTGGGCGCGGACGGCACGCTAGCCTGGGGATCGCTGGCCGATGCGCCGGCGGACGCGGAACTCGCGCTGCTCGGCCTGATCGAGGGCACGCCGCGCTTCGCCGCATTGACGATGCCGCCGGCCGATCGCGGCGCCTACCCGATCTTCGCCCTGCTCGCCGCGCTGCCGCCGGGCGAGGCGGCCACCTATGCCGCCGCCCGCAGCCTGATCGGCTGGCATGCGCGCAACCATTTCTGCGCCCGTTGCGGCACCCCCACGGCGGTGATGCGCGCCGGCTGGGCACGACGCTGCACCGTGTGCGACGAGGAGCATTTCCCGCGCACCGACCCCGTCGTCATCATGCTGGCCGAACATGGCGGGCGGGTGCTGGTGGGCCGCCAGCCGCGCTTCCCGGCCGGGCGCTACTCGGCGCTCGCCGGCTTCCTGGAGGTGGGCGAATCGCTGGAAGAGGCGGTCGCGCGGGAACTGCACGAGGAGGCGGGCGTGCGGGCGACGGCCGTGCGCTACGTCGCCAGCCAGCCCTGGCCGTTCCCCTCCTCGCTGATGATCGCCTGCATCGCCGAGGTCGCCTCCGACGAGATCGTGCTCGACACCAAGGAGCTGGACCATGCGATGTGGGTCACGCGCGAGGATGTCGCCGCCTCGCTCGCCGGCGATCCCGCCGCGCCGTTCATCGCGCCGCCGGCCTATGCCATCGCGCATACGCTGTTCGTGGCGTGGCTGGCCGGAAGATAGCTCCCCTGCCGGGGGGGGTAGGCGTCCGGGCTGGATCGACATCGAGCTTTCTGCATGTCCGCTCATCCTGAGGAGGGGCTGAGCTGAGGCGAAGACCCGTCTCGAAGGACTTCCCCTGTATTCGAGACGCCATGTCGACACGCTCAATGGCCCCTCAGGATCAGCGGTCGGCGTGAAATGCGATTGAGATCGGCTTGATCTGCCCGATGTCGATCCGGCCTAGCCCAGCTTGCGCTCCCGCGACTGCGGATAGGTGCCCAGGATGCGGACCCACTTGGTGTGGAACGCCAGTTCCTCGATCGCACGGCGCACGGCGGCGTCGTCCGGATGCCCCTCGATATCGGCGTAGAACTCGGTCGCGGCAAAGCTGTCGCCGCGCTGGTAGCTTTCCAGCTTCGTCATGTTGATGCCGTTCGTGGCGAAGCCGCCCATCGCCTTGTAGAGCGCGGCCGGCACGTTCTTCACCGCGAAGATCAGCGTCGTCATCGATCGCGCGGCCGGCGGGCGATCCGGCTGGTCCAGCGCCAGCACGACGAAGCGGGTCATGTTGTGCGCCTCGTCCTCCAGCCCCTCGGCCAGGATGTGCAGGCCGTACAGCGCGGCTGCGGCGCGCGGCGCGATGGCCGCCGTCTGCGGGTCGCCGCGCTCCGCCACCAGCGCGGCGGCGCCGGCGGTGTCGGGATAGGGGATCGGGCGCAGCCCGCGCCTGCGCAGCCAGTGGCGGCACTGGCCCAGCGCCTGCGGATGGCTCGTCACCTCCGCGATCACGGCCGCCGGATCCAGCCCCATCAGCGCGTAGCGGATCGGCAGGAAATGCTCGCCGGTGATCACCAGCCCCGATTCCGGCAGCAGGAAGTGCATGTCCGCCACGCGGCCGTGCAGCGAATTCTCGATCGGGATCATCGCGCAGTCGGCCCGCTGCTCGCGCACCGCGTCGATCGCATCCTCGAAGCTGAAGCAGGGCAGCGCCAGCCCCTGCGGAAACGCTTCCGCCACCGCGATGTGCGAGTTCGCGCCCGGCGCCCCCTGGAAGGCCACGGCGCGTTCCGGCGCGGCGGCCGCGGCGGCGGTCATCTCCGCGACGAGCGCGCGGGCGGGTGCGGGATAGCTTTCCATGATGGCGGCGAGCGATTAGGCCGGTGGGGACTGCACCGCAAGCGCGCTTGCGGTAGGACACTGGCGAATCTAAAGGGATCGCGCTTCGCGCATCCAGTGTAGCGCGAGCGAGGAGGTTTCGAGGGGCATGGACGACCGCACGAACACGATAGCCGGCTGGGCGCTGGCCGGCGGTATCGCCGCACTGGGCCTCTCGATCGTCACCGGCGAATATTTCCACGAGGGCCGGCCCGAGAAGATGGGCTACACCGTGGAAGGCGTCGAGGAAGAGGGCAGCGCCGAGGCCGGCGCCCCCGCCCAGCCGGTGGAATTCTACCTCGCCAGCGCCGATCCGGCCAAGGGCGCGGACGTCTTCAAGAAGTGCGCCGCCTGCCACAATGCGGACAAGGGCGGCGCCAACGCGCTCGGTCCGAACCTGTGGGGCGTGCTCGGGGAGAATATCGGCAAGGGCGCAAACGGGTTCGCCTTCTCCGATGCGCTGGCCGGCAAGGGCGGCACGTGGAACTGGGGCAATCTGAACGAGTGGCTGACCAGCCCGAAGAAGTTCGCCCCCGGCACGAAGATGACGTTCGCCGGCCTGGGCAAGCCCGAGGATCGCGCGAACGTGATCGCCTATCTGAACAAGCAGAGCGATTCGCCGCTGCCGCTGCCGGCCGCACCCGCCGCCGGCGCGGCCCCGGCCGCCGGCGCTCCCGCAGCGGGCGCCCCGGCCGAGGGCGGCCCGGCCAACGCCACCGGCGCGCCGACCGCCGAGGCCGGTGCCACCGCTGCCCCCAAGGGCAAGGACGTGCCGGTGCAGATCGAAGCGCAGGCCGCCAAGAGCCCGCAGGGCAACATCCACGGCGAGGCGGCCCCGGCAACCTCCGGCACCGCCACGCAGGAACGACGCTGACGACGCGAAGCGATCGTTGAAGCGGGCGGCCGAGGCGATGCTCCGGCCGCTCTGTTCATGGCGGATATGACCAGCGCAAGATGGCGCGGCACTTGCGCCATTGCCTCCGTCGCAACCTGAAGCTGACTCAGCCGGCCTAACGCATCCGCTCAGGCCGGGGCTCGCTGAGTACCGCGAGGTGCCGTCGCGAAACACGCCCAAGCCAGCCTTGGCGGTGAGCCCTGACCGTATTTGATCCGTCTCGACACCCACCCGTCATTCCAGCGCAGGCTGGGATCCATGTCTCTCAACCTTTACCGACGGCTCCTGCGGCGACGATATCGGCTCCAGCCTACGCTGAAGCGACAGGGTGAGGTGTCGGCGGGCCATCGAGACCTGTCGGCCGAGATCCATGAGATCGGTCGTCCGGAATGGACGGGTTCAAACGACATTCCAGCCCGCGCCGCTCAGATCTCCACCTGGCTGCCCAGTTCCACCACGCGATTCGTCGGCAGGCGGAAGAATTCCATGGCGCTTTCCGCGTTGCGCAGCATCCAGGCGAACAGCTTCTCGCGCCAGATCGCCATGCCGGGGCGGGAGGACGCGATCAGGGTCTGGCGGGCGAGGAAGAAGCTGGTGTCCATCATCTTGAACTGCGGGCCGCACTGGGTGGTGTCCGCCAGCGCCGCCGGCACGTCCGGATCCTGCATGAAGCCGTAGCGCAGGATCAGCCGGTAGAAGCCCTGGCCGAGATCCTCCAGCGAGGAGGTGCGCGCCTGCTGGCCCACATAGGGCACGTCCTCGATCTTCACCGTCAGCAGCAGCACCCGCTCGTGCAGCACCTTGTTGTGCTTGAGGTTGTGGAGCAGCGCGTGCGGCACGCCGTCTGCCGAGGAGGTCATGAACACGGCCGTGCCCGGCACCCGCACGGCGGAATTGGCGGCCGACTTCACGAACACCTTCACCGGCATCGCCGCCTCGCGCATCCGCGCGATCATCAGCTGCCGGCCGCGCGCCCAGGTGGTGAGCATGACGAACGCGATCGAGCCGACGAGCAGCGGGAACCAGCCTCCATCCGGCACCTTGGTGAGATTCGAGGTGAAGTAGACGCCGTCCACCAGCAGGAACACGGCGATGAACAGCCCCGCCACCAGCTTCGGCCAGTTCCACACGCGGAACACCAGCACCGCCAGCATGCAGGTGCTGATGAACATCGTGCCGGTGACGGCGATGCCGTAGGCCGCCGCCAGGTTGGACGATTCGCGGAACATCAGGACGAGCAGCATCACCATGATCATCAGCGCCCAGTTGGCGCTGGGCACGTAGATCTGCCCGGCGGCGGACGCGCTGGTGTGGGCGATCCGCACGCGCGGCATCAGACCCAGCTGCACCGCCTGCTGCACCACCGAGAAGGCGCCGGTGATCACCGCCTGGCTGGCGATCACCGTGGCCATCGTCGCCAGGATGACCAGCGGCAGGCGCCACTGATCGGGCGCCATCAGGAAGAAGGGATTCTCCGCCGCTTCCGGCGCGCGCAGCAGCAGCGCGCCCTGCCCCAGATAGTTCACCATCAGCATCGGAAAGACGAGCCACAGCCACGCGACGGAGATGGGCTTGCGGCCGAAATGGCCCATGTCGGCGTACAGCGCCTCCGCCCCCGTCACCGCGAGCACGACCGAGCCGAGCGCGAGGAAGGCGAGGACGTGATCGTGCAGGAAGAAGCGCACGCCCCATACCGGGTTCAGCGCCCACAGCACTTCCGGATTCTGGATAATGCTCATCACGCCGAGCACGCCGAGCGCGAAGAAGTAGACGAGCATGATCGGGCCAAAGAACCGCCCGATCAGCGCGGTGCCGTGCGATTGCAGCACGAACAGGCCGATCAGGATGGCCAGCGCCAGCGGCAGCACGAAGGGCGTGAAGCTGGGCTCCACCACCGTCAGGCCCTCGATCGCCGACAGCACCGAGATGGCCGGCGTGATCATGCAGTCGCCGAAGAACAGCGCCGTCGCCAGCACGCCCAGCAGCACGAGCCCCGCCGTCCAGCGGCCGCCGCCGGTGCGCCGCTGGATCAGCGCCAGCAGCGCCAGGCTGCCGCCCTCGCCCTTATTGTCCGCGCGGAGGATCAGGAGGACATATTTGATCGTGACGATCAGGATCAGCGACCAGAAGATCAGGCTGAGCACGCCGTAGATGTGCAGCGGATCGACGACCAGCCGGTGGTGGCCGACGAAGATCTCCTTCATCGCGTAGAGCGGGCTGGTGCCGATATCGCCATAGACCACGCCGATCGCGCCCACGGCGAGCGACATCAGCCCGGCCTTCTCGTGGCCGGACCCGCCATGCTCGACATGCTGCATCGGTAGATCGGTAACGGCTGCCCCGTTGACGCTCATCGACGGATGGACCTTGCCATGCGCATCGCCTGCCTGCCCATCTTTCCCGCCCCATCACGCCGGAGCGACGCGCGGCGCCTAGCATGGCCCCAATCCGCCTGCAACAAGCCGCGGCGGGGCAGGTTCCTGCCCCGGTGGCGGACAATCGTCCGGTGGCGATCGACGAGGATCGACAGCCACCCCGCGCCGCCCGGCCGGCGGGAACAGGAGCGGAACATCGGGCGTTGGGCCCGCATCTTCAATGGAGTGCCGCGATGTCGACCGAAAATCCCAAGACCCACCCGACCTCCAACGCGGAGAAGGATCCCGACGACTGGACCACCGGCGACGAGCCGATGACCGGCGCGCAGGCATCGTACCTGAAGACCCTGAGCGAAGAGGCGCACGAGGAGTTTGACGACGGCCTGAGCAAGGCCGACGCCTCCAAGAAGATCGACGCGCTGCAGGAGAAGACCGGACGCGGCAAATAGCCGACGCCGGGACAGGATCGCTACTGGCCCATCTGCTGCTGCGCGCGCAGCTGCACCAGGCGCTGCTCCACGTCGGCCCGCCACGGCGCGCCGGCGGGGGCACGGTCCAGCAGCGCCTGCCACGTCGCCTCCGCGCGATCGAGCTGGCCGGCCTGGGCGAAGGCGAGGCCGAGGAAGAAGGGCGGGCCGGGATGATCCGGCGCCAACGCCGCCGCCCGATCGAAGGCGAGGCGCGCCGCGGGCGACATCAGCCCGCCGCCATAGATCACCAGCGCATTGCCCAGACCGACCCACAGGTCGGCGCTGCGCGGCCTTTTCTCCAGCCCGCCGCGCAGCACGGCGATCGCATAGGCATCCAGGCCCTGGCGGTGGAAGGCGTCGGCCGTGTCGAGCACCTGGGCGTCGCTGCCCATCATGCTCATCATGCCCTCGCGCGATTTCGAGAACTCGCTGTCCGGCTGCTTCGCCTCCGCCTTGGGCGGCGTCGGCTTGCCGGGCAGGCCGGGGCTGCCCTGCCACGCATAACCCGCCACGCCCAGCAGCAGGGCGGCGGCGACCAGCTCCAGCGCGCCCTTCGGCAAGGCGGCGAAGCGCCACAGCGCGACGCCGACGGCGAGCGCCATCGCCAGCAGGATGATCCAGCCCATCAGCGCGCGCCCCGCCGCCGCAGCCGGCCCCGCACCAGGAACAGCCCGGCGCCCAGCAGCAGCAGCGGCATCGCCCAGAGCGGCCACGTCTCGGCATCGAGCGGCGGATCGTAGCTGACCCACTTGCCGTAGCGCGCCACCAGCCACGCGCGGATATCCTCCGGCCGCTCCCCCTCGGCGATCTTGCGGCGGACGAGCGCGCGCATGTCGCCGGCCATCTCGGCATTGCTGTCGGCGATCGACTGGCCCTGGCAGACGAGGCAGCGCAGCGTCTCCATCAGCGCCGCCGCCTGCGCCTCCTGCCGGGGATCGGGCAATTGCGTATCGGCGAGAGCGGCGGACGGCAGCAGCGAATCGGCATGCGCCGGCGCGGCGAGCAGAAGCGCGGCGAGCAGGAGCGCTGCATCCCACCCAGACGCACCCGTCATCCCGGACTTGATCCGCGATCCACGGACACGAAGCGATCGAGATCGCGAGCGGACCGCCGTCCATGGATCCCGGCCTTCGCCGGGATGACGGATGAGGGGAAATGAGACGCTCACTCCGCATTCCGGACGGCGGCCAGTATCGCCGGCACGTCCTCGGGCCGGATCTCGCCGATATGCTGGTGGCGGATGATGCCCTTACCGTCCACGACGAAGCTCTCCGGCACGCCTGCCGATCCCATGGCGATCTGCACGCTCGATTCGCGATCGCTGCCGATCGCGCGATAGGGGTCGCCCCATTTGGCGAGGAAGCCGGCCACGTCCTCCGGCCGGTCGCGGATGGCGATCGCGTCGATCGGCACGCCGGCCTGGGCCAGTTGCAGCAGCTGCGGCGCCTCGGCGGCGCAGGGCACGCACCAGCTGGCGAACACGTTCAGCAGGCGCGGGCGGCCCTGGCGGAATGCCGCATCGGCCAGCGGCGGGTGGCCGGGCGCACCCTCCGGCAGGGTGAAGCGCGGGATCGGCTGGCCGATCATGTGGGACTTGATGTCACGGCTGGTCGGCTTCAGGAGCCCGCTGGCGAACATCGCGAGAAAGATCAGGAACAGGATCAGCGGCGCCCACAGGATCAGCCGCATCCCGCGCGATGCGCCGCTCCGCTCCGCTCCGCTCATGCGTAGGCCTCGCGCGGGGCGCTCCGCCGCTCCCGCCGCACGCGGCCGACCAGCGAGAGGAAGCCGCCGAACGCCACCAGCCCGCCGCCGGCCCAGATCAGGGTGACGAACGGCTTCCACCACAGGCGCAGCTGCCAGCGCCCGTCATCGTCGCCCTTGCCCAGCACGACGTAGAGCTGCCCGTCCCACAGGGTGCTGATCGCCGCCTCGTTCGTCTCGGTGGGCGGCGCCCAGAAGCTGCGCGCCTGCGACTTCAGGACGAGCGGAGCGCCGCCGTGGCGGGTGGCCGAGAGCGTCGCCTCGATCGCCGTCCAGTTCGGCCCGGCGATCGGCTGCACGCCGTCCAGCCGGATGCTCCAGTCGCCCACCTTATGCACCTCGCCGACGCGGGCGGCGACGAGCGTCTCCTTGATGAACGCGCTCTCGGCGGCCATGCCGGCCAGCGCCACGGCGATGCCGAGGTGCGAGACGACCATGCCGTAGGTGAACAGCGGCGTGCGGCGCAGGTTGCGCTTCCACAGCGGCGCGATGCTGGCGGCGGCGACGCCGGCGGCGAGCACGAGGCCGAGCAGCGGGAAGATGCCGATCGGCGGCGCCAGCAGCACGACGGCGAGAAGCGCCACCGCCACCAGCAGCACCGGCAAGGCGAGCCGGGTGGCGAGCGTCCTCAGTTCGTCCCGCCGCCAGCGCATCAGCGGCCCGGCCGCCATCACCGCGACCAGGATCAGCGCCAGCGGCCCGGCGGCGGTGTTGAAATAGGGCGGGCCGACCGAGAGCTTCTCGCCCGTCACCGCCTCCGCGCCGAGCGGATAGAGCGTGCCCACCAGCACGATGCCGAGGATGGCCGAGAGCAGCAGGTTGTTGATGACGAGCGCGCCCTCGCGGCTCACCGCGTCGAAGCGCGATCCCTCGCGCACCGTGCCCACGCGCAGCGCGAACAGCGCCAGCGCCCCGCCGATATAGAGCACCAGCAGCGCCAGGATGAAGCTGCCGCGCCGCGGATCGACCGCGAAGGCGTGCACCGAGGTGAGGATGCCGGAGCGGACGAGGAAGGTGCCGACCATGCTCATCGAGAAGGCGACCACCGCCAGCATCACCGTCCACGCGCGCAGCCCGTCCCGCGTGGCCAGCACCGTGCACGAATGGAGCAGGGCGGTCGCCGCCAGCCACGGCATCAGCGAGGCGTTCTCCACCGGATCCCAGAACCACCAGCCGCCCCAGCCGAGCTCGTAATAGGCCCAGTAGCTGCCGGCGGTGATGCCCAGGGTCAGCATGATCCACGCCGCCAGCACCCAGGGCCGCATCGCCCGCGCGAAGGCCGCGCCGACATCGCGCGTCACCAGCGCGCCGACCGCGAAGGAGAAGGCGACCGACAGGCCGACATAGCCGAGGTAGAGCGTCGGCGGGTGGAAGGCGAGGCCGGGATCCTGCAGCAGCGGGTTCAGCCCCTGCCCTTCCTCCGGCGCCGGAAACAGGCGCGAGAACGGGTTGGAGGCGAACAGCAGGAAGGTGTAGAAGCCCAGCCCGATAAAGGCCTGCGCCGCCAGGGTGGCGATCAGCGTGCGCTCGTTCAGGCGATGCTCGAACAGGGCGACGGCACCGCCGGCGACGGCGAGGATCGTCACCCACATCAGCATCGAGCCCTCGTGATTGCCCCATGCGCCGGCGAACTTGTAGAGCAGCGGCTTGGCCGAATGATCGTTGGCGGCGACGAGCGCCACCGACAGATCGACCCGTACGAACACCGCGATCAGGCAGATGAAGGCGATCGCCGTCAGCACCGCCTGCACCAGCGCGATCGGCCGTACCGGCGCCAGCAGCGCCTCGCGCCCACGCGTCAGGCCGATCGCGCCCATGCCGAATTGCAGCAGCGCGAGCGCCGCCGCCAGCCACAATGCCGCGAGCCCCGCCTCGGCGATCACGTGCGCCCGCCCCCTCTTGTCGTCGCGGCGCCGGTGTCCAGGCTCTCCGACTTGTGCATCTCGCCGGCCACCTGCGGCGGCATGTAGCGCTCGTCATGCTTGGCCAGGATATTGTCGGCGACGAAGCGGCCGGACGCCTCGAACCGCCCTTCCGCCACCACGCCGGAGTTTTCCTTGAACAGGTCCGGCGTGATGCCGCGGAACACGACCGGCACCTTTTCCACCCCGTCGGTGACGACGAAGTCGATCGTCACGCCGTCCGCTGCCCGGCGGATCGATCCGCCCTCCACCATGCCGCCCAGCCGCACCGCCTGCCCCACCGGCAGCCGATCCTTCTTCGCATCGGCCGGCGTGTAGAAATAGGCGGCCTGATCCTTCAGCGCCGACATCGCGAGCAAGGCCGCGCCGACGATGGCGACGATGGCGAGCAGCGCCAGCACCAGCCGCTGATGCTTGGCCTTCATCGCCCGCGCCCCTTCAGCGCGTCCGCGGCCCGCTCCGCGCGGCGCATCGCCGCGAAGCTCCAGAGCGTCAGCCCCGCCGTGCCGCCGAGCGCGATCGCATAAGCGGCGATGATGAACGGCCAGTGGTTCATGATGCGGGCTCAGTCATGCGCCATCCGCTTCAGCCGCGCCTCCACCTTGCCCTCGGCCAGCAGCGCCCGCATCCGCATCAGCACGATCGCGGCGAACAGCAGGGAGAAGCCGATCAGGGCGATCGGCAGCGGCCACAGCATCGAC
Organism: Sphingomonas profundi; assembly: GCF_009739515.1. Lineage (NCBI taxonomy): Bacteria > Pseudomonadati > Pseudomonadota > Alphaproteobacteria > Sphingomonadales > Rhizorhabdaceae > Alterirhizorhabdus > Alterirhizorhabdus profundi. The sequence continues at coordinate 2,366,122 of NZ_CP046535.1, forward strand.
CCGTCGATCGTCGACTTCGTCAGGGTGATGCTCTGGCCCTGGTGCAGGGTGCGCCACCACAGCACCGAATAGTGGATGATCGGCAGGTTCACCGCGCCCACCAGGCCGAAGATCGCCGCCACCCGGCTCGATCCGCCGCGCTCGGAACTGGCGCCCGCCAGCGCGACATAGGCGATGTAGAGGAAGAACAGCACCAGCATCGAGGTGAGCCGCCCGTCCCACTCCCACCAGGTGCCCCACGTCGGCCGGCCCCAGATCGATCCGGTTGCGAGGCATATGGCGGTGAACAGCGCGCCCGGCACGGCGATCGCCCGCGCCGCCACGGCGGCGAGCGGGTGACGCCACACCAGCTGCATCAGGCTGGCCACCGCCAGCCCCGACCAGCCGGCCATGCCCAGCCATGCCGCCGGCACATGGACGTAGAGGATGCGCACGCTCTCGCCCTGCAGATAGTCGCGCGGGGTAACGAGCAGGCCGGAGACGGCCGCCACCGCCACCAGCAGCGCGCCGCTCCACCCCAGCCATGGCGTCAGCGGCCGGGCGAGTGCGAGGAAACGATTGGGATTGGCGAAGATGTGCATGCGGGTGGCGCGCTATTAAAGCAGCTTTGGGTCGGGGGGAAGCATGCGCGCGACTTGCCGCGCGACGAGCGAACCGCCTATGCGCGCGATCACAGCCCCGAAAAGATCATGCGATCCCCCGCACCTCCCACTCCCGCGCAGGAGCGACGCCTTGCCGGCATCGCGCTGCGCGTGGCCGCCGTCACCGCCTTCGCGGTGCTGGCGGCGGCGATCAAGCTGTCGTCGGCGCGGGACGTGTCGCTGGCGGAGATCATGTTCGCCCGCAACGCCTTCGCCATGCCGCTGATCGTCGGCTGGATCGCGGCCGGCCCGGGCCGGGCGGCGCTGCGCACGCGGCGCCCCGCCGCGCACGTGATCCGCGCCGCGCTGGGCCTCGGCTCGATGGCGCTCAACTTCGGCGCGATCATCCTGCTGCCGCTGGCCGATGCCACCGCGATCGGCTTCTCCGCGCCGCTGTTCGCCACCCTGCTGTCGGCGCTGCTGCTGGGCGAGGCGGTGGGGCCGCACCGCTGGGCGGCGGTGGCGCTGGGCTTCGTCGGCGTCGTCGTGGTGATGCAGCCCGGCGGCTCCGCCATCCCGCCGCTGGGCCTGGCGATGGCGATCGTCGCGGCGCTGGGCGTCGGTACCGTCAACATCACCCTCCGCCAGATCAGCGCGACGGAGGGCGTCGCCACCACGGTATTCTGGTTCACCGCCGCAGGGCTGGTGGTCGGCGCCTTGCTGATGCCCTTCTTCGCCACCGCGCACGATCCGGCGACATGGGGGCTGATGATCGTGATCGGGCTGGCGGGCGGCGTCGCGCAGATCTGCCTCACCGGATCCCTGCGGCTGGCGCCCGTCGCGGTGGTGGCACCGTTCGATTATGTGCAGCTGCTATGGGCGTCGCTACTCGGCTGGGCGATCTGGGCGACGCACCCCACGCCGCACATGGCCGCCGGCGCGGCGCTGATCGTCGCGAGCGGGCTCTACACCCTGTACCGGGAGCATCTGTTCCACCGCGAACGCCTGCCGGCCACGCCCCCGGAAGGCTGAGCGGCGGCGGTGGCCGGCCGCTCAGATGCGGGCGGCCGCCAGGATCGGGCCGCCCGTGCCCGCCTGCACCAGGATCGCGCCGCGCCACACCGGATCGGCCGGCGCCGGAATGGAAACCCGCGTCGCCGCACCCGTCCACGTGCCGACCGGGGCGAGGGTACGGACGATGTTGCGGTGCGGCAGGGTTCGGCCCGCATTCTCGCCCGCCTTCACCGCCACCGCCAGCGTGCGCGGATCATAATATACCAGCCAGACGGTGGCCGGCGGGCCGCCGCGCGCCGCGCCGATTGACACCTGCGCGCCGGCCCGCGCGATCTCCGGCCCGCCGCCCGGCCGATCGAGGCGGCGGATGGTATCGGCCAGCTGCGCCGGATTGCCGCCGACGATCGCACCGCGCCCGTTGACGATCATCTGCGGCGTGGCGACGTTGCCGCGCCCGGCCGCGCGGGCGTAATCTCGCTGGCGGGCGGTGAAGGCGGGCTGCGCAAAACCGTCCTTCCAGCCGAGCTGATCCCAGTAGGTCACGGCGAAGCTCAGGGCCAGCACGTCCGGCCGGCCGGCGATGGCGTTCAGATTGGCGTTGGCCGGCGGGCAGGAGGAGCAGCCCTGGCTCTGGAACAGCTCCACCACCGCCGGATGGGCCGGATCGGCGGCCGTCGCCGGCCCTGCGGCCAGGGTGATCGCCGCGACGAGGGCGGCCATCGGCGCACCGGCCAGTTTCGCTTCAGTCATCGCGCCCTCCTGTGTTTCCTGTTCGTAAACGCCGCACCCGATGAATCAGATCAGCGTTGAGAACCTTCATAGATTGTTTCCCCAAAGTTTCAGCATTCGCCGTCGAATCTTCAGGAACCCGCCGTGATGTTGCGCGTGCGAAGGGCAAATGATCGAAAACTGCGACATTCTTGTCACAGTATCGCGCTTGTAGCGGCATCTGTCTTCTTCGCGGGGTTTCGAAAGCGCCGGGGGCGAGCTAGACAGCGCAGGTTCATCAAAATTGCCCGGAGTGCTGCCATGTATCGACCTCGCCTTGGACTCGCGCTCATGCTTTCGGCGAGCGCCTATACGATCGCCGGTGCCGGCGCCGCTCAGGCGGTGACGCTGCAGGCGGTGCGCGGCGGTACGACGCTGGTCACGCTCGACAGCGCCACGCCGGCCACGGCGACCAACACGGTGACGATCACCGGCCTCGGCTCCGGGCAGACGATCGCCGGCATCGACTATCGGCCTAGCCCGCTCGCCACCTCGGCCAACGCGTCGCGCCGCCTGCTCTACGCGATCAGCAACACGGGCCAGCTCTATGCGGTGAACGGCACCACCGGCACCGCCGTCGCCGTGGGCGCCACTCCGGCGGTGAACCTTGCCCTCGTCGGCAACCCGGCCGTGGGAATCGACTTCAACCCCACGGTCGATCGCATCCGCCTGGTGACGACCAACCGGACCGACTATCGCCTGGTGCCGGATACGGGCGCCCTCGCCGCGACCGACGGCAACCTGACCTATGCCGGTACCGACCCGAACGCCGGCGCCGTGCCGGTCGTTTCCGGCGCCGCCTACACCAACAACGTGCCGGGCGCGACGACCACGACGCTCTACGTGATCGACACGCGCGGCGGCACGGCGGCGGCGCGCCTGGCGACGCAGGGTCAGGGCGCCGTATCGCCGAACAGCGGCACGCTGTTCACGGTGGGCTCCACCGGCGTCACGACGAACAACAATGTCGGCTTCGACATCGCGACCAACGGCACCGCTTATGCCACGCTGACGAACCCGACGACGGGCGTCACCTCGCTCTACACGATCAACCTGGCGACCGGCGTCGCCACGTCGGTCGGCGCGCTGGCCGGCAACACCACCTATGGCGGCCTCGCCGCCACGGTGCTGGCGCCGTTCCAGTCGATGGGCGCCACGGCCAACCAGCAGGCGGCGGGCGCCGCGCTCGATCGCTTCACGATCGCCACCGGCGGCCTGCTCGCGCCCAGCGTGGCGGGCCTGTTCAACGGCATCGACAGCCTCACCGGCAACCCCGGCGCACAGGCCGCCGCCCTCCAGCAGCTCACCCCGGCCGCCTACAGCCTGCTGCCGGATATCGCGCTGAACGCGATCGAGGTGCAGGAGACCACCGTGCTGCGCTACACGCGCGATCTGCGCGGCAACGCGACCATGCCCGACGGCTCCGTCGCCACGCTGGACGAGGCCGGCAAGATCGGCGCCTGGGTGTCCGGCGGCTCGCGCTTCGGCCGCTACAAGGGCGATGTCGACCGCTACGGCGCCGATACGGACGAGTATCACTTCCTCGGCGGCGCGGACTTCCGGCTCAACCCCAAGATCGCGTTCGGCGGCTTTGGCGGCTACAGCAAGGTCAACGGCAACACCGCGCCGTTCGGCCGCGGCAAGGCGGATCTGCGCAGCTTCTTCGGCGGCGCCTACGGCACGGCCGCGGTCGGCCCGCTCTACATCGATGCGTGGGGCAGCTACACCGATCTCGATTTCGCGCTGGAACGCTCGATCTCGATCGGCAACTATGGCACCACCCTCACCGCCCGCGCCTCCAAAGGCCGGGTGTGGACGGGCGGCGCCGCGACCGGCCTCAGCTTCCAGCTCGGCAATTTCGAGGTCGAGCCGTTCGGCGCGGTCCGCTACTCCGACATCCGCATTCGTGGCTTCACCGAAGTGGGCGGTGGTGCCGGCGGCCTGACGATCGGCGACTTCGATCGCGTGTCGCTGCGCACCAACGCCGGTGCCCGCGTCGGCACCAAGTTCGAGGTGATGGGCGCGATCGTGCGGCCGCAGCTGCGCGGCGGCTGGTATCACGAGTTCCGGGATCAGGCGCGCGTGATCACCGCCGCGTTCAACACGCCGGGCATCGCCAATCCGTTCAGCTTCACCACCACCCCGCTGAGCGGCGACTATTTCAACGCCGGCGCGGCGCTGAACATCTCGGGCAACGGCCCGGTGTCGATGGTCGCGGACTTCGACTCGCAGTTCGACGACGATCGCGAATATTACACGATGACGATCGGCGCCCGCCTGGCCTTCTGATCGGCCGAGCGATCGCAAAAAGGGGCGCGGCATCCACGGATGCCGCGCCCCTTTTCGTTCCGGCCGCCGACCGGTACTTCGATCCACTGAAGCCTAATCGCCGCTTCCCGAGGGGCGGATCAGATGCAGTTTCGGCGCGCCATGATCTCCGCCCGGTCCCTCCAGCGAGCTGAAGCCTGTCTCACCATCCGCAGGCGACAGCTTCGGACGGGACACAAACGGGCTCCAGTCTGCGCTGGAATGACTTGGGGATCGCACATGCCGGCACTCGCCCGCCTCGCAGGCGCGTGCGCGCGTCGACACACCGCGTCGCCAGGCTCCACGAGCGAGACGAAAATGGGCGGCGGAACCGAGGTTCCGCCGCCCTTTTTCTGCGGCACCGGCACTGTCCGGCACCGCGCTTATCAAGCCTTGGTCAGCTGACCTTGGCGCAAGCCGTAAGGTTCAGGCCGCGGAAATCGTCCGACAGGGCCGTGGCGAGCTCCGTGAGGTCGGCGGTGAACTCCGGCACCCACTTGCCGGTGATGTCGACGGCGGGGCTGTCGTCGTTGAACGCCGTCTTCTGGGCGGAACGGACGAGCGCCGTCGCCACCGCCGGGAAGCCCATGCGATCGACCCGCGTATAGGCCGACGGCGCATCGGTGCGGAACACGAAGCCGCTGCCGGTGCCGGGCACCGTCGTCACGCCCTGGGCGGGCGCGAGATAGGGGAAGCCGGCCGGCAGCGGCACGTCATTGCCCGACGGATTCAGCGGGATCTTCGCGAACGTATCCGCCCCATGCGTCTTCAGATCGAGGAAGATCGCGGCGAGGGTGACGTCCACCACCGGATCGCTGAGCCGGCGGCCGTTGGGGAAGCCCTGCGCCGCCGCGAGGTTGAGCTGCAGCACGTCCGGCACGACGAGATCGGCCACCTTGCGGGTCGCCGTCACCTGCTGGGTGAGGCACGGCGTGACATCCAGCGCGGAGCCTGTCTGCCCGCCGGAGCTGCTGGTGCTGGTGCTGCCCGAGCCGCCGCTGCCACCGCCGCCGCAGGCGGTGAGGGCGAGCAGCGCCGCGAGCGCGAACGGGGTGGTCCTGCCAAGCATGGTCATGGTTCAAGCCCCCTGGATGCGGCGGGTTTCAGCCCAGATCTGGATCGGGTTGCTCCCGTTCTCGATCGCGCTGCGCGGGAATTCGATGACGAACGAGGTGTCGTTCTTGCCAGCGAAGAAGTTGCGCGTGTTCTTGATGCTCAGCGTGCCGGTCGCCTTCGTCTCGTTGAAGCCCTGGAGATCGAAGAAGAAGGGATCGTCGAACAGGCCGGCGGTCGCCTTCACGACCGTGCCGTTCGCCAGCACCGTCTGCACCGGGCCGGAAACCGTGCCGGTGGCGCCGGGAATGCCCTCGAACTGGACGCCCCAGTTGCCGGCGGCATCGCGCCCGTAGCGGATGTTGATGTCCCGCTCGCTCGTCTCGGGCTTGCCGTCGTTCGAGATGTGGACCTGATAGATCACGTTCCGATCGTAGACCGGCCCGATGCCCTGCGGCTGCGGGCCGGCGCCGGTCACGGCGATCGTCACCGTGGTGGCCGTGTTCCACGCGAACACGTCGGCGATGTCGGCGGCCGAATCTGCCGTGGGGTTCACGGCCGGGTCCGTCCTTGCCGGCGGATCGAGATGGTCCGCCGCCTCGGCCGACTGATAGACCCACAGGCCCCCGGTCGCGACGACCGCGAGCGCGGCCGATGCCAACGCGGCTGTCGCTTTCCTCATACGCATTGTCGTGTCCTCCGGATTGGCAGATTGCTTGTGTCTGTTTTTAAGCACGACCAAGACCTTCCGTCCGATAATCGCGGCCGGAAGGCAAGTCTTAATCGAGCGTTCAGTCACTCGGCGAAGTGCTTCCGAAGATGATACGTCTCGGAAATGGGGGAGGCGACGCCTCCCCGCTCTCTCAGCCGACGATTTCGTCGGGCTTGAAGAAGTAGGCGATCTCGATCGCGGCATTCTCCGCGCTGTCCGATCCATGCACCGAATTGGCTTCGATCGACTCGGCGTGCACCTTGCGGATGGTGCCCTCGTCGGCATTGGCCGGGTTGGTCGCGCCCATGATCTCGCGGTTGCGGGCCACGGCGTTCTCGCCCTCCAGCACCTGCACCACCACCGGGCCGGAGATCATGAAGCCGACCAGATCGTTGAAGAACGGACGCTCGCGATGCACCGCGTAGAAGCCCTCGGCCTGCTCCCTGCTCAGCTGCAGGCGCTTGGAGGCGACCACGCGCAGGCCGCCTTCCTCCAGCATGCGGGTGACGGCGCCGGTCAGGTTGCGGCGGGTGGCATCGGGCTTGATGATCGAGAACGTGCGTTCGGTCGCCATGGCGATCGGCTCCATCGGTTCGGGGAGGGTGGAAAAGTGGCGGCTCTCTAGGCGTTCGCCGCCCGGCCGGCAAGGTGCCCGCCCCTCCCGAACACCGTCCTGCGTTGGGCCACCCGGTGCCGCTCAGGCCACCTTGCCCCAGCGGCCCGCCTCGTCCTGCCGCCAGAAGTTGCGCTCGATGCCCTCGCGCGGGGCCAGCGCCTTCCACGCCTGCCGGGCGGCGGCGATCGTCGCCTCGTCGAACAGGTGGAAGGCGCGATCGAAGGCGAGCGCCTCGTCGCGCCAGGCCCCGTCCGCCAGCGCGATGTGGCGGGCGCCGTTCAGCGGCTCGGGCGCGGTCGCGATCAGGATCGGCTGGTCGGCCTCGCCGCCCTCCCCGGCCAGCCCGTGCGGCAGGAAACTCTCCGGCGCGACGCTCCACAGCGCGGCGTCCAGCGCCGCCGCCTGCGCGTCGTCCGCCGCCACCACCAGCAGGCGCCCGCCGCCGTCCAGGATCCGCTCGGCGATGCGGGCGATCACCCGCTCGGGCGCGCCCGCCGCGAGATGGTAGAAGTCGACCTGCACCCGCGCGCCGCTCAGCCCTCGAAATTGTCGGCGACGAAGCGATCGAGCAGGCGCACGCCGTAGCCGGTGGCGCCCTTGTCGTGCAGCGTGCCGGGCTTGGCCGCCCACACCATGCCGGCGATGTCCAGATGCGCCCAGCGCACGCCTTCCTCGATGTACCGCTTCAGGAATTGGGCGGCGGTGATCGATCCGCCGTCGCGCGGGCCGACATTCTTCATGTCGGCGATCGGCGAGTCGATCAGCTTGTCATAGGGCTCGCCCAGCGGCAGCCGCCACAGCTTGTCGCCGCTGGCGAGGCCCGCCGCCCGCAGCTGGTCGGCCAGCGCATCGTCGTTGGCGAACAGGCCGCCATGCTCGTGGCCGAGCGCGACGATCATCGCCCCGGTCAAGGTCGCGAGGTCGACGATCGTCGCCGGGCGGTAGGTGCGCTGCACCCAGGTGAGCGCGTCGCACAGCACCAGCCGCCCCTCCGCGTCGGTGTTGATCACCTCGATCGTCTGGCCGGACATGGAGGTGACGACGTCGCCCGGGCGCTGCGCCTTGCCGTCCGGCATATTCTCCACCAGGCCGCACACCCCGACGACGTTCACCTTCGCCTTGCGCGCGGCCAGCACGTGCATCGCGCCCGCCACGGCGCCGGCGCCGCCCATGTCCCACTTCATGTCCTCCATACCGGCGGCGGGCTTGATCGAGATGCCGCCGGTATCGAAGGTCACGCCCTTGCCGACGAGCGCCAGCGCCGGATCGCCCGCGGCGCCGCTGCCGTTCCAGCGCATCGCCAGCAGCCGCGCCGGCCGCTCCGAGCCCAGCGACACGCCGAGCAGCGCGTTCATGCCGAGCGCCGCCATCGCCGGCTCGTCCAGCACCTCTATCTCCACGCCCAGATCGCGCAGCGCCAGGCACCGCTCGACGAAGCTCTCCGGATAGATGATGTTCGCCGGCTCGGTCACGAGGGTGCGGGTGAAGGCGATGCCGTCCGCCAGCGGCTTCAGCGCGTCCCACACCGCCTGCGCGCGCGGGCCGCCGCCGACGATGATGATGCCGGTGAGGCTCACCTTGGACTTGGGCGGCACCTTGGTGCGGTAATCGTATCGCCAGCCGCGCAGCACCGCGCCCAGCGCGACATGCGCCGCCGCCTGCGCGGGATCGGCCGCGTCCAGCGCGGAGACGTCGATCACCAGATCGGTCTCGCCCGAGGTGAGCAGGCGGGCGGCGAGCGCGCCGCCGGCTTTCTCGAACCCGCCTGTGCCATCCTTCGCGAAGGTGCCGGTGCCGGTGAGCAGCACGCGGCGCGCCTCTCCGTCCTCCGGCACGAACAGCTCGGCGATGCCGCCCGCCTCGCCCTCGAAGCGGGCGGCGGCGATGGCGCGGCGGCCGATCGCGGCATGCGCCGGATCGAGCCCGCCGAGCCGCTCGGCCGTTCCCCCGCCGGCCACCAGCAAGGCGAGGACATGGGCACCCTGGGGGCGCGCGTCGGCGAAACTGACCTGCATGAGCGTGAGACCTCTTTTCTCTGTTGCGGCCTGTCTAGAACGGGAAGCGCCGGGATTGAAGCACCGTTGCGCCCATGCCGGTCGTGCGATAGGCGGCGGGAAGAGCGGATCGGGGCGCACGACCATTGTGAAAAGTTTGCGGCTGAGTTCCTTCGCCCTGCTCGCGATCGCCGCCGTGCCGGCCCACGCCCAGGATCTCGGCGATCGCCCCGTCCCGCCGCCGCCCTCCGGCTCCGCGCCGATGCCGGCGAACGACCAGGAGGTGACGTTCAGCGCCGCCGCGCTCGATTATGACGACAACACCCAGATCGTCACCGCCAGCGGCGACGTGCGGATGCTGCGCGCCGGCAACCGCCTGCGCGCCGACAAGGTGGTGTGGAACCGCCAGACCGGGCGCGTGCGGGCCGAGGGCAACGTCGCCGTCGTCAATCCGGGCGGCGACACCGCCTATGGCGACAGCATCGAGCTGACCGATACGCTGCGCGACGGCGTGGCCGAGAACATGCTGCTGGTGCTGGAGGGCGGCGGCCGCCTGGCCGCCCGCCACGGCGAGCGGGTGGACGGGCGGACGACGCTGGAACATGCCGCCTACACCCCCTGCGCGGTGGTGGACAGCGACGGCTGCCCCAAGGATCCGGTGTGGAAGATCACCGCCGTGCGGGTGATCCACGATCCGCTGAAGCACCGCATCGCCTACAAGGATGCGCGGCTGACGATGTTCGGCGCCACCATCCTGTGGCTGCCCGGCCTCTCCCATCCCGACGGATCCGGTGGCGGTGGCAACAGCGGCCTGCTGGTGCCCGATTTCCGCTACAGCCGCACCAACGGCGCCGAGGCGGCGCTGCCTTATTACTATCAGATCGCGCCCAACCGCGATCTCACCATCACGCCGCACGTCTATTCCGAGGTGCTGCCCGCGCTGGAGGCGAAGTATCGCGCGCTGACCGGCAACGGCGCCTACCAGATCTCCGGCATGATCACCGAAGGCTCCCGCCTGCCCGCCGGCGCGCCTTTGGACACCGGCGACCGCAGCCGCGACGTGCGCGGCTATCTGGACGCCAACGGCCGCTTCCAGCTCGATCCCGCTTGGAGCATCAGCGCATCGAGCCGGCTGGCGACCGACAAGACCTTCCTGCGCCGCTACGACATCTCGCGCGACGATCGCCTGCGCTCCACGATCAACGCCGAGCGGATCGACGCCAACAGCTATCTCTCGATCGCCGGCTATGCGACGCAGAGCCTGCGGGTGAACGACGTCGGCGGCCAGCAGCCGATCGCCCTGCCGGCGATCGACTATCGCCTGCGCCTGGCCGATCCGATCGTGGGCGGGCGGATCGAGCTGCAGGCCAACAGCCTCGCCATCCTGCGGACCGACGGCCAGGATACGCAGCGCGCCTTCGCCAGCGCCCGCTGGGATCTGCGCCGCTACACCCCGCTGGGGCAGGAGGTGGTGCTGACCGCCTACGGCCGCGGCGACGTCTACCACACGGCGCAGACCGCCAACACGGTGACGGAGAGCTATCGCGGCACCGCCGGCTGGACCGGGCGCGGCATCGCGGCCCTGGCGCTGGACGTGCGCTGGCCGTTCGTGGGCGAGGTGTTCGGCGGCACCCAGCAGCTCACGCCGCGCGTGCAGGTGGTCGCCTCCCCGCCCACCGCCAACCTGCGCATCCCGAACGAGGATGCCCGCGCCGTGGACCTGGAGGACAGCAACCTCTTCGCGCTCAACCGCTTCCCCGGCTATGATCGCTGGGAGGACGGCACCCGCGTGACCTACGGCGTGGAGTGGCAGTTCGATCGCCCGCGCTTCTCCTTCCGCACGATCGTGGGCCAGAGCTACCGGCTGACCGACAAGCCCAGCATCTTCCCGGTCGGCACCGGCCTGTCCGGCCGCTACTCCGACATCGTCGGCCGATCCACGCTGCAATATGGCCGCTTCCTGGAAGTCACCCACCGCTTCCGGCTGGACAAGGACAATCTCAGGTTTCGCCGCAACGAGGCGGACGTCACGATCGGCAGCCGCCGCACCTACTTCTCCGCCGCCTATCTCCGCCTCAACCGCGACATCGACACCGCGATCGAGGATCTGCGCGATCGCGAGGAGGTGCGGCTGGGCGGCCGCATCCAGCTTGCGCGTTACTGGTCGGTGTTCGGCTCCACCGTGATCGATCTCACCGGCCCGGCCGAGGATACGACCTCGCTCTCCGATGGGTTTGAGCCCGTGCGCCACCGTCTCGGCCTGCTCTACGATGACGAGTGCATGGAACTGGGCGTCACCTGGCGACGCGACTATGAGCGGATCGGCGATGCGCGGAAGGGCAATACCTTCCTGTTGCGGGTGGCGCTCAAGAATTTGGGCCGCTAAGCGTGCGTTCAGCCGTTCCGGCGCAGATCGTCGGCGTTATGGCATGAGATCGATGGGGCAAGAGTGACGCTTACAGGCAAGACGCTGGCAGGCAGGACGGGTGCGAAGCTGGGCGTGGCCGCCCTGGCCGCGGCAGCCACGTGGATGGCGGCGATCGCGCCTGCGCAGAGCGTCGACGAGCCGATGGAGGCGCCGTCGATGGGTCTCAATCTGCCCACCGATGTGACGATCTTCGGCAAGTCCGATCCCACGATCCACAAGGCGACCGCGATCGTCAACGGCTCGATCATCACCGATACCGACGTGGACCAGCGGCTGGCGCTGGTGCTCGCGGCCAATGGCGGCAAGGTGGAGGGCGAGGAGCGCGACCGGCTGAAGCTGCAGGTGCTGCGCAACCTGATCGACGAGACCCTCCAGATCCAGGAGGCCGCCGCCCAGAAGATCGAGATCAGCAAGGCCGAGATCGACCAGACCTACAATCGCGTCGCCGGTAACTTCAAGCGCAGCCCGGCCGCCTTCGCTGCCTATCTGGCCGAGCAGGGATCGTCCGAGCGGTCGATCAAGCGCCAGATCGAGGGCGAGCTTTCGTGGCGCCGCGTGCTCGGCCGCAAGGTGGAGCCCTTCGTCGCGGTGGGCGAGGACGAGGTGAACGCCGTGATGGCGCGGCTCAACGCCTCCAAGGGCCAGGCCGAGTACCGCATCGGCGAGATCTTCCTCTCGACCACGCCCGAGACCAGCAACGACACCCGCGCCAACGCCGATCGCATCATCCAGCAGATCAAGCAGGGCGCGTCGTTCGTCGCTTATGCCCGCCAGTTCTCCGAGGCGTCCACGGCGGCGGTGGGCGGCGATCTGGGCTGGGTGCGCGCCGAGCAGCTGCCCGAGCCGATCGCGGCGACCGTGCAGACGATGACGACCGGCCAGATCAGCGAGCCGGTGACGGTGCCTGGCGGCTACTCGATCATCGCGCTGATCGACAAGCGGCAGGTGCTCACCGCCGATCCGCGCGACGCCGTGCTCGCGCTGAAGCAGATCGCGATCAGCTTCCCCAAGACGATGACGCAGGCGCAGGCAGCCCCGAAGGTGGAGGCGTTCGCCACCGCGCTGAAGGCCACCGCCGGCTGCGGCAAGGCGGACGAGGTGGCCAAGGCGGTCGGCGGCGAGGTGGTGGACAACGATCAGGTCCGCATCCGCGATCTGCCGCCGCAGCTGCAGGAGGTGATGGTCAACCTCCAGGTCGGCCAGTCCACCCCGCCGTTCGGCTCGCTGGCCGATGGCGTGCGCGCGCTCGTGCTGTGCGGGCGGGACGATCCCAAGGGCGCGGGCGCGCCCTCCTACGACGCGATCTACTCGCAGATGGAGGAGGAGCGGGTGAACCGCCGCGCCCGCCGCTACCTGCGCGATCTGCGTCGCGACGCGGTCGTCGACTACCGATGAGCCGAGCCGGGGGCCGGCCGCGGTGAGGCCGCTCGCCGTGTCGCTCGGCGATCCCGCCGGTATCGGGCCGGAGATCGTCGGCAAGAGCTGGGCGCGGCGCCATCAGCACGGCCTCACCCCGTTCTTCGCCGTGGGCGACGCGCGATCGATCGAGGCGGTGTGGGACGGCCCGGTCGTCCGCGTCTCCTCGCCCGAGGAGGCCGTGCGCTATTTCGACGACGCGCTGCCGCTGATCCAGGTGGAGGATGCCGGCCCGATCGAGCCCGGCCAGCCCAACCTGCCGGGCGCGCGCTGCTCCCTCGACTCGCTGGAGATGGCGGCCGGGCTCACCCGCTCGGGCGCGGCCAGCGCGCTCGTCACCGGGCCGGTCAGCAAGGCGCAGCTCTACGCGATCGGCTTCGATCATGCCGGGCAGACCGAGTTCGTCGCCGAGCGGTGCGGCGTCTCGCCGGAGAATGCGGTGATGATGCTGGCCGGGCCGAGCCTGCGCACCGTGCCGATCACCACCCACGTGGCGCTGCGCGACGTGCCGGACATCCTCTCGATCGAGCTGATCGTCGCCAAGGCGCGCGCCACCGATCGCGGCCTCACCCGCAATTTCGGCATCGAGCGGCCGCGCCTGGCCATCGCCGGCTTCAACCCTCACGCCGGCGAGGGCGGCGCGCTGGGCCGCGAGGAGATCGAGCTGATCCTGCCCGCGATCGAGTTCCTGCGCGCCGAGGGGATCGACGTGGTCGGCCCGCTCGCCGCCGACACCATGTTCCACGCCCGCGCCCGCGCCGCCTATGACGCGGCCCTGTGCCTGTACCACGATCAGGCGCTGATCCCGCTGAAGACGCTGCATTTCGACGAGGGCGTCAACATGACCCTGGGCCTGCCGATCGTCCGCACCGCGCCGGACCACGGCACCGCCTTCGACATCGCCGGCAGGGGCGTGGCGGAGCCGGGCGCGATGATCGCCGCCATCGCCATGGCGCGCAGCGCCGCCGACTGGCGCGCCCAGCAGGCGTGAGCGCCTCCCCCGCCCTCCCCCCTTTGCGGGAGGTGATCGCCCGCCATGGCCTGAGCGCGAGCCGGGCGCTGGGCCAGAATTTCCTGCTCGACGGGCAGTTGCTCGATCGCATCGCGCGGGTGCCCGGTCCGCTGGCGGGCGCGACCGTGTACGAGGTCGGCCCCGGCCCCGGCGGGCTGACGCGGGCGCTGCTGGCCACGGGCGCGCACGTGGTGGCGGTGGAGCGGGACGATCGCTGCCTGCCGGCGCTGGCCGAGCTGGACGCGGCGTTTCCGGGCCGGTTGCGGGTGATCCCCGGCGATGCGCTGGCGATCGACGAGGCGGCGGAGGCGGGCGCCGGCGCGCACATCGTCGCCAACCTGCCCTACAATGTCGGCACCGCGCTGCTGGTGCGCTGGCTGACCGCGCCGGCCTGGCCGCCCTTCTGGGCCTCGCTGACTTTGATGTTCCAGAAGGAGGTGGCGGAGCGGATCGTCGCGCGCGCGGGCGGCGAGGCCTATGGCCGGCTGGCCGTGCTGGCGCAGTGGCGGGCGCGGGCGAGCCTGGCCTTCACCGTCCACCGCTCCGCCTTCGTGCCGCCGCCGAAGGTGATGTCGGCGGTGGTCCATCTGGTGCCGGCGGCGCAGCCCGCCGGCGTGGACGTGGCGACGATCGAGGCGCTGACCGCCGCCGCCTTCGGCCAGCGGCGCAAGATGCTGCGCCAGAGCCTGAAGGGCATGGCCGGCGCGCTGACGGCGCTCGACGCCGTCGGGATCGATCCGGCGCGCCGGGCGGAGACGCTGTCGGTGGACGAGTTCGTGCGCGTGGCCCGCGCGATCGAGGCCGCGCGGTGGTGATCGGCCGGGTGTCGGCCGCCTTGCTGGCGCTGGCCGCCGCCGCGCCGGCCGAAGCGCAAGGGGATGGCGCCGCGCTCACCGCCGCCCGCTTCCGCAGCGAGTGCCTCTACTGCCACGCGCGGGCCGCGCCGGAGGGTCTGGCGCCGGAGATCATGGCGGGCCTGCGCCCGGTCGCCGGCCTGCGCCCGCGCGACGCGATGCCCGGCCTGTTCTGCCGCCGGCGCTGCACGCGGTGCGGTTCGCCCGACGGCGGCGCGGCCGGGGCGGCGCGCTGAGCGGCGGCTCAGGCCGCCTGCACGCCTTCCACGTCGACGCGCTCGGCATCCGCCCGCAGGCCGATCACGCGAACGCGCTTGCCGACGAGGTCCACCGGCGTGCGGTGCAGGTCCAGCCGCCAGAGCCCGCCCGCATCGCGCCGCAGGGCGAAGCCACCGCCGACGCGGAGGAGCATGCCGGTCTCGTCGATGCGCTCGTCCGCCACGATGTCTCCTCCCTTGCCCGCCTCAGTCGACGAACAGCAGGGCCGGCGTCTCGATCAGGCGGCGCACCGCCTGGATGAAGCTTGCCGCGTCCCAGCCGTCCACCACGCGATGATCGAAGCTGGACGAGAGGTTCATCAGCTTGCGCACCTCGATCCGGCCATCCACCACCGCCGGCCGCTCGACGATGCGGTTGACGCCGACGATCGCCACCTCCGGCCGGTTGATGACCGGCGTCGAGACGATGCCGCCGAGCGGCCCGAGCGAGGTGAGTGTGATGGTCGACCCGCCGAGTTCCTCCCGCGATGCCTTGCCGCGCCGGGCGGCGTCGGCCAGACGCACGATCTCCGCCGCCAGCGACCAGAGGTCGCGCCCGTCCGCATCGCGGATCACCGGCACCGTGAGGCCGGCATCGGTCTGCGTTGCCAGGCCGAGATGGACCGGGCGGTAGCGCGAGACGATGTTCCCCTCGTCGTCGTAGCGCGCGTTGATCATCGGGAAGTCGGGCAGCGCGCGGGTGATCGCCTTGATGAGGAACGGCAGCAGCGTGAGCTTGGGCCGATCGCCGCGCGCGGCATTCATCGCCTGGCGCAGCGCCTCAAGCTGGGTGACGTCCGTCTCCTCGACATAGGCGAAGTGCGGGATGCGGCGCTTGGCTTCCGCCATGTTCTCGGCGATGCGGCGGCGCAGGCCGGTGACGCGCACCTCCTCGACATCGTCGTCGCCATCGTCCCGGCGCTGCACCGGCGAAGCCGCCGCCGCAGACGCGGGCGACGCGGCGTAGCGCAGATAGGCGTCCAGATCGGCGTGGCGCACGCGATCGCCATGGGCCGGCCGCACGCTCGTCAGATCGACACCGAGATCCTTCGCCCGGGCGCGGACAGCGGGAGAAGCCAGCACGCGGCGCGTCTGCCCCTCGGCCGAAGCGGCCTCGCGCGGGGCGGACGGGGCGGCCTGGCGCGGCGCGGCCGCTGACGGCGCGGCGCGGGGCTCCGCCGGCGCGGCGGCGGGTTCGGGCTTCGGCGCGGCGACCTGCGAGGCTTCGGGCGGGGCCACCGCCACCTCCGGCTCCACGGCGCCGCCGGCCTCGTCCGCGCTCTCGAACACGGCCAGGACGGAGCCGATCGCCAGCATGTCGCCCACCGCGCCGGCGATCTCGACCACGGTGCCCGCGACCGGCGACGACATTTCCACCGTCGCCTTGTCGGTCATCATGTCGGCGAGCGGCTGATCCTCCTCCACCACGTCGCCGACCTGCACGTGCCACGCGACGATCTCCGCCTCGGCGATGCCCTCGCCGATGTCCGGCAGCTTGAAGTTGATGCGTGCCACCTAGTCCTCCATCACGCGCTTGATCGCCTGCCCCAGCCGCACCGGGCCGGGAAAATAGGCCCATTCCAGCGAGTGGGGATAAGGCGTGTCCCACCCGGTGACGCGCTGCACCGGCGCCTCCAGCGAGTGGAAGCAATGCTCCTGCACCAGGCTGGAGAGTTCGGCGCCGAAGCCGCTGGTCTTGGTGGCTTCGTGGACGACGATGCAGCGGCCGGTCTTCCTCACCGAGGCGGCGATCGTCTCGATATCCAGCGGCACCAGCGTGCGCAGGTCGATCAGCTCGGCATCGACGCCGCTGTCCGCGATCACGCCGGCGGCCACGTGCACCATCGTACCGTAGGCCAGGATCGTCAGGTCGTCGCCGGGGCGCACGATCGCGGCCTTGCCCAGCGGGATGCGGTAATGCCCCTCCGGCACGGCGCTGGCCGGATGTTTGGCCCACGGCGTGACCGGGCGATCATAGTGCCCGTCGAACGGGCCGTTGTAGATGCGCTTGGGCTCGAAGAAGATGACCGGATCATTGTCCTCGATCGCCGAGATCAGCAGGCCCTTGGCGTCGTACGGGGTGGACGGGATCACCGTCTTCAGGCCCGCGACATGGGTGAAGATGCCCTCGGGGCTCTGGCTGTGGGTCTGCCCGCCGAAGATGCCGCCGCCGAACGGCGAGCGCACCGTGATCGGCGCGGTATATTCGCCGGCGGAGCGGTAGCGCAGCCGGGCGGCCTCCGACACGATCTGGTCGAGCGCGGGGTAGATATAGTCGGCGAACTGGATTTCCGGCACCGGCCTGAGGCCGTAGGCGGCCATGCCCACGGCGACGCCGATGATGCCGCACTCGGTGATCGGCGTGTCGAACACGCGCGTCTTGCCGTACTTGCGCTGCAGGCCCTCGGTCGCCTTGAAGACGCCGCCGAAATAGCCGACGTCCTCGCCGGTGACGATGATGTCGGGATCGCGATCCATGCACACGTCGATGGCGGAGTTGATCGCCTGGATCATGTTCATGGTGCGGGTCTCGCCGGCGTCGCTCATATCCCCGCCGCCTCGCGCTCGGCATGCATCTGGGCCGATTGCTCCTTCAGGTGCCACGGCATCTCCTCGAACACGTCCTCGAACATGGTGTCGAAGGGCTGGTGCATGCCGTCGCCCAGGATACCCTGCTTCTCCGCCTCGCGGGCGGCGGCGCGCACCTCCTCGGCCACCTCTTTGTCCATCGCGGCGTGGCGATCCTCGTCCCACGCGCCGATGCGGATCAGGTGCGCCTTCAACCGCGCGATCGGGTCGCCGAGCGGCCAGGCGGTGCGCTCCTCGGCGGAGCGGTACTTGGTCGGGTCGTCGGAGGTGGAATGGCCTTCGGAGCGATAGGTGAAATGCTCGATCAGGGTGGGGCCGTGATTGCCGCGCGCCCGCTCGGCCGCCCACTCGGTGGCGGCGTAGACGGCGAGCGCGTCGTTCCCGTCCACCCGCAGCCCGGCGATGCCGTAGCCCACGGCGCGCGCCGCGAAGGTGGTCGCCTCCGCCCCGGCGAAGCCCGAGAAGGACGAGATCGCCCACTGGTTGTTGACCACGTTCAGGATCACCGGCGCGCGGTAGACGCTGGCGAAGGTGAGCGCGGAGTGGAAATCCCCCTCCGCCGTCGATCCCTCGCCGCACCAGGCGGTGGCGATGCGCGTGTCGCCCTTGGCGGCGGACGCCATCGCCCAGCCGACCGCCTGCGGATATTGCGTGGCGAGATTGCCGGAGATGGAGAAGAAGCCCGCTTCCCTGGCCGAATACATGATCGGCATCTGGCGGCCCTTCAGCCGATCGCCGGAGTTCGAGTATATCTGACACATCATGTCGGCGAGCGGCCAGTCCCGCGCGATCAGCACGCCCTGCTGGCGGTAGCTGGGGAACACCATGTCGCCGCGATCCAGCGCGTGGGTGGCGGGGATGCACGTGCCCTCCTCGCCGGTGCACTTCATGTAGAAGCTGGTCTTGCCCTGGCGCTGGGCGCGGTACATCCGCTCGTCGAACGCGCGGGTAAGGGCCATGTGGCGGAGGATGCGCAGCAGCCTATCGGGCGACAGCCGCGGATCCCAGGGGCCGACGGCGTCGCCCTGCTCGTCCAGCACGCGGACTAGGCCGTAGCTGTGACCGCGCATGTCGTCCGGCGCGGCATCGATCGGCGGGCGCGGTGAATCGCCGGCGGGCGGGATCTCGAAATGGGTGAAGTCCGCCGCGTCGCCGGGGCGGAAGCGCGGCTCCGGCACGTGGAGAGTCAGCGGAGGGAGGTTGCGTCCTGCGCGATCGTCGGCCATCGGTCCCTCCTCAGCGCGAATGCGATACTGTCTGCATCGCAGAACCGGCACCGGACAGCGCCGGTTCCGGTTGTTCCTTTGTTGTGCAGACTTGTTATTTTATTTCAACGCTGATCACCAGCTTTTTTTACATGCGGATCGTCCGTGTAGGTCGTCGGCAACCGGCAGACGGCCTTCAGCCCGCCTCCGTCGCGATTGCGCAGGATCAGGGTGCCGCCATGATCCTGCACGATGCTGCGCGCGATCGTGAGGCCGAGACCGATGCCGCCGGTGTCGCGATTGCGCGAGGGATCGCCGCGGACGAAGGGCTGGAAGACATGCTCGATCCGGTCGGGCGCGAGGCCGGGTCCGCGATCGGCGACCGTCAGCACCGCTTCGCCAGTTTCCGCCGACAGCGAGAGGGTGACGCCGCCGCCATAGGCCACGCCATTGTCGATCAGGTTCTGGACGAGCCGCTCCAGCGCCACCGGATCGCCGGCGATCGTCACCGGCCGCACCGCGTCCAGCCGCACCGGCCGCCCCACCTCCTGCTCCGCATCCGCCATGCGCCGGACGAGCGTGTCGAGCGACATGGGCCGGATGTCGCCCGCCCGCGTGCTGCCGCGCACGAAGCCGATCGTCGCCGCGATCATGGCGCGCATCTGCTCGATATCCTCCTGCACCTTGTCGCGCACCGGCTCCGGCGCGGCCTCGATGCGAAAGGCGATGCGGGCGAGCGGCGTGCGCAGATCGTGCGCGATCGCCCCCATCATCGCCGTGCGCTCCGCCACATAGGCGGCCAGGCGATCCTGCATGCGGTTCAGCGCGTGGGCGGTGACGCGAAGCTCGGCCGGGCCTTCCTCCGGCACGCTGGGGCTCAGCGGATCATGCCCCATGCGATCGGCGGCGGCGGCGAAGCGGCTGATCGGCCGGGTGAGCAGGCGGGCGAACACCCAGGCGAACGGCACCAGCATCAGCGCACACAGGGCGAACCACAGGATCATCCGACGCTGCCACGCCGCCAGCAGCGGCGCCGGCGGCGTCCGCACCACACGCCAGCCGCCGTCCGTCTCCATCGCGGCGACCAGCGTATCGAAGAACAGCGGCTCGCCGCGCCGCATCGGCACCAGCCGCCGCGCGCGCCGGCGCTGCGGCAGGTCGGCGCGCTGATCCGGCTCGAAATACAGCAGCACGCGGTCGCGCGGCACGCCGATGCGGGCGGCCAGCATGCCGGTGAAGCGCGGATCGCTCGTCATGTCCGCATCCGGCACCGGCGCGGCGGGCTGCCGGGTTACGGAGAGCGCCCGCTCCCGCCCGCCGCGCTCATGATCGCGCCCGGCGAGCGCATCGGCGATATCGGACAGGCGGTTGAAATCGGGGCGTGGCGGATCGAACAGCACGAACATCGCCACCGTCATCGCCTGCGAGGCGACGAGGCTGGCGAGCAGCAGCAGCAGGGTCGCCCAGAAGATCGGCAGGCGACCGAGCCGGCGGATCACTCGTCCACCCTGAGGGTGAACATATAGCCTTCGTTGCGCACGGTGCGGATCGGATCGTCCGGCCCCAGTTTCTTGCGCAGGCGGCTGATCGTCACGTCGATGGCGCGATCGAAGACGTCGCTGTCCGCGCCCTTGCCATGCTCGATCAGCTGGTCGCGCGTCAGCACCCGCTGCGGGCGATCGAGGAAGGCGGCCAGGGTGCGGAACTCGGCGTCGGTCAGCGGCGCGGGCGCCATGCCGGGGCGCGACACCTGCCGCTCGACCAGGTCGAGCGTCCAGTCGCCGAAGCGGCGGACCGGGCCGGTGGGCGTACCCCCTTCGCGCCGGCGCAGCACCGCGCGCACGCGGGCGAGCAGCTCGCGCGGGTTGCAGGGCTTGGGCACGTAATCGTCCGCCCCCACCTCCAGCCCGATGATGCGATCGGTATCGTCGCCCATCGCCGAGAGCATGATGACGGCCGGGCCGCCCGGCCGGCGCAGGCGGCGCAGGATCGACAGGCCGTCCTCGCCGGGCATCATCAGATCGAGAACGATCAGGTCGAAGCGGCCGGCGGCGAGCCTGACGTCCATCTCCGCGCCGCCGGACGCCGTCTCGACCGAGAGGCCGTTATTGCCTAGGAAGTCGCCGATCAGGCCGCGCAGATCGGCATCGTCGTCCACCACCAGGATGCGGGGCTGCTCGCTCATCGCGGGCGCTTCGGCGGCGGGGCGACGCGCGTCGGGTCGCAGTTCGTGGCGGCGGACTGCGCCGGCGTCTTCGGCAGGGTCGCGAGGGTCAGCGCTCCGGCCTTGGCCTTGTCCAGCTGGGCGAAGCGATCGGCGGCGGCGGCGCGGAACTCGGCCAGGCTGACGCCGCGATTGAAATCCGCGTCGGCGGCGGCGACCGGCTCGGGGATGTTGAGGAACGCCCAGCGGCCGGCGCCCAGCGGATCGCCATAGCCCTCCGCCTTCTTCCGCTCCGCCCGCGTCGGCGGGCGCATGCCGGCGGCGCCGCGCGGGGTGTAGAGGCGGATCTCGGGCGCGATGTCGCGCTCGTAGGCGGTCACTTCGGATGGGATCAGCTCGCCGTCGCGATCGGTGTCGAGCCGGGCGAAGAATCTGTCCGCATCGGCGGCGAACTCGGCGGGCGTGATGCGGCCGTCGCGGTCCGCATCCAGCCGGACGAACCAGACCGTCATCGGGTCGGGCGCGTCCGGCCCGGCGCGGAACGGCTCGCCCATCGGCGCGATGAACAGCTGCGCGGCCTTGGGCGGGCATGGCGGCAGCTTCTTCGCGGCCTGCGCCGGCGGGGCGAGGAGCGTGGCGAGCGTCAGGACGATCGCAAGCCGAGTTTGGATTGATGCGCGCAGAGACGCGGAGACGCCGAGTGGTTGCAGCCGCGGCGAAGCCGCATCGTCCTCAGCAGCGCGAAGCAAACGGCCATGGTGGGAAGGCGCGTGCGGCGCGGCGCTCCGCCTCTGCGCCTCCGCGTCTCTGCGCGCATCGAAAAGCCGCAAGCGGCACGCGAGCGAGAAAAGCCGGCCGCTCATTCGTGCCTCAGCGCGTCGATGGGGTTGAGCGAGGCGGCGCGGCGGGCGGGGAAGTAGCCGAACACCACGCCGATCAGCGCCGAGAAGACGAACGCCAGCAGGTTGATCTGCGGATCGAAGATGAACGGCACCTTCAGCACCGGCGCCAGCGCGACCGAGCCGATCAGCGCCAGCAGCAGCCCGACGACGCCGCCGAGGCACGCCAGCGCCACCGCCTCGACCAGGAACTGCAGCAGCACCTCCCCGGCGACGGCGCCGATGGCGAGGCGGATGCCGATCTCCCGCGTCCGTTCCGTCACGGAGACGAGCATGATGTTCATGATGCCGATGCCGCCCACCAGCAGCGACACCGCCGCCACCGCGCCCAGCAGCGCCGTCAGGATCTGCGTCGTGCCCTGCAGCGTGTCCGATATCTGCTTGGTGTCGAAGATGTTGAAGTCGTCCTCCTTGCCGCCGGTGATGTTGCGCCGTTCGCGCAGCAGCTTCTGCACGGATGCCTGCACTGTGCCCGTGTCATACGCCTCGTCCACGGAGACCATGATGTTGCGGATGTCGCGGCTGCCGGTGAAGCGGCGCTGCACCGCCTTGATCGGCATGATGACGACATCGTCCTGATCGTTGCCGAAGCCGCCCTGCCCGCGCGTGACGAGGGTGCCGATCACCTCGCACGACATATCCCTCAGGCGGAAGCGCTGGCCGACCGGATCGCTCTGGCGGAACAGGTTGGTGACGACGGTGGAGCCGAGGATGCACACCGCCTTGCCGGCCTGCTCCTCCGCCGGCGTGAAGATGCGGCCGGCCGAGAGCTTCCAGTCCTGCGCGGTGAAATAGTCGGCGGTGGTGCCGTTGATCGTGGTCGACCAGTTCGCCGCGTTGGCGACGGCGATGCCGCTGGACTGGGCCTGCGGCGCCACCGCACGCACGCCGGCGATCTGGGTGCGGATCGCCTCCACGTCGTCCGGCTTGAAGTCGGGCGGCTGCGGGCCGCCGCCGCCGCGCCCGAAACCCTGGCCTGGCCGGATCTGGAGGATGTTCGAGCCTAGCGAGGCGATCTGCTCCTTCACCGCCGCCGTCGCGCCGTTGCCCAGCGTCACCATCGTGACGACGGCCGACACGCCGATGACGATGCCGAGGATGGTGAGGAAGGAGCGCAGCAGATGCCGCCTGATCTCGCGAATGGCGAGAATGATGGTGGTGCCGAGCATTACCGGCATTCCTCCCCGGCACGGGGAGGGGGACCATCCGCAGGATGGTGGAGGGGGAGTGAGGCAGGCGCAGCCTTCGCCGGAAAGGTCGGCGCGCGCCGCCCGCCCCCTCCACCGGCTACGCCGGTTCCCCTGCCCGTGCCGGGGAGGATCATGCGGCCATCTCGCGGGCGTTCGCCTCGCTTCTGTCCACCAGGCCGTCCTTGAAGTGGATGATCGTGTGGGCGAAGGCAGCCATGTCCGCCTCGTGCGTCACCATCAGCACGGTGATGCCACTGTTGCGGTTCAAGTCGGTCAGCAATTCCATGATCTCGATCGAGCGTTCGCTGTCCAGATTGCCGGTCGGCTCGTCGGCCAGCAGCACGTCCGGATGGGTGACGATCGCGCGGGCGATGGCAACGCGCTGCTGCTGGCCGCCGGAAAGCTCGGCCGGCGTATGGTCCCACCAGTCGGCCAGCCCCACCTTGTCCAGCGCGGCGAGGCCCAGGTCGCGCCGCGTCTTCTTGTCCTCGCCGCGATAGAGCAGAGGCAGCTCGACATTCTCCAGCGCGGTGGTGCGGGCCAGCAGGTTGAAGCCCTGGAAGACGAAGCCGAGATAGCGCCGGCGCAGCAGCGCGCGCTGGTCGCGATCCAGCCGCTCGACATGGTGGCCCTTGAACAGGAAGGCGCCGGCGGTCGGCACGTCGAGGCAGCCGAGGATGTTCATCGTCGTCGACTTGCCCGAGCCGGACGGCCCCATCACGGCGACGAAATCGCCGGCCATGATGTCCAGATCCACGCCCTTCAGCGCCTGGAACGCCGTTGCGCCCTGGCCGAACGTCTTGGTGACGCCGCGCAGCGCGATGATCGGCGGCGGCTCAGTCGCCATCGCCCTGCCCCGGCGGCCTGCC
Source organism: Sphingomonas profundi (assembly GCF_009739515.1). Lineage (NCBI taxonomy): Bacteria > Pseudomonadati > Pseudomonadota > Alphaproteobacteria > Sphingomonadales > Rhizorhabdaceae > Alterirhizorhabdus > Alterirhizorhabdus profundi. The sequence goes on from NZ_CP046535.1 coordinate 2,390,050, forward strand.
CCGACCGCCCGCTCCGCCCGAAGTGGCGCCACCCGCCTGAGAGGGCGCGCTCTCCGGCGCGGGGCGGATCGGCTGGCCGCCGGGCTCGCCGGGGGCCGGCGCGGTGCCGGCGGAGCGGCGCTCGCGCGGGGCGGCGCGGTCGCCTGCCTCGCCGGCCTGATCGTCGCGCCGGGCGCCGCCGCGCGCGGCCTCGTTCGTCTGGCCGGCGGCGAGCTGGCCGGTGATGATCTCCATACCCGGCGCCAGGCCGCTGCCCGTCACCTCCGTCTCGCTGCCGTTGGTGTCGCCGACCGTCACCTGGATGGCCTGCGGCTTGCCGTCGTCGCCCAGCGCATACACGGTCTGGCGGCTGCCGCGGCCGATCGTGGCGCCCTTGGCCGCCGCCCCGCCGCCCCGCCTGGGCCGCGGCGGCGCGAGCACCGAGGTGACGCCGCCGCCGCCCTGCCCCTTGCCGGCGCGATCGGGCGAGAAGCGCAGCGCCGCATTGGGCACCAGCAGCACGTCCGTCTTCTCCGCCGTCACGATGTCGGCCGTCGCCGTCATGCCGGGCCGCAGCGCCAGATCGCGATTGTCCACCGTCAGCCGCGCCGTATAGGCGACGACCGAGCCCGAGGTGCTGCTGCTAGCGGTGGTGCCGGACGACGAACTGGTGGACGAGGACGAGGCGTTCGCCCCCACGTCCACCCGCTCGATCAGGGCGGGGAAGGTGCGGCCGGGAAAGGCATCGACCTGGAAGGTGGCGCGCTGCCCCTTGGCGACGGTGCCGACATCGGCCTCGTCCACCTTCACCTCCAGCCGCATCTGGCCGAGATCCTCGGCGATCTTGAATAGCACCGGCGCGTTGAGCGACGCGGCGACCGTCTGTCCCGGCTCGATCGAGCGGGAGAGGACGACGCCAGTGACGGGCGACAGGATCGATGCCTTGGCCAGCTGCGTCTCGGCCGAGGACAGCACCGCGCGCGCCTGCGCGACGGCGGCCTGCGCGGTGGCGATGCCGGCTACGGCGCGGCCATTGTCGGCACGCGCGGCATCCAGCTCGGTGCCCGAAGGCACCTTGCCGCCGGACAGGCGATACACCTCCATGAAGCGGGCGAGCGTGGCGCGGCTCTGCTGGGCCGTCGCCTCCGCCGTCTGCACCTGCGCCTGGGCCGAGGCGAGCTGCGCCCGGCTCTGGTTCACCGTGTCGAGGAAGCGGGAGGTATCGAGCCGCGCCAGCACCTGCCCCTTGCGCACGCGATCATTGTTGTCGACGAACACCTCGGTCACGAGGCCCGACAGTTCGGAACCGACCTCCACCTCGTTAGTCGGCGCGAGATTGCCGGTGGCCGAGACGCTGACGGTGAGGTTGCCGCGGCGCAGCGGCTGGGTGGCGTAGCTGACCGCCACGTCGCTGCCGAACAGCAGCCGCGCCGCGATCCACAGCACCAGCAGCACGACGAGGGCGACCGCACCCCATTTCAGGTAGCGCGCGCGCCGCGACGGCGGGCGCGCGCCGAGAAAGTCGTCGAGCGCGGCCTTGTCGTCGGGGTCGGCGGCGCCTGACGAGGCGAGCGCGGAAGTGGTGGGCTGGTCCATCAGGGTCTCGTCGTCGATGCGGTCTGCGTCGCCGGGGCCGGCGCCACCTGCCACCCGCCGCCCAGCGCCTTGAACAGCTGCACCGTCGCGGTGGCGCGATCGGCGCGCGCGCTCGCCCGGCCGTCCTCGCTGGAGAGCAGGCTGCGCTCGCTGTCCAGCAGCGTCTGGAAATCGATCAGGCCCGCGCGATACTGACTGCGCGCGTAGATCACGGCGTTGCGCGAGGCATCCTCGGCGATCAGCAGCTCGCGCTCGCGCCGTTCGGACGAGGCGAGCGAGGTCAGCGCATTCTCCACCTCCTCCAGCGCCAGCAGCACCGTCTGGCGGTAGGTGGCGAGCGCCGCGTCCGTCGCCGCGCGCTGGCCGGCGATGCGGGCGCGGATCTGCCCGCCCTGGAAGATCGGCGCGGTGATGCCGGCGACGAGGTTGCCGAGCGCGGCGCCGGGCAGCCCGCCGAGCGACGTGTCCGATCCGGCGAACGTGCCGGACAGGCGCAGCGCCGGGTAGAGATCCGCCACCGCGACGCCGATGCGCGCGGTCTCCGCCGCCAGCGTGCGCTCGGCCGCGGCGATATCCGGCCGGCGCTGCATCACTTCGGCCGGGATCGCGACGGCGGCCGGCGCCAGCGGCACCGGCGCGCCGGGATCGAGCATGGCGGTGACGGCGCCCGGCGCCTCGCCCAGCAGCACGGCCAGCCGGTTCGCCGCCGCGACGTAACTGGTGTCCAGGCTGGGAATCGAGGCGGCGGTGGTCGCCCGCAGCTGCCGCGCCTGCTCCAGATCCAGCGCGCTGACGAGGCCGGCCTGCACCCGCCAGCCGACGATCTGCAGCGTCTCGTCCTGCGAGGCCAGGTTCGCCCGGGCAATGCCCAGGCGCGACTGGGCGAGCCGCGCCTGCACATAGTTGAGCGCCACCTCCGACGCGATGCTCAGCTGCACGTCGTGCAGGTTCGCCTCGCTGGCCGCAGCGTCCGCCCGCGCCGCCTCCACGGATCGGCGGATGCCGCCGAAGATGTCCGCCTCCCATCCAGCATCGAAGCCGGCGCGGTAGACGGTGGTGTCGCCGCCGGAGGAGAAGGTGTTGCCCGTCGTCGGATCGACGAAGCTCTGCCCGTCGCGCCCAACGCTGCGGTTGACCGAACCGGACAGGCCAACCTGCGGCAGCCCGGCGCCGATCGCCTGCCGCACCGCCGCGCGCGCCTGCCGCAGCCGCGCGCCCGCCACGGCGACGTCCAGATTGGCGACGAACGACTGCTCGACAAACTGGCTGAGCACCGGATCGTCGAACCCGCTCCACCAGCGTATGGGATCGACCAGCGGCATGGCCGGCCGTTCCGGCGCGGCGGCGAAGCGATCCGGCACCTGCAGCGCGGCCGCCGGCTGCGGCCGATAGTCCGGCCCCACGGCGCATGCCGCCAGCGGCAGCAGCGCCGCCAGCGCGAGCGATCGTGAGCGGTGGCCGGGCGAGGCGATGGTCATCTGTCGCGCCTTCGCCGGCGCGGCTTGCCGCGGGATTTCAGGATCGACACATTCGCCGCCACCGCCGCCGCCACCACCACGTCCACCGCCATAGGCAGGGGCGATCGGCGCCGGCGGAAAATCGTCATGCCACTGCATCGCGCCTGCATAGAGTGGTTTGCGCGCCGGTGGAACCGCCCGCCGCCGGCCGCCGGCCCCGCGGCGCCCACCCGCGATCAATCCGGGCTCGCCGGTCGGCCGGGGGCTGGCTATGCTCGGCCGAAACAGGCGAGAGGAGACGGGCATGAAGCTGGGATCGTTGACGGGCGGACGCGACGGCCGCCTGATCGTGGTGAGCCGCGATCTCGCCTGGTGCGCCGACGCCACCCACATCGCCCCCACCCTGCAGGCGGCGCTGGACGCGTGGGAGACGGTGGCGCCGCGGCTGGAGGCGCTCGCCACAGACCTGGCGCACGAGGCGATCCCGATGATGCGCTTCCACGAGCGGCAGGCAGACGCGCCGCTGCCGCGCGCCTTCCAGTGGGCCGACGGCTCCGCCTACGTCAACCATGTGGAGCTGGTGCGGAAGGCGCGCGACGCGGTGCTGCCCGAGAGCTTCTGGCACGATCCGCTGATGTACCAGGGCGCCTCAGACCGCTTCCTGCCGCCGCGCGGGCCCATTCCGCTGGCCGACGAGGCGTGGGGCTGCGACTTCGAGGCCGAGGTGATCGTGGTGACCGGCGACGTGCCGCAGGGCGCCGACCGCGCGACTGCGCTCGCCGCGATCCGGCTGATCGGCCTCGTCAACGACGTGTCGCTGCGCAACCTGATCCCGGACGAGCTGGCCAAGGGCTTCGGCTTCGTCCAGTCCAAGCCCGCCTCCGCGCTGTCGCCGGTGCTGGCGACCCCCGACGAGCTAGGCGACGCCTGGGCCGACGGGCGGCTGCGCGGCATCCTCTCGGTCGATCTCAACGACCGCCCGTTCGGGCGCGCCGATGCGGGCGTGGACATGACCTTCGATTTCGGCACGCTGATCGCCCATCTGGCCAAGACGCGGAGCATCGGCGCCGGCAGCGTCATCGGCTCCGGCACCGTCTCCAACCGGGCGGCCGACGGCGGGCCGGGGCGGCCGGTGGCGGACGGCGGCCTCGGCTACAGCTGCATCGCCGAGCAGCGGATGGTGGAGACCATCTCCGGCGGCGCGCCGGTGACGCCCTTCCTGAAGGCGGGCGACCATGTGCGCATCCGGATGGACGACGCGCACGGCCACGCGATTTTCGGCACGATCGAGCAGACCGTCGCCACCGCTTGACCGGCGGCGGCGTCGCGTCCCGGGCCGACTGTGCCGGTGCGGGACGCCGGATCGACTCTCCCCTTTGATTCGAAGGCCTTGCAATTCAGAGGCCGTTCAACCGGGTCGTGCGTTATTCGCGCCAGGATCCGCACGGATTGAACCTCTCGGAGAGTGGCATGGCACTTTGGAACGGCAGGAAGGCGGCGATCGGCCTCGCGCTCGCCTCGGCATTCGCGCTCGGCGGCTGCTATGACGACGGCTACGGCTATGGCGGCGTCTCAGCCGGCTACGGCTATTATGACGACGGCGATTATGGCGGTTACGACGGCTATGGGCCGGCTTACTACGGCGGCGGCTACGGCTATCCGGGCTATGGCTGGTACAACGGCTTCTATTATCCGGGCAGCGGCATCTACGTCTACGATCGCGGCGGATCGCGCCGGCGCTGGAACGACAATGACCGGCGCTACTGGGAGGGCCGCCGCGCCCAGGCCGGCAACTGGCGCGGCCGCGGCGACGGTCGCCCCGGCGACGGGCGCTGGAACGGCCGCCCCGGCGACGGGCGGCCAGACGGCCGGCCCGGCGACGGACGACCGGGTGGCTGGCGATCGGGCGATGGCCGGCCGGGTGACGGGCGGCCAAGTGACGGGCGGCCCGGCGGCGGCCGCTGGAACGGCGGCGATCGCGGCGCCGGCGACGGTCAGGCGGCGGTGACGCCCGGCGTTCCGGCCGGCTCCGGCTGGCGCGGGCGCGGCGACGGCGGATGGCGCGGACGCGGCGGGACGGGCGCGATCGACGGCGCGCCGGCCGGCGGCCAGGCCGGCTTCCGCGGGCGCGGCAGCTGGGGCCAGCCCGGCCAGTCCGTTCGCGCGGCGCCGGCGACACCGCGCGCCGAACGCGCCTTCGGCAATTACCAGCGCGGCGGCGGCCGCAGCGGGCGCAGCCAGCCGGCGCAGTGAAATCGCACGCGGCCCGGCTTGCGGAGCCGGGCCGCACAGGCTAGGAGCCCGCCCTTCCAGGACGCGGAGCGGTGGCCGAGTGGTCGAAGGCGCACGCCTGGAAAGTGTGTAGGGGTTAACAGCTCCTCGAGGGTTCGAATCCCTCCCGCTCCGCCACTGGTTTGTATAAGTTGCTGATAATGCTTGGCTTTTTGCATTACCTGCCCGCCACCCAACATGGCAACCAACATATTGATCGCGTTGCATTTGGTCGCTCAAATGGATTAGCCCTCTGGCTCTGCCGCAGGACGATCAATGCACGACTCAACGCTCCACCCGAAGACGATCGCTCGCCAGTTTCGGAAGTCTGATTTTCAGCCCGGCGTCCTTTACCTTCAAGCAAATGAGAAGGGGCAGGCGATTGAACGAGCGATGGATATTTGTCGGACCGGATTTAATCGAGCAGACTTGCATCGCGGTCACGTCGGCGGAAAGGCAGTCTACCAGCATCGTGTAATCGAGCAGGCACTGATTATCCGTCATATTTCAGAGAGCCTTCGACGTGTAACTGGAGTTCGCCAGTCAGACCGCCAAGAGATAATCAAAAGCCTTTCTCGCTTGGCTGGCCAAGGGCTCGGCTTCAACGCCTTGAAACTTGATATCAAATCATTCTACGAAACCGTCAACGTCGGAGAAGCGCTGGAAACCCTGCGGCGGGACGCCGCATTCTCGCGTCAGAGTATTCATCTTCTTCAATCCTTTTTCGATGCGTTGGCTGCGAGGCAGATAACCGGACTGCCTCGGGGGCTTGCAATTAGCGCAACGCTTGCGGAATACGTGATGCGGCCCTTTGATCGCGCCATCTCACAGCTGCCTGGGGTGCGATTCTACAGCCGCTTTGTAGACGATATGATCTTAATTCTAGGGGAGGATGTGGATCCCCACCAAATCAAGGCTCTGGCCCAATCGTCACTCCCATCTGGCTTAGCCCTTAGTAGATCGAAGTGTGCTACTGAGATCTTCTCTCCATTTTCTAATCAAAGCAGCCGATCAGAGGAAGCTGCTATCATATTTCTGGGATACAGGATCGGAGTTGGCGGGGTGTATCGGATAGATAACCGCTTCAAGCGCGATGTTTATCTCGATATTGCTCCATCAAAAGTAAGGAGGATTAAGAGGCGACTTTCGCGAGCCTTTCTATCATTCAACGACGGAGGACCGTTCTCCGACCTTCTAGATCGAGTTAAGATGTTGACCAGTAACCACGGACTCAAGGACTACGACAGCGGCCAAACCCGTTACGTGGGTTTAAGATACAACTACGGGCTAATTGATGCAACGGGATCGGCCGCACTCAACTCCCTTGATCGCTTTTTATTAAACGCGGTTGTCAACACTCACCCTTCCAACCGGTTAAAGCCGATTCTTACAGGGGCGCAGCGAAAGAAAATCCTAGGGTTAACGTTCCGTGCTGGTTTCGAAGACAACCGCTTCTTTCAATTCTCTGATGATGATATCAGACGCATAATACGGTGTTGGGCTCATGCGTAAAAAGATCGTTCAGAGGGGCAACATGCGCCGTGGCGATTACATGCGCGCCGTCGTCACTGACACGCTCCCGGAAGAGGTTCCGATTATCTTCTCCAATGATGGATTCTACAAAAATCTGACGGGCGGCCTACCAGAAACCGGACCTGAACGTGAGTTCTCTGACATTCTGGTCGATGGACCAGACGGTTACACAATCCCATACCGCTATAACGTCCTAAGAGATCAGTTTAGGACTCGGGGACTAAGCCTTTTACACCCCGCCGCTCAGCATTCGGTCACACAGTTCTACTCGGACTATGACGCCCTTATATGCTATTACGCGAGACAATCGGAGTTTTCTCTGCGCTCACCTCGAAAAGTGGGCAGCACTTACTTCATAAGGGGCATCGATAGCAATAGAAACCGCTACCGCAGTCATACCATTGATACTGTCTCGATGGAAAAGAGCGTTTCGAACCCTGCTTCATACTTTGCGTATGATAGGACCACCCGGGCTCATCAGTTTTTCGACTCCAACGAATACCTTCATCTAGAAAAGAAGTTTGAGGTATTTAGGATGCTCGACGTGGCCAAGTGCTTTAACAGTATATATACCCACACAATATCTTGGGCTGTAAGCGACATTAAGACGTCTAAGGACAATACGAGCGCATCGACCTTTGGGAACGACTTCGATCGTTTGATGCAGCGGATGAACTATAATGAAACGAATGGTATCTGCATTGGGCCCGAGGTAAGCCGCGTATTCGCTGAAATTATATTTAGTGATGTGGACAGAATTACGTTAGGTACTCTGACCAAATCGGGTTTATCTGTTCGGTCCGATTATGATGTGCGGAGATATATAGACGATTACTATATCTTCGCCGCCTCAGAATCTGTCGCTGACAAAGTGGCGGCAGCCATACAATCGGCAATGAGTAAATTTAACCTCCACCTCAATCACCAGAAAACCAGAACGATCCGTCGCCCCTTCACAACCCCGAAGTCAGAAATAATTTCGTCTGTGAATATGAAACTGAATGCATTTTTCTCGAAGTTCATCTCTTACCACCTCAGTGACACCACACGATTTGCGAAGCCAAAAAGGATTTTACGCTCAGATGCGTTAATTCGCTCTTTTGTGTCTGATGTTAAAGCATCCTGTATGATGCATAACACCAGCTACCATATGGTGTCCGACTATATTGTATCAGCCCTACAAAAGAGGGTGATAGACCTTTCTGATAGTTATCAGCTTGGATCAATATCTAACACGACGGACGATGAATATATTGCTGCACTAATGCTACTCATAGAGTGCTCATACTTCTTCTACACGGTGAACCCGACTGTGAGAGCATCACTCAATCTCGCGCGATCAAATGTTGTGGCCAGTCGCCTTGTAAGTGCTGAGATGCCAGATAGGCTGAACCACCTGTCTGAGACAATTGTTCGCTGGACGATTGATCTAGCAAAGTCATTAAACAACGGTGGGAATCATAGGTCGCTGACGGCCATCTCCGTCGAACTCTTGAACGTCTTACTGCCCATGAAAGAGATAGCTGAGAACGAACCGCTCGTAGATGTCGTGATTGGACGCATCTGCGAGGATATTCCTCAGTTTGAGTATTTTGAGATTGTCTCTCTTCTCTACATCCTTGGCGATGCTCGCAAACATCGTGACTTACGGCGGCTTATTTTTAATAGGGCGAAGGAGATCATCTCTCGAAGTCTTGGGCCTAAGATAGATTCTCAGGCAGCCCACATCTGCCTCGACCTCCTTTCTTGCCCCCATCTGCCGCTCGACAAGAGAGCATCTTGGTTCAACTCACTCCGGTCGAGGTGCGGTCTCCCACGAGTGCCCCGAGCGCAAAGCCAAGCGGCCGTCCGGCGTATGGAGAGCCACCCTTGGTTTGTGCAGTGGAGCGGCTTAGACCTGCTGAGCGTGTTGACCAAAAAAGAGTTGAGCATCGTTTATTAAGCGTTAAAACGAAGGGCGGGATTGCACCGGCACTTGCGGGCGGTTCGCCGCCCTATTCTCCCGTCCAAAGGGGATGCAGCGACGACTGCGATCCGGGCGACGGTGATGAGCCATCGTGCACACACTAAACGTGCCGGTGCAATCTCACTGAGGACGTCCCAGAACTTTGCCTCAGGTAGGGCTTGAAAACGGTGGAAACCGTGTCGGGGTCCGTAGCCGCTATGGAGCGTAAGGGATTTGCTCGGCTTGTCGATCGGCTGGAAGCTGGTGACGTGCTGATCGTCACCAAGCTTGATCGCCTTGGCCGTAATGCGATTGATGTACGAGCTACGGTGGAGAAGTTGGCCAGCGAAGGCGTGCGGGTCCATTGCCTTGCCCTTGGAGGGGTAGACCTAACCAGCGCCGCCGGGAAGATGACAATGGGCGTAATAACCGCCGTAGCCGAGTTCGAACGTGACCTTCTTATAGAGCGTACCAAAGCAGGGCTTAGCCGCGCGAAAGCCGAGGGAAAGGCCCTAGGACGCCCGTCTGCCCTTACCGGGGATCAACAACAGGCGATCCGCGCGGCACGCTCTAGCGGGCTTTCCCTTGGCGCATTGGCTAAACAATATGGTGTAAGCCGCGCGGCCATTCAGCGGGTAGAAAAGCGGGCGGCCTAATCGGCACAGCGAGAATGTGTGGAAAGCGGACCTATGATTTCAGTCCTTAATTGACCATCGAACGACAGCGAAAAAGCTGTACCATCGCCACGACCCCATAGGCAATAATTGCCCCGATCATTAGGAACGAATACCAATCCTCAAGAGGATTCAAGCTTACTGCTGCTACCGCTACAGCAAAGAGGCCGAACGCTAGCAAATACCTCTGACGCGCTCTTGGTAGCTCGTAATATAGTCGCTCAAGTCGCTCCCTACGCTCCTCCGGTCCACGTATTGTAGCATAGCTCACAACTCTCATGGCCATCATACCGTCAAAGAGGAAGAGCACCCCGAGTAAGAACACGGGCTGGCCATAGTTCCGGGGCAGGATGGATTCCGGCAGAGCTAGTGCCAAGCCGAGAATAGCAGAGCCGCCGATCAACGCGGGCCATTTGGTCTCTAGTAACTTCATCAAAGCACCTTCGCGCAATCTCGCGATGTTCGCTAGTGGGCGTTTTCGGCGAGGTGGTGTTGGCGCAGGTTGGAACCATCGCCGACATGCTGATGCGGGGCGAGACATTGAAACTGCCCATTGCAGGCGGTGATGCGTTTCGAGTTAACAAGGTTGCAACCGGGTGGGGCTTCCATGCCGTCCTAATAGTACGGATCGCCCTCTTCATTGCCACTGACCTGACGGTGTTCAGCCACCTGTTTTAATTCAGATGCCGATTCGTCCGCAAGTGGGCTGGTAGCTGCCCGCCGGCTTGAACGTCTTGGCATGGTGGAAAGCCGACAATCTAGCATATAGGTCTGGGCATGGAACCACCTAGCCGATATCCCCAAACGAGGTCGGGTCATCTGGGCCTCGGTTGCCTTGTCGGTCCCGCCGCGCTAATCGGAACTGCAATGATTGCTGACTACCCCGGACCGCCCGGATCTTTCGGATTTGCCGAATTTTTTGGATGGTGGGCGATTTGTCTTGGCGTCGGCCTCCTAAGTGCACGCTTAGCGGATCGTTGGCGAAATGCAGCGCCACGGCATCACTTGCTCCTTATTCCCTCTTTACTCTTACCAATATTGCTAACTACGTTTCTCTTTTGGGATATTCATCCCAACACTTCGGGCAAGATCAAGGAGTTTGTAGAGTATTCAATGCAGGCGATTGGTATATTGGCCCTATGTCTCGTCGTTGGCGGACTGTGTCGGATCGGATGGCGTTCACTTTGTCGCTGATACCCGCAAGTGGGCGACTGCTGCCGGATTGCTTTTCCGCCCGATAGCTGTCGGTCTGGTGTCGAGCGGATTGCGCGTCGCTAGCGTCTGGAACGGCGATAGCCGGTGGGCAGCGGATCTAAGTGCCGAACCTGAGCATATGCGTCCTGCACCGTACTCCTGCGATCAGCATAAGCAGGGTGGCGACCGTCCAGAGCGACCTTGGCGAACCAATGCTTCCATAGTTGTAAACGTCGCTCGCGCTAACGACCATGGTCCCCATTATGATCGTGCTGACCAGCGCGCTTCGATGGCCAAAGTAGAATAGCAAAACACAACCGCACGCAAAAATCCAAACAATTACATTCGCGGCGCGACGCCATATCGGAAAGTCGACGTGGTAACCGGACCGTATCCCGCCATCGATTGTTAAGACGAGATCATAACCGCGCCCTAGATAAATAAAGTTGAGTGCCGCGAAGATTGTGAGGGCGCTTGCCAAAGCGAATGCGACGGCGAGGATCACGGTTTGGCGTGGCATTTTGATAGCACTCCTTAACCGAGCAACCGGCGCAACTTGCAGTGTCTACTATTAGGGCGTTTCCGGCCGCGCCGCTATCTCACTTTGTCAGGTCATCGCGAGGCTGGCATGATCATCGCCCATCCTTTCACGCCACACCTTGAACATCGCATTCGCCCCTGGGCTTGTCGAACGCTGCAAGGGGTTCCTAGAGCTAGGAACAGATCGCGGGCAAGCCATACAACCTCGCGATGGCAGCGGCATGTGATAGTGACGTGCGTATGATCCTTTAGAAGCGCCTCCAAGGGCTCGCCAAGGGGATCGTGCTTCACAGCATCGCGAACAACCGCAATTGGTTCGGATCGTCGCATTCTGGCGCAGGAGGCCCTACAGCGCCGCCTTCTATCGTCACGGCTAAAGCCGTATATTCCAGCGACCATAGATCATCATGCGGGTCGGTGCGGACGCGAAGTCCATTCTCCAACTCATCGATCGCAATTGATCCTGAGTCGACCGTCCATTCTGCACCCGCCGTTCTGATCGTGATTCGCATGATTCGCTCCCTGCTGCCTCGATAGAACATATGGGGAACGGCCTTCAAGATGGTTTGGTCGGTATCAAACCGTCAAACGACGGCGTGCCTCGGCTCGAAAGCCTTAGCGCTGTTGAAGGGGGGTATGTCCTAGAGGGTGCGAAAGACGATCTTCAGGTGTCCATCCAGTGCCGGCCTAGGATGTACTCGATCCTCACACATAGCGGTTGGTAGGCTCTTGCCGATCCCCGGCTTGTCGGGCAACGTTATAGGGCAGCCGGTAAGTGTCGGCTGTGGGGCGTGGAATCCCCTTGCTACAAGGTCCGGTCGAACTTTCGGCCGGGCGCCTGTCGCCATGTCCAAGGCTCTGCCTAAAAGCGGTAGGGCCTTGTCCTTGTGCGAGGATTCCAACGCCCGGCTTAAGCCGGGTATGCCTCTATCGAATGAGGAGGCGGTATGACCATCGCAGTTATGATCGTTCTGGTTTTTGCAATCTCCATCTCCATCGCCATACCAATGACGATCAGCGAAAACAGAAGACACAAGGCTCGATTGAAAGCAGCACGCGAACAGATCAGCGAAAGCTTTGGCAGCGGCGACTATTACCTTAATGCCGAGACCATGGACCGAGTCGGCGTTAACTGGGAAACAAAAAAGATCATGATCGGGTGCGGGCTTGGAAGCACCTATCTTATGGACTTCCGTCAACTTCGCCAGGTCGCCCTTGATGTTAATGGTATCACTGTTGAAACGACTAATGGCGTAATTAAGACACGCCGTGGTTCACAAATGATCGGGGGCGCCGCCGGCGGGCTACTTCTCGGTCCTGCCGGCCTCCTTGTTGGTGGACTTTCGGCCGGAAGCCGGACAAGCTCAAAAACGATAGAAGTAGAGAAGGTCCGTTCCGTAAGCTTAAACGTTGAAATACGCGATCGTACCAAACCAATCCACACGATCACGTTTTTTAACGCAGGCGCAACGGAGGGAATAGACAAGGCAAGCCCGCTTATCACCTCAATCTTGGAACAGGCTCGTCACTATAATGCGCTTCTAGAGCAGATTGTCGAAAATAACGAAATGTCTCCTGAGGTGCTGGATATGGTTGGTGCGACAGTGATACCCTTCTTAGCCAACTTGCTAGATACAGAGGATGAACCATCTTCATCTTCTTCGATCGCGAGTAGCAGGAAGGAGCTAGAGAAACAGAAATCTGAATTGGCGGCATGGATTGCTGCTCGGAAGGCTTGAACGATCGCGTATAGGATGTGGAGATTATAGCAATCGCGACCCACAAGGATTATTCCCGCACTTATGCCAAGGGACTAGCTTTGGTGGGCCACTAACGTATGAACTCCAAAGTCGTAGAGACATACAGGGGTGCTCCAATCGGCTACTCATCATCTGAACAGCCGAATTAAAGCAATCATCACAGTTAACGTTTGCGTACGGTGGACAAGAGCGGAGCGTTTTGATAGAATTGCTTTTACAGCGCCCCTTACCTTGGCTGGAACGCTTAAACTACCAAGCCAAATAGCCTTCCGGTAGGCTCATATATACCGAGCTACATATTTCCGAATGAACCTATGTTGGCGAAGGCATCCAAGATGCTGATGAGCAGCTAGGCCATCTTTAATCTAGCTGCGTGATATAATCTTGATAAGACACTATTCGAGTTTGCTACGGGGGAACTTAAAACGCTTTATGCGAACCTTCCGACCCTCCCGATGAACTGATATCGTTCTAGGGAACAACCTAACCTTCAAAGGGCTGATGCTTTGTCCTAGTGCTTTCACTAGGTATCACATGGGGTGGCTTCCATTCCGTTCTTTTCAAGAGACGGGCAAAAAGGCAGTTAGGGTATACGTAGTCTGTAAAACGATATTAGGGTAATTATTCGCAAGATATATAAATAACCTCCCACAGGTTGTTTGGTATCACCCTAGCGGAAGGAGAAGCTGTGTCTAAAGCAATTCTGTGATCAGCAACGTTTATAGATATTAAGCCTTATTTATATTCAGAAGCGGATTTAAAGAAACTGGCTTAACATCCGTCTTTAGAGATGTTGAATTTGTTCTACAAGTAAACATACCTTCGTTCTAACAGGAAATAGAACTACGAACGTGCAAGATTTAGAAGTTCACACCCTAATTTCGCTACCACTCTCCTATCAGGGAACCTCTGAAGTGCGGTAATCCTCGAAGATGCAAATCTTTATGCCATCGATAGATAGAGCCCCTTCTCGACGAATTATCTTTATAGTCCACTCCGCTATTTCATAGCATTGATCCCAACTTACATTGCTAACATTCAGACCCATATTGCCACCAATTAGATAGACACGCTCGTTATAGCGTTTACAAACTTTATGCACGGCACTGAAAATATCCATGCTCTTGTTCAACGCCTTATCAAAGCGGATAGTAATCTGCATTTCATTACCTTTCGTCTTTACAGAAGTCTTCATGACAACAGGCATAATGTTAGAACTCGCTTGGATGGATGATTGCCCCATATGGGCAATTCCCGATCGATAATCGAAACCAATGCGGCACCGACGCCCAGTTCCTTCATCAGCTTTGATAGCATCGTATCCGATACCGGCCCGCCTTTTCCTTTTCCCATGAGCCGGGAAAGCAGATCGTCACCAGTTCGCTTAATGGCTGTATTTTTATTCTAGGATGCATTTGTATCGGTAAGACAAGCTATAGACCGAACAAGAATTCTTGATCCACCTTCATCACCATGTTTCCACGACTTAACAACCTTTGCCTGTCGAATGACAATCGGGTTCTGACCTTTACATTTAAGCCATCTATTGATGGCCTCGACATACACCGTGTTCATTATCAACTCCTCTGCGTATTTGGCTTGCCTCGTTTACGAACAGGATCATCCTGCGTAATAAAGACCAACCTCCAGTAGTAGGACGTGCCGCAAGCCATGCCGACACGGCGGCACGCCTCCAGCCCACGGCTCTTTTGCTTCCGATAAGGATTGGGCGCGGGAATTGCCCACGTGAGATCATGACATACAGTTGGGATTTGCTGATCCCGATGATTTCCAACAACTCTTTTCGGCGAATTAGTCCTTCGATCATCGCTCCGCCTCCTTGGCTGGTTGGGCGGCGCTTTAGTAGTCGATTCGCGACGTGTCCAGCAGAAAATCGCCTCGTATGCCGAAACTTATTTGATCTTACAACAACGAAATCACTAATCTAATTTGAGATACTTAAGTGATAACTTTAGACGAGATTATTATGCTGTTTAATTTTGCTGAATATACTGCGACCAATCATCCATCAGCTTTCGCCGCTTTGCAAAAAGGTCCGACCGTGCATATGCCGCCTCTGCCTTGTCCTTAATAACATGCGCCAAGGCAAACTCGATCACCTCGCGCGGATGGCTGGTTGCTTCGCCAGCCCAATCCCGGAATGAGGATCGGAAGCCATGTGGAACAGCGGCGATGCCAAGCTCCTTCATAAGCTTTGAAAGGGTCATATCTGAAAGAGGCTTGCCATCCTTCGTACCCGGAAAGACCAGATCATCGCCCTCACGGCGCAACGCTTTTGCTTCTTCCAAGATAGCTATGCACCGTGGCGGCAATGGCACCCGATGCGGACGCTTCGTTTTCATCCGCGTAGCTGGAATAATCCATTCGGCTTTCTCGATATCAACCTCGATCCATTTTGCCTCGCGCGTTTCTCCTGATCGCGTAGCAGTTAGGATAAGGAACTCTGTTGCCAGCTTGGTCGCTGTGCCAGCTTCGGACCTCCTTACTTTACTTATAGCATCCGCCACGGCCTCGTAAGGAAGGGCCGCGCGGTGCTTTACGCTGGAGCGATCATGCTTGGGCAAGGCTTTCGATATAGCTTCCGCCGGATTATCGCCGCGCCATCCTTGCGCCATCGCCCACTTCATCACCGTCCCGATACGTTGTTTAACCCGCCGCGCGGTCTCTGGGCGAGTGTTCCATATGGGCGTAAGCGCCGACAGCACGTCCGCATTCGTTACGGCGTCGATACGCTTAGTGCCAAAGATCGGGGAAGCGAACGCTTCTAGTGTGTTTAGCCATTGCTGACCGTGCTTGGCGTTACGCCATGTCGGGGCTGACAGATCGTAGACCTTTTGCGCACACTCTTTGAAGGTCAGAATGGTCGTAGAAGCCCTCCTAGACGCAAGAGGATCATCGCCAGCCCTTGCCTGCCTACGATGCTCCAAGGCCCTCTCACGGGCTTCTGCAAGGCTTACAAGCGATGTTGATCCTAGGCCTATATCGGTCCGTTTCTTATGGATCATCAACCTTTGTACCCATCGCTTCGCCCCCGATGGATCGACTTTCAGGTACAGGCCATTGCCATCGGCATAGAAGCCGGGCGTGCTAACGGTCTTCACAAACGCCGCTGATAGGCGCTTCTCACGATGCTGGCCGGCTGGCTTTATCCCTGACATAGCGCGATCTTACCCAACATCACGCCCAACATAAAGATCAGGAATATGCAGGATTGCTTTGGACTCTGCAGGACCATTAATCGACGTAAGCTACTGAAACGGCGGATTTCTATAGACTCTGTCGGACCACGTTGGACCACCAAACGGCGGACTCCCGCTCCGCCATCACTTTATCCCTGTTATTGAACGGCCTAACATCAAGAAGCACTTGAGCGCTTCAGCGGTTCGGACGCATCTTGCCGATGGGCTATCCGATGGCATCGTCAGCAGTTCTTGAACAACGTCGTGGCGCCGGTGGATGCGGCGACACGCTAGATCAAGCCGGGCGCGGACGAGCGACGCCGGCCATCGACGTGCGCGACCCTCAACCCACCTCCAGAACGACGGGCAACCTCTCCCAGCTGTTGACGACGTTGGAGGGAAATCGCACGGGCGCTCCGTCAAGCGAGACGGATCTGAAACGCTCTAGGAACTCCTCCATGAAGATCCTGGTTTCCAGTCGCGCGAGTTGAGCGCCAAGGCAGTTGTGCCGGCCGACACCAAAGGCGAGGTGGCGATTGGGGCGACGATCGATATCGATAGTGTCGGGTTCGTCGAAAACATCTTCGTCACGGTTGGCCGAAACATAGTACATCACCACCGGATCGCCCGCGCGAATGGCGACCTCTCCGATCTTCGTGTCCTCGCGGGCGGTGCGACGCATATAGTATATCGGCGACGTCCAGCGCAGAAACTCCTCGATGGCGAGCGGCAGGCGGCCGGGTTCCGCTTTCAGCGCGACATGAAGATCGGGGCGATCGCACAGTTCGAGCATGATGTTGGAGAGGAGAGTGCGGGTGGTCTCGTTGCCCGCGACCAGCAATTGCGCGAACTGCCCGGCAAACTCCACCTCGGCGAGACGCTCCTCCTTCTCGAAGGATCGCAGCATGTTGCGGACCAGTCCGCTGCCGCCGTCACCGGCGCTCTGCCGCGCGAGCTGAAGGCCGTAATCGCCGATCTTCTTCATCGCTTCGGCGAACGTCCTGTCATTCTCGGAGCGGACGACCGCGTCGCCCAGAGCGAGCATGTAGGAGCGATCGGCTTCCGGTACGCCGAGGAATTCGCATATCGTCAGCAACGGCAGTTCCGCGGCCATATCGTAGACGAACTCGCAGCGCCCGGCGGAAGCGGCGCGATCCATGATGGCGCGGGCCGTGATCCGGAGCCACCCCTCCAGTCTTGCCAGGCTTGTCGCCGTGAACCAGTCGCTCAGCTGAGCGCGCAGGCTGGTATGTAAAGGCGGGTCGGACGTCAGAAGCGATCCGGGTATCCCTTGGCCGCTCTCGATATCCTCGACGAAGACGCCCCTCGCGGAACTGAAGGAGCGCGTGTCGGTA
Organism: Sphingomonas profundi; assembly: GCF_009739515.1. Classification (NCBI taxonomy): domain Bacteria; kingdom Pseudomonadati; phylum Pseudomonadota; class Alphaproteobacteria; order Sphingomonadales; family Rhizorhabdaceae; genus Alterirhizorhabdus; species Alterirhizorhabdus profundi. The sequence goes on from NZ_CP046535.1 coordinate 2,407,554, forward strand.
GAGATGGACACGATATCCCGGTATTTCGTAATTGCCCAGAAACCCGGATATCCGTCCGCCTCGTGCCAGGATACCGGGCTGCTGGCCCGGAGTTCCTTGAAAACCTCGTGCGGAACACGGGGAACATAGCTTTCCCGCGCCGCGAGCCGGATCGGGCACGTGCCGCCCTTATCACCTGTCACCCAACCCTCCGCACCTTCTTAAATGGGAGTGGTCACTCTAGTTTTGTTGGACAGTATGTCAATCGGCGCCGGCGAGGTAGGCGATGCCCATCCGGATCGTCTCCGCCTCGAACTCGCCTGCGTTCACCGCGATCTGCGCGCCCGATACGGTCCCGTCGTGCAGGATCGCGAGGGCCGTGGCGTTGCGGAACAGCGTGTGGAAGTAGCGCGTGCGGTAACGAAGATGACGCCGACGGCCGATGTCACTGCTGCGAAGCGCCTCGTAGAGCCGGTTGGCCAGTTTCTTGTTGAGACCGAGCGTGCGCGCGGCGACGGCATCGTTCTCAAGGCGCACCGTTTCGATCAGCCTGACTATCGCCACGTCCTCGCGGAACTGCCCAAGGATGAGCTTGACGTAAGACGTGACGATCTCGGCGTGATCCACCGAACCGGATTCCCGCAGCCGTTGAAAATACTCGTCGAACACACTCAGGCGTTCACGATAATAGGCGTCCACGATCGTCATCAAGATCGTGTTCTTGTCCGGAAAGCGAGAATAGATCGCACCCGGCGAGGTGGCGGACGCCTCCGCTATGTCGCTGATGCTCGTATTCGTATATCCCCGGGTGAGGAACAGATCGATCGACCGATCGACGATGCGCTGGAGGGTCGCCCTGCTCCGCGCCTGCACCGGCATCGCGATCGTCGTCGATTTCGCGAGCCACTGCATGACATCGATCCTCGCGAGATTTCCTGGGTAGAACGCCATTCTGAACTCTCAAGAGGTGGAGGAGGGTCGCCCGCCGCATGATCCGCTCGATCATCCGGGTGCCGGATGCTCGCCCGACGGGTCGCCACGGATGGCCTGTACCACGCGCTCCGGCGGGATCAACGCGGGCGCCGGTCATGCCGGGCGATCACGCGGCCGGCAGGGCCGTCGCCTTCGCACATGGCCACGACGACTTATTCGCGGCCGAACAGCTTGGCCAGGTTGCGTGCGTCCAGCTTCACCCAGGTCGGCCGGCCGTGGTTGCACTGGCCGGAATGGGGCGTCACCTCCATCTCGCGCAGCAAGGCGTTCATCTCGCCGACGGAGAGGATGCGGCCCGCCCGCACGGAACCGTGGCACGCCATCGTCGCCGCGACATGATCGAGCCGCTCGCGCAGCGACAGCGCCTCGTCATAGGCGGCGAGATCGTCGGCGAGGTCGGTGACGAGGCCGCGCGCGTCGCCCGCGCCCAGCATCGCCGGCGTCGTCCGCACCAGCATCGCCTTCGGGCCGAAGCGATCGAGCGTCAGCCCCAGCTCGGCGAGTTCGCCGGCGCGCGCCTCCAGCCTGTCGCAGGCGGGCTCGTCCAGTTCCACCACCTCGGGCAGCAGCAGCGCCTGCGCCGGCACGCCGCCCTCGGCCAGGGCGCGGCGCATCCGCTCCAGCACCAGCCGCTCGTGCGCGGCATGCTGATCGACGAGGACGAGGCCGTCGTCCGCCTCGGCGACGATGTAGGTCGCCGCCACCTGCCCGCGCGCCACGCCCAGCGGATGGTCGTGCGCGTCGGGCGGCGGCGCGCTCGCCGGCTCGGCGCGCGCCATCGGGGCGTAGGCGTGGCTGCCGTCCCACACGGCCGACTGCGCGGGCGGGCCGGCGGCGTAGGACGGCGGGCGAGGCGGCGGCGCCGCGCCCCCTACCGGCCCGCGCTGCCACAGGCCGAGCGACCCGGCCGACGGCTGCTGCGCGCTGCGGTGTCCTGCCGCGTCCAGCGCGGCGCGCAGGCCGCCGACGATCAGCCCGCGCACCAGCCCCGGATCGCGGAAGCGCACCTCCGTCTTGGCCGGATGCACGTTCACGTCCACGTCCGCGCCCGGCAGATCGACGAACAGCGCGACCACCGGGTGGCGATCGCGCGCCAGCATGTCCTGATAGGCGCCGCGCACCGCCCCCACCAGCAGCCGGTCGCGCACCGGCCGGCCGTTGACGAACAGATACTGATGATCGGCCACGCCGCGGTTGAACGTGGGCAGGCCGGCCACGCCGCCGAGTCGCACGTCCTGCCGCACATGATCGAGCGCGACGCTGTTCTCCACGAGCGCGCGGTCGGTCAGCGCCGCCACCCGTTCCGCCCGGCTGTCGGCCGGCTGCACGGCGATCGCGCGGCGGCCGTCATGCTCCAGGGTGAAGCCGATCTCCGGCCGCGCCATCGCCAGCCGCTTCACCACGTCGACGCAGGCGGCATATTCGGCGCGGGCCGATCGCAGGAACTTGCGCCGCGCCGGCACCCGCGCGAACAGGTCGGCGATGCGGATGCGTGTGCCCGGGGGCAGCGCCGCCGGGCCCTCCCCCGCCAGCGCGCCGTTGTCGACGATGCGGTGCCAGCCGTCCGCCCCGCGCACCCGGCTCTCGATCGTCATGCGCGCCACGCTGGCGATCGAGGGCAGCGCCTCGCCGCGGAAGCCCAGCGTGCCGATCGACTCGATGGCGCCATCCACCAGGAGGGCATCGGGCAGCTTGGAGGTGGCGTGCCGCTCCAGCGCCAGCGCGATCTCGTCCGGCGCCATGCCGCAGCCGTCGTCCGTCACCTCGATGCGCGCCAGCCCGCCTTCGGAGAGGCCGATCGCGATGCGCGTGGCGCCGGCGTCGATCGCGTTCTCGACAAGCTCCTTCAGCGCACTGGCCGGCCTTTCGACCACTTCGCCGGCCGCAATGCGATTCACCAGATGCGGCGGGAGCCGGCGTATTGACATGGCACATCCTCTAGCCCAAGCGACGGCCTCCCGCGACCGCCATTCACCTTTTCCTGACGCAGCGCTAGGGCGTGGGCCGCGATGCTGCACCACAAGACGGGCGATTCGATGTTCTTCACGCGCTGGTTCAAATTCATGTCGCACGACATGGCGATCGATCTCGGCACCGCCAACACGGTCGTCTACGTGCGCGGGCGCGGCATCGTGCTGAACGAGCCGTCGGTGGTGGCGATCGAGACGCTCGACGGGATGAAGAAGGTCCGCGCTGTGGGCGAGGACGCCAAGCTGATGCTGGGCAAGACGCCGGGCACGATCGAGGCGATCCGCCCCTTGCGTGACGGCGTGATCGCCGACATCGACGTGGCGGAGCAGATGATCAAGCACTTCATCCAGAAGGTGCACGGCCAGCGCCGCTTCCCCCGCTGGCCCGAGATCGTGATCTGCGTCCCCTCCGGCTCCACCAAGGTGGAGCGGCGCGCCATCCGCGATGCCGCCTCCAACGCCGGCGCATCGCAGGTGTGGCTGATCGAGGAGCCGATGGCCGCCGCGATCGGCGCCGGCATGCCGGTGACGGAGCCGATCGGATCGATGGTCGTCGATATCGGCGGCGGCACCACCGAGGTCGCCGTGCTGTCGCTGCGCGGCCTCGCCTACACCACCAGCGTGCGCGTGGGCGGCGACAAGATGGACGAGGCGATCTCCTCCTACGTCCGCCGCAACCACAATCTGCTGATCGGCGAGGCCACGGCCGAGCGGATCAAGAAGGAGATGGGCATCGCCAAGATGCCGGCGGACGGGCGCGGCCAGACGATCCACATCAAGGGCCGCGATCTCGTCAACGGCGTGCCCAAGGAGATCACGATCAACCAGGCGCAGGTGGCCGAGGCGCTGAGCGAGCCGGTGTCCGCGATCGTCGAGGGCGTGCGCATCGCGCTGGAGAATACCGCGCCGGAGCTGGCCGCCGATATCGTCGATCAGGGCATCGTCCTCACCGGCGGCGGCGCTTTGCTGCAGGGGCTGGACGAGGTGCTGCGCGAGGAGACCGGCCTGCCCGTCACCGTCGCCGACGAGCCGCTGATCTGCGTCGCGCTCGGCACCGGGCGCGCGCTGGAAGAGCCCGTCTTCCGCGGCGTGCTGCAGACCGCCTGAGGATCAAGGCGCCGGCGCCGTGGCGACGCCTCCCCATCGGCGTCCCGGTTTCTCCCGGCGGGCGCAGTACGGCCTGTTCGCGGGGTATGTCGTCGCGGTGCTGGGGCTGCTCGGCGGGCTCGGCCTGATCCTTTCGGCCCGGCTCGATCCGGCGGGCTTCGCCCTGCTGCGCGGCGCCGCGATCGATGCCACCGCGCCGCTCTCCGCCGCCGGCCGCGCGGTGGTGATGACGCTCTCCTCGGCGGGAGACGGCGTGGCCGCCTATTTCGACGCCGCCAGCCAGAACCGCGCGCTCAGGACGGAACTGGATGCGGCGCGCGGCCGGCTGGTGGAGGCGCGGGCGCTCGACTTCGAGAACCGCCGGCTCAAGCGGCTGCTGCGGCTCACCCAGGATGCGCCGGGCACGATTGCCGTCGCCCGCATCGTCTCCTCCACCGCCACCAGCCCCCGCCGCCTGGCCGTGCTGCATGCCGGCGCCGGCGACGGCGTTCGCTCCGGCCAGCCGGTCCGCTCGCCGGAGGGGCTCGTCGGCACCGTCGTCGCGACCGGGCGGATCGCCAGCCACGTGCTGCTGCTCACCGACAGCGGCAGCACCGTGCCGGTGCGGCTGGCGCGCAGCGGCGTGGCGGCGCTGGCGACCGGCAAGGGCGACGGACGGATCGAGCTGCGCGCGCTGATCGCCGGGGCCACGCCGTTCCGCCGCGGCGACATCGCGCTCTCCTCGGGCACCGGCGGCGTCTTCCCGCCGGACATCCCGGTTGCGGTGGTCACGGCGGTGAACGGGGATGTCGCCACCGCCTGGCCGCTCGCCGACCCCGCCCGGCTCGATTATGCGACGGTGCTGGGCGTGTTCCAGCCGGATGTCCCACCCCCGCCGCCGCCCGCCAAGACGCCCGCGAAATGAGCATCGACGACGCCGCCCGCCCGCGCCTGCTGCCACCGCGCGCGCGGGCGGTGCCGGTTCTCTCGACGATGGCCGCCTCGCTGCTGCAGGCGCTGCCGCTGGTCGCCACGGCGCCGGTGCTGCCGCCCACCGGCCTGCTGATGCTGCTGGGCTGGCGCCTGCTGCGGCCGGAGCTGTGGCATGCGTGGGTGGCGCTGCCGCTCGGCCTGTTCGACGATCTCGTCGGCGGCCACCCGCTCGGCACCGCGACGACCTTGTGGACCAGCGGCTTCCTCGTCCTCGACATGATCGACGATCGGCTGATCTGGCGGGATTACTGGGTGGAATGGGGCGTCGCCACCGCGCTGATCGCCCTCTGCGTGATCGGCGGCTGGTGGATCGCCCGCTTCCTCTACGGGGAGAGCGCGTTCGCCGGCGTCGGCGCGCAGGCGCTCGTCGCCATCTTCTGCTTTCCCGCCGTCGTGCGGCTCTGCGCGATGCTCGACCGCTGGCGGCTGAGGCGCTAATGCCGCGAGCATGAGGCGGCCGCCCCGCATCGTTACCGAACACGCCCAGGGTTTCACCTTCACGCGCCGCGCGCTGGTGCTGGGTGGGGCGCAACTGGCCGTGGGCGGCGTGCTGGCCGGGCGCATGGCCTGGCTCTCGATCGCGCAGAACGAACGCTATCGGCTGATGGCCGAGAGCAACCGCGTGCAGCTGATCCTCATCCCGCCGCGGCGCGGCTGGATCGTCGATCGCCACGGCCGGCCAATCGCGATCAACCGCACCGATTTCCGCGTCGATCTGATCCCCGATCAGCTGCACGATCCCGATCGCGTGCTGCCGGCACTCCAGCGCATCCTCTCGCTGCCGGACGAGGAGATGGAGCGCATCCGCGAGGAGCTGGCCAAGGCCGCCGGCTACCAGCCCGTGCCGGTGGCGGAGCGGCTGGACTATGATCGCTTCGCCGCCGTCAGCGTGCGGCTGCCCGATCTCGCCGGCGTGGCGCCGGCGCGCGGCTACTCCCGCTTCTACCCGACGGGCGCCGCCGTCGGCCATCTGTGCGGCTATGTCGGCGCCGCTTCCGCCAAGGATTATGAGGCGACGCACGATCCGCTGCTCATCACGCCCGGTTTCAAGATCGGCAAGGAAGGTCTTGAAAAGACGATGGAGCCGCTGCTGCGCGGCCGTCCCGGCGCCAAGCGCAGCGAGGTGACGGCGCGCGGCCGCCTCGTCCGCGATCTGGAGACGCGACCCGACGTGGCGGGCCGCACGCTGCACCTCACGATCGACGCCGGCCTCCAGGACTATGCCGCCCGCCGCCTCGGCAACGAGAGCGGATCGGTGGTGGTGATGGACTGTCGCAGCGGCGACCTGCTCGCGATGGCGTCGATGCCGGCCTATGATCCGAACAGCTTCTCGGACGGGATCAGCCACAGCGAGTGGGACATGCTCTCCTCCAACGATCACCACCCGCTCGTCAACAAGGTGCTCGGCGGGCTCTATCCCCCCGGCTCCACGGTGAAGCCGATGAACGCGCTGGCGCTGCTGAACGCCGGCATCGCGCCGGACGAGCAGGTCGTCTGCACCGGCCAGTACCGCCTCGGCAGCAACGTGTTCCACTGCCACAAGCGGCGCGGCCACGGCGCGCTCGATATGAAGCATGCGATCATGCAGAGCTGCGACATCTACTTCTACACGATGGTCCGCCGCATCGGCATCGACGCGCTGGCGACGATGATGCGGCGGATGGGGCTGGGCGCCGAATATGCGCTGCCGGTCGCCTCGCAACGCTACGGCACCGTGCCGGACTCGGCCTGGAAGCTGCGGAAATACAAGACGAACTGGACGATCGCCGACACGATCAACGCCAGCATCGGCCAGGGCTATACGCTGGTGAACCCGCTCCAGCTGGCGGTGATGGCCGCCCGTCTCGCCTCCGGCCGCGAGGTGTCGCCGCGCCTGCTCGGCGGCCGGCCGGGCGCGGCCGCCCCCGCGCTCGACGTGCCGCCCGAGCATTTCGCCATCGTCCGCGAGGCGATGAGCGGCGTCGTCAACGGCGGCGGCACGGGCGGGTCGGCCCGCATGCAGGTGCCGAACGTCCTCCTTGCCGGCAAGACGGGCACCGCCCAGGTCCGCCGCATCACCATGGCCGAGCGGCGCACCGGCGTGCTCAGCGACGCCGCGACGCCGTGGCGGATGCGCGATCACTCGCTGTTCGTGTGCTTCGCGCCGGTGGAGAACCCGCTCTACGCCTGCGCGACCATCCTCGAACATAGCGGCCACATCGTCACCGCGGCGCCGATCGCCCGCGATACGCTCACCTACCTGTTCGATGCGCCGCGCGCGCAGGCGACGCTCGCCGCGCTGGAGGAGAAATGGGGCGGCGACATCCCCACGCGCATGGCCGCGCAGGGCCGCGCCTGGCGCGATAAGAAGGCGGCGGAGGCGAACCCGCCCCCGCCTGCCGAGGCTCCGCCCCCGGCCGCCGCTCCACCTCCCGCCGCCTCTCCCGCCCCGGCCGCTGCCGCCCCCGCGCCCGCCGCCGCACCCGAAGAGGAGCCGGACTGATGCGCGACTCGGTCGTTCCCGCCGCGCTCGCGCGGTTGCCCTGGGGCCTGATCCTGCTCGTGCTGGCGATCGCCAGCTTCGGCCTCGTCGTGCTCTACTCCGCGGCGGGCGGCAGCCTGCGGCCGTGGGCATTCTCCCAGGGCACGCGCTTCGTCGTCTTCCTCGGCGGGGCGATCATGCTGTCGCGCGTGCGCGAGACGCAGATCAAGGCCGTGGCCTTTCCCGTCTACGGGGTTCTCGTGCTGCTGCTGCTGGTGGTGGAGCTGTTCGGCTTCGTCAGCGGCGGCAGCCAGCGCTGGCTCGATCTCGGCTTCATCCGGCTCCAGCCGTCGGAGCTGATGAAGCCGGCGATCGTGCTGGTGCTCGCCCGCTTCTACGATCTGCTGCCGGCCGGCGAGATCCGCCGCTGGCATGCGATCTGGCCGGCCGCGCTGCTGATCGGCGTGCCGGCCTTCCTCGTTATGCTCCAGCCCGATCTCGGCACCGCGCTGATGATCGTGGCCGGCGGGCTGACGATCGCCTTCCTCGCCGGCCTGCCGCTGCGCCTGTTCATCGGCGGCGCGCTGGCACTGGCGCTGGCGGCGCCGCTCGCCTGGTTCTTCGCGCTGCACGACTATCAGCGCAACCGCGTGCTGATCTTCCTCGATCCGGAGAGCGACCCGCTGGGCACCGGCTACCATATCAGCCAGTCCAAGATCGCGATCGGATCGGGCGGGCTGTTCGGCAAGGGCTTCCTCAACGGCACCCAGAGCCACCTCGACTATCTGCCGGAGGGCCACACCGACTTCGTCTTCGCGACGATGGCGGAGGAGTGGGGCATGATGGGCGGCCTGTTCCTGATCGTGGCCTATCTGGCGGTGGTGAACTGGGGCATCCGCGTGGCCCTGCGGCAGACCGGCAAGTTCGCCCGCCTGGCCTCCGCCGGCCTGGCGACGACGATCTTCTTCTACGTCGCGATCAACCTGATGATGGTGATGGGGCTGGCGCCGGTCGTCGGCATCCCGCTGCCGCTGGTCTCGTTCGGCGGCTCCGCGATGATGACGGTGCTGATCTGCCTCGGCCTCTTGATGGCGATCGATCGCGACACCGAACGCCGCTGAGTTTTTTGGATGATACCTGTTTACACCGCCCAAGCCCGATGCTACCCGCGCCGTTCGCAACGCAACCGCCCTCGAAGTTCGGAGGCGGACCGCCGGCGACGGACGCATAGCTCAGTTGGTAGAGCAGCTGACTCTTAATCAGCGGGTCCTTGGTTCGAGCCCAAGTGCGTCCACCACCATCCCGCCAGCAACGCGCCGCTTCGTGTAATCCAGCTCAGCCCCGCCGCGTTAAACGCATCGCCTTGCCCCAAGCAGAGCTCACCCTTCCTCAGCGTGGCGCACGCTACCCGCCGCTCAGCTCCGATCCCAGCTTCAGCGCCTTGCCGCCATCCTCCTGCTCGACGAGGTAGGCCGGGTCGTCCTTGCTGCCGTTGCGGACGATCTTCGATCCCTTGATCGTGCGCTGCACCTTGCGGTCGAACCGCTCGGCCACCTTGCCCTCGGCCGTGCTGCCGGACCAGTGCCACGTCACCTTCTGGCCCACCTTGAAGCTGTTCGCCATCGCCGCTGCTCCTCTAGATCGAGGACCACAACCCGCGTGGCGCGGGCGTCGTTCCAAGTGGCGCTTCGCCCTCGCCGCCGCTAGAGAGCCGGCGATGGACGTCACCGAGCTTCGCGTCGCCCTGTTCACGGGCAACTACAACTATGTGCGGGACGGGGCGAACCAGGCGCTGAACCGGCTGGTCGGCTATCTGCTGCGCCAAGGGGCAGCGGTGCGGATCTACTCGCCGCGCACCGAGACGCCGGCCTTCGCGTCGGTCGGCAAGGTCGTCGGCGTGCCGGCCATCCCCCTGCCCGGCCGCGGCGAGTATCGCGCGCCGATCATGATCCCGCCGCGGGTGAAGAAGGACATCGCGGCGTTCGATCCCACGATCTTCCACGTCGCCAGCCCGGAGATCCTCGGCCATCGCGCCGTCAGCCTCGCGCGGGCGCACGGGCGGCCGGTCGTCGCCTCGGTGCATACCCGGTTCGAGACGTATCCGCGCTACTACGGCCTCGCCTTCCTCGAACCGCTGATGCTGGCCACGCTGCGCCGCTTCTACCGCCGCTGCGACGCGATCGTCGCCCCGTCCGAATCGATGGCGCAGCTGCTGCGCGATCAGCGGATGAGCTACGATGTCGGCATCTGGACGCGCGGCGTGGACGTGGAGATCTTCAACCCCGATCGCCGCAGCATGGTGTGGCGCCGCAGCATCGGCATCGCCGACGACGAGGTGGTGATCGCCTTCATCGGCCGGCTGGTGATGGAGAAGGGCCTCGACGTATTCTCCGACGCGGTCGACCAGCTCGCCCGGCGCGGCGTGCGCCACCGCGTGCTGGTGATCGGCGCCGGGCCGGCGCGCGAGTGGTTCGAGCGGCGCCTGCCCGACGCCGTCTTCGTCGGGTTCCAGAAGGGCGAGGATCTGGGCCGCGCCGCCGCCTCGGCCGACATGCTGTTCAACCCCTCCGTCACCGAGACGTTCGGCAACGTGACCCTGGAGGCGATGGCGGTGGGCCTGCCGGTGGTCGCCGCGCGCGCGACCGGCAGCGAGAGCCTGGTGATAGACGGCGTCACCGGCCGGCTGATCCAGCCGGGCGGCGTCGCCGCCTTCGCCGACGCGCTCCAGCATTATTGCGAGAATGCGGACACCCGCCGCGCCGTCGGCGAGGACGGGCGGCGGGCGAGCGCGCGCTACGGCTGGGATCGGGTGAACCAGGAGCTGGTCGATACCTATCTGCGCATCGCCCGCCAGCGCGCGATGGGCGGCCGCGCGCCACGGTTGGGGCCTAATCCCTGATCCGGCGTCGCGGCCGCCCTCGGCCGCGCGGGTTCACTCCTCCTGCCAGTCGAACGGCAGCGGCGCCTCGCGGAAGGCGAAGCGGTCGAGATGGCTCGCGACCACGCCCTTCGCCCGCTCGGCCGCTTCGGCATCGCCGTCCTCGAGGGCGATGCGCACCGTCAGCGCCGCCGCGTCGGCATCCAGGGTCAGCGTGCTGAAGGGCAGCGCGACGGTGCCATGCTCGGGGGTGAAATCCACCGCGAACTTGTGCGACCAGTGCTTGCAGAGCTGCTGGAGGTAGCGGCTGCCGCTGCCGGTGGGCACGATGGCGGTGAGCGTGCGGGCCGGCGCGCTCATTGTGCCGCGCTCCGCCCCAGCCGCTCGATCCGCCGTGCCGCCTCGTCGAGGATCTCGGCGACGTCGTGCAGCGTATCGGTCTGCACCGCGTCCTCGCCCAGCCGCTGGTGCAGCACGGTGCGCAGGTTCATCATCGCGCGGCGCACCGGCCCCGCGTCGGTGCGGGCGGCGGTGGCGCCGAGCTGGTCGAGCCGCGCGAGCAGGGCTTCCGCCTCGTCGCTGCGCTCCTCCAGGTGGGCACGCCCCTCGCCGGTGATGGCGAAGGCCTTGCGCGATCCCTCGGCGGTGGCTTCCTCGATCTGGCCCATGTCCTGCAGCATCGTGATCGTCGGGTAGATCACGCCGGGGCTCGGCGCATAGGCGCCGCCGGTGCGCGCCTCGATCGCGCGGATCAGGTCGTAACCGTGGCGTGGCTGCTCGGCGATCAGGCGCAGCAGCACCAGCCGCAACTCGCCCGCGTCGAACACGCGCCGGCGTCCGCCGCCACGCGGGCCGCCGAAACCGCCGGGCTCGCCGCCGCCGAAGCCGCGCCGGCCGAAAACGCCTTCGCCGCCGTCCCGCCCGCGCGGGCCGCACATGCGCTGATGATGGTGATGATGTGAGAATCGCATTTCGGTTCTGTCTTTCCTGTGTTTGAACATGTCTGAGATATATCTTGAAATAAGCGAAGCGCAAGTCCTTCCATCGCGCCCGATGCGGATTTTCGTCGAACGGCCTATATCGCGGGGCATGGCAGACCTGTTCGCCCCCGACCCGTCCGAGCCCGCGCCCACGGCCGCCGCCCCCCTCGCCGATCGCCTGCGCCCCCGCGCGCTGGATGAGGTGATCGGGCAGGATCATCTCACCGGCCCGGCCGGCGCGATCGGCCGGATGGTCGCGGCCGGCCGCCTCTCCTCGATGGTGCTGTGGGGTCCGCCCGGCACCGGCAAGACGACGATCGCCCGCCTCCTCGCCGACGCCGTGGGGCTGCGCTACGCCGCCGTCTCGGCCGTCTTCTCGGGCGTGGCCGATCTCAAGCGGATCTTCGCCGAGGCGCGCGATCATGCCCGGCTCGGCCGGCGGACATTGCTGTTCGTGGACGAGATCCACCGCTTCAACCGCGCCCAGCAGGATGGCTTCCTGCCCTATGTCGAGGACGGGACCGTCATCCTGGTCGGCGCGACCACCGAGAATCCGTCGTTCGAGCTCAACGCCGCGCTGCTCAGCCGGGCGCAGGTGCTGATCCTCAACCGGCTCGATGCCGCCGCGCTCGATACGCTGCTGGCGCGGGCGGAGGCGGCGGAGGGCCGGCCGCTGCCGCTGGAGCCGGCGGCGCGCGAGGCGCTGGTCGCCTCGGCGGACGGGGACGGCCGCTTCCTGCTCAACCAGGCCGAGACCCTGTTCTCGATCGACCTGCCGGCGCCGCTCGATCCGGCCGGGCTGGCGGCGCTGCTCCACCGCCGCGTCGCCGTCTACGACAAGGACCGCGAGGGGCATTACAACCTGATCTCGGCCCTCCACAAATCGCTGCGCGGGTCCGATCCGCAGGCGGCGCTGTACTACATGGCGCGGATGCTGGTGGCCGGCGAGGAGCCGCTCTACGTGCTGCGCCGTCTCGTCCGCTTCGCTTCCGAGGATGTCGGGCTCGCCGATCCGCAGGCGCTGGTGCAGTGCCTCGCCGCCAAGGACGCCTATGATTTCCTCGGCTCGCCGGAGGGCGAGCTCGCGATCGTGCAGGCATGTCTCTACCTCGCCACCGCGCCCAAATCGAACGCGGCCTATGTGGCGCAGAAGGCGGCGTTCAGGACGGCGCGGGAGACGGGGTCGCTGATGCCGCCGCCATCCATCCTCAACGCCTCCACCAAGCTGATGAAGCAGATCGGTTATGGCGAGGGCTACGGCTACGATCATGACGCGCCGGACGCCTTTTCCGGCAACGACTATTGGCCGCGGGAGATGGCGCCGCAGACCTTCTACACCCCGGCGCCGCGCGGCTTCGAGGCGAAGATTGCCGAGCGGCTGGCCTATTGGGAGGGCCTGCGGGCCGAGCGGCGCGGGGCAGGGATGAATGGCGGTGCGCCGGCGTGATGCTATACGGGGCGTCATGCTGATCCGCCTCCTCCGGCTTCTGGCGCTCGCCGCGGCCCTGCTCGCCGCCCCGGCCCTCGCCCAGACCACGCACCATATCCGCCCGACCCTGCTGGCCGAGAGCGCGCGGCCGGCGCCCGGCCGCACCACCATGATCGCGCTGGCGATGAAGCCGGAACCGGGATGGCACGGCTACTGGCAGAATCCGGGCGACTCGGGCGTGGAGACGGCGATCGACTGGCGCTTGCCGGCCGGCGTCGGCGCCGGGCCGCTGCAATATCCGGTGCCGCACCCGCTGCTGATCTCCGGCCTGATGAATTATGTGTACGAAGCCGATTACGCGCACCTGATCGCGCTGACGGTGCCGGCCGGGCTGGCGCCAGGCACGAAGCTGCCGTTGCGCGGCACCGCCCGCTGGCTGGCCTGCACCGCCGAGATCTGCGTGCCCGAGCAGGCCGAGATCGCGCTGGACCTGACGGTGGGCGACGGCGCGCCGACCGCCACCGCCGCGTTCGACGGCTATCGCCGGGCGCTGCCCCGCCCGCTCGGCGGCGAGGGTCGCTTCGCCGCGTCGAACGGCGCCTTCCGCCTGGCCGTGCCGCTGCCGGCGGCGATGGCGGTGGCCGACCCCTATTTCTTCCCGCTGACCGACGGCGCGATCGACTATGCCGCGCCGCAGGCGGTGACGCGCAACGGCGACACGCTGATCGTCGAGACGAAGCCCGCGCCGGGCGCCGCCGTGCCGCAGCGGATCGAGGGCGTGCTGAAGATCGGGCGGGACAGCGGCCTCTCGCTGGTCGCGCTGCCGGGCGCGGTGCCGCCGGCCGGTGAACCGGTCGCCGCCGCCGGCGAGGCGACCGGGGGCGGCGGCGGCGTCACCCTGCTGGCCGCGCTCGGCGGCGCGCTGCTCGGCGGGCTGCTGCTCAACATCATGCCCTGCGTGTTCCCGATCCTCAGCCTGAAGGCGCTCAGCCTAGCCCGCTCCGGCGAGAGCGAGCGGACCGCGCGGATCGATGCGGTCGCCTATGCCGCCGGGGTGATCCTCGTGTGCGTGGCGCTGGGCGGGCTGCTGCTGGCGCTGCGGGCCGGCGGAGAGACGGCGGGCTGGGCCTTCCAGCTGCAGGATCCGCGCGTCATCCTGTTCCTGCTGCTGCTGGTCGCCGCGATCGCGCTGAACCTGGCGGGGCTGTTCGAACTGCCGATGGTGGCGGCGGGCGGCGCGCTGGCGGCCAAGGCCGGCCCGGCCGGTGCCTTCTGGACGGGGGCGCTGGCCGCCTTCGTCGCCACGCCCTGCACCGGCCCGTTCATGGGCGCGGCGCTGGGCGCGGCGCTGGTGCTGCCGCCGGCCGCGGCAATGCTGGTGTTCGCCGGCCTGGGCCTCGGCCTGGCCCTCCCCTTCCTGCTGCTCGGCTTCGTGCCCGCCCTGCGCCGCCGGTTGCCCCGGCCGGGGCCGTGGATGGACCGCTTCCGCCGCATCCTCTCCTTGCCCATGTTCGCGACGGCGCTGGGCCTCGCCTGGATCCTCGGCCGGCTCGCCGGTGTCGACGGCATGACCCTGGGCCTCGCCGCCGCCTTGCTGGTGGCGGTGGCCCTCTGGTGGGTCGGCCGGCGACAGGCGAAGGGCCGCACCGGCAGCTGGTGGCCGCTGGCGCCGGCCGCCGCCATCGCCATCGCCCTGCTGGCGGTACTGCCGCGCCAGCCCGCCGTCGCCGCTTCGGCCGCGGCGGGCGGCCCGCTCGCCGCCGAACCGTTCAGCGAACAGCGGCTGGCGGCGCTGCGGCAGGCGGGGCGCCCCGTCTTCGTCTACTTCACCGCCGACTGGTGCCTCACCTGCAAGGTGAACGAGAAGGCCGCGATCGAGCGGGCCGAAGTGGCGCGCGCCTTCGCCGCCCGCAACGTGGCGGTGCTGGTGGGGGACTGGACGCGCGGCGACGCCGCGATCGGGCGCTTCCTCGCCGGCCAGGGCCGCTCCGGCGTGCCGCTCTATCTGTTCTATGCGCCGGGCAAGCCGCCGGTCACGCTGCCGCAGGTGCTCACCCCCGGCACCCTCGCCGCGCTCGCCACCTGAACGGAGAAGCCCGATGCGCCTGATGTCGTTCGTCGCCGCCAGCCTGATGGCCGCTCCGGCCGCTGCCCTCGCCGCGCCGCAGATCGGCCAGCCCGCGCCCGATTTCACCCTGCCGAGCGCCGCCGGCAAGCCCGTCCGCCTCGCCGACTATCGTGGGCGGACGGTGGTGCTGGAGTGGAGCAATCCCGGCTGTCCGTTCGTGCAGAAACATTATGGCAGCGGCAACATGCAGCGCACCCAGGCCGCCGCCCGCGCCGGCGGCGCGGTGTGGCTGACGATCAACTCCGGCGCGCCCGGCAAGCAGGGCCACATGACGCCGGCCGAGGCGCGGGCGTTCGAGGCGAAGGAAGGTGCGAAGGCCAACGCCTACCTGCTCGATCCGCAGGGCAGCGCCGGCCGGGCCTATGCCGCCAGGACTACGCCGCACCTCTATATCGTCGATCCGCAGGGCCGGCTCGCCTATATGGGCGGCATCGACGACAAGCCGACGGCGAACCCGGCCGACATCAGGGACGCACGCAACCGCGTGCTGGCGGCGCTGGCCGAGATGAAGGCGGGCAAGCCCGTCTCCCAGCCGGTGACGCGGCCCTACGGATGTTCGGTGAAGTACGGCGCCTGACACGCGCTTCGCAGCCGTCGACCCGTGCCGGCACCATCGGGGAGTGTTTCCGGACCCGATCGACGCCATGTTGCATCATTGCCACACCGCATGCGATGATGTCCTGTCTGCCGGCCCGCCGGTGATCGGAGATCAGCCTTGAAGCCCAGCCGCCTCGTTCTCGCCACCCTGCTCGCCGGTACCGCCCTGCCCGCCGCCGCCGCCCCGCCGCCCGCCATCTCGGTAGAGACGCTGAAGACCGTCACCAGAACGCTGTCGGACGACAGCTTCGAGGGCCGCGCCCCCGCGACGCCGGCCGAGGAGAAGACGGTCGGCTACATCGTCGAGCGGTTCAAGGCGGCCGGCCTGCGCCCCGGCAACAAGGGCGGCTGGTTCCAGCAGGTGCCGCTGGTTGAGCTGACGATCACCAACGTCCCCACCTTGTCGATCACCGGCGGCAAGACGCCGCTCAGCCTGGCCTACAAGACGGACGCGGTGATCGGCACCTACCGCGTGCAGCCGAGAACGGCGGTGTCCGCCAGCGACATCGTGTTCGTCGGCTACGGCATCAACGCGCCCGAGAAGGGCTGGAACGACTATGCCGGGCTGGACGTGAAGGGGAAGACGGTCGTCATCCTCGTCAACGATCCCGACTGGCAGGCGCCGGGGCTGGAGGGGCCGTTCGGCGGCCGCGCGATGACCTATTACGGCCGCTGGACGTACAAGTTCGAGGAAGCGGCCCGGCAGGGCGCCGCCGCCGCGCTGATCGTCCACGATACCGCGCCCGCCGCCTACGGCTTCAACGTCGTCCGCTCGTCGTGGAGCGGGCCGCAGCTGGAGACGGACGAGGCCGGCGATCATCTGGACCAGAGCCAGGCGGTCGGCTGGCTGACCAACGATGCCGCCCGCCGGCTGTTCGCCGCCGCCGGGAAGGATCTCGATACGCTCACCGCCGCCGCCGGGCGCAAGGGCTTCCGCGCCGTGCCGCTGGGGCTGAAGGCATCGGTGACGATCGAGAACAGCATCCGCCGCAGCACCTCGCGCAACGTCGTCGGCCTGCTGCCGGGCACCTCCGCGCCGGACGAGTATGTGCTCTACTCGGCCCACTGGGATCATCTCGGCCGTTGCGAGCCGGTGAACGGCGACGATATCTGCAACGGCGCGGTGGACAACGCCTCCGGCATCGCCGGCCTGGTCGCGCTGGCGGAGGCGTTCGCGAAGGCTGGCGCGCCCAGGCGATCCCTGCTGTTCCTGGCGCTGACGGCGGAGGAATCGGGCACGCTCGGCTCCGAATATTACGCCGCCAACCCGGTCGTCCCGCTCGCCCGCACCGTTGGCGGCGCGAATATCGACGAGCTGAACGTGATGGGCGACACCCGCGACATCCGCGTGGTGGGCGCCGGCAAGTCGGAGCTGGAGGATCTGCTGAAGCAGCTCGCCACGGCGCAGGGCCGCGCGGTGAAGCCGGAGCCGACGCCGGAGAAGGGCTTCTACTATCGCTCCGATCATTTCAGCTTCGCCAAGCTCGGCGTGCCGATGATCTATTTCGAGGCGGGCAGCGATCTGGTGAAGGGCGGCGTCGCCGCCGGCGAGAAGGCGAAGGCCGATTTCGAGGCGAACCGCTACCACGCGCCCGCCGACGAATATGATCCGTCGTGGGATTGGAGCGGCGCCGTCCGCGATCTGCAACTCTATTATGGCATCGGCCGCCGTCTGGCGGATGGCGGGACCTGGCCGAACTGGTATCCGGGCAGCGAATTCCGCGCCGTGCGCGATCGATCGAGGGCGATGAAATGACCTTGCGCCAGCCCGCCGAGTGGAGCGCCCACGATTGGGTGTGGGTCGGCTTCCCCAGCCACGCGGATTTGTGGGAGGACGATCTCCAGGCCGCGCGCGAGGAGGTGATCGCCTTCGCCCGCGCGGTGGATGCGGACGGATCGGGCGAGCGCGTCGTCCTCGTCGCCGCCGACAAGCTGGCCGCGCGCGACGCGCTGGCGCTGGCCGGGCCGCACGTGGATGTGGAGGTGCAGCGCTTCGGCGACATCTGGCTGCGCGATACCGGCCCGATCATCCTGACGGATGGCGGGGCGAACGGCCCCGGCGTGCCGGCCGAGGCGCGCGATTTCGGCTTCAACGGCTGGGGCGGCAAATATGAGCTGCCCGGCGACGACACGGTCGGCACCCGCCTCGCCCAGTCCGCCCGCTTCCCCACGCGGCGCTGCGAGTGGGTGTTCGAGGGCGGCGCGCTGGACGTGGACGGCACCGGCCTCGCCATCACCACCGAGCAGTGCCTGCTGAACCCCAACCGCAACGCCTTCGTCTCCCGCGCCGGCATCGAGGCGCGGCTGGCCGAGGATCTCGGCATCGATCGCGTGCTGTGGCTGGGCGACGGGCTGTTCAACGATCATACCGACGGCCATGTCGACAATCTCGCGCGCTTCGTCGCCGAGGGCGTGATCGCCGTGCCGGAGCCGACCGTCGACGATCCGAACGAGGCCGTCTACCGCGATGCCGCCGCCCGCGCCCGCGCCTACGGGCTGGAGGTGGTCGGCGTGCCCTCGCCCGGCCGGGTGGAGCGCAATGGCGAGATCGTGCCCGCTTCCTATATGAACTTCTACATCGGCAACGCGGCGGTGGTGGTGCCGATGTACGGCGCCGCCAACGATGCGGCGGCGGTGGCGGCGATCGGGGCGCTGTTCCCGGGCCGCCGCACCACCGGCTTTCGCGCCGATCATATCCTCACCGGCGGCGGCAGCTTCCACTGCATCAGCCAGCAGGTGCCGACCCACGAGCCCCGTTCCGCGTGAGCGGGCCGCCTGCCTGAAACGGACCTCGCGCATGACCGAACTCACCGTCGCCGCCCTCCAGCTGGCCTTTTCCGACGATGCGGACGAGAATATCGCCGCTGTTTCCGCGCTGGTGCGCGAGGCGGCGGGGCGCGGCGCGAAGGTGATCCTGCCGCCGGAGCTGTTCGAGGGACATTATTTCTGCCAGGCGCATGACGAGGGCCGCTTCACCCGCGCCCTGCCGACCGAGGCGCATCCGGCCGTGCGGGCGATGCGCGCGCTGGCGGACGAGCTGAAGGTCTACATCCCGACCAGCTTCTTCGAGGCGGACGGGCCGCATCACTATAACAGCCTGGCGATGATCGATCCCGACGGCAAGGTGATGGGCGTCTACCGCAAGAGCCACATCCCGGACGGGCCGGGCTATCAGGAGAAATTCTACTTCCGCCCCGGCAACACGGGCTTCAAGGTGTGGCCCACGCCGGCGGCCACGCTGGGTGTCGGCGTATGCTGGGATCAGTGGTATCCGGAAACGGCGCGATCGCTGATGCTGCTGGGTGCCGAGATCCTGTTCTACCCCACGGCGATCGGCAACGAGCCGCACGATCCCGATCTGGACACCAGCCGCCTGTGGCGCCGCGCGATGGTGGGCCATGCGGTATCGAACGTGGTGCCGGTGGTGGCCGCCAACCGCATCGGCACCGAGGATGCGATGACCTTCTACGGCCACAGCTTCATCTGCGACGAGCGCGGCGACATGATCGCCGAGTTCGGCGCGAGCGAGACCGGCGTGCTCGTCGGCACGCTCGATCTCGATCGGGTGAAGCGGCACCGCGCCGCCTTCGGCTTCTTCCGCGATCGCCGGCCCGATCTGTACGGCCGGCTGGCGCAGGACGTCTGACCGCCGCGACGCGCGATCGCCGCGCCCGCCCGGCACGCGGCAACCCGGTGCCCGGCGGCGCGTTCGATGCGGAACGGCAAGGAGACAATGTGTGAGCATCTTTTCGTCCATCTGGAAGAAGATCAACGATCCGTGGGGCATCGCCGAGAAGAAGAAGCAGGGCGGCGCCCCCGCCGCGCCCGCTCCCGCCCGCACGCCGCCGCGCCGCCCAGCCGGCGGCGCCTGCGCCGGCGGCACCCGCGCCCGCATCCACCGCCGCGCAGCCGGCGCCGGCGGCTCCGGTCGACGTGCATCAGGTGCTGGAGGAGATGGCCGCCAAGGCACCCGGCGGCGGCGGTAACTGGAAGGTCTCGATCGTCGATCTGCTCACCCTGCTGGGCCTCGACAGCAGCCTGGCCGCCCGCAAGGAGCTGGCCGAGGAACTGAACGTCCACGCCGGCGCCCACGGCTCGGCGGAGCAGAACATCGCCCTCTACAAGGCGGTGATGCGCCAGCTGCAGGCGAATGGCGGCAAGGTGCCGGCGAGCATGCTGGACTGACCGGACGGTTCCGGCGGGGTCAGGCCGCGTGCCCGATCCCGCCGATCCACGTGTCGGTGACGCGGCCCTCGCGCAGCCGCACCAGATCCGCCTGAGAGCCCGGCGCGATGCGCCCCAGCCGGTGATCCAGCCGCAGCAGCCGCGCGGCGCTCGCCGCGGCCATCGTCAGCGCCTCTGCCTCGCCGAGCCCCAGCAGCGCGATCGCGTTGCGCACGGCCGCCGCCATGTCGAGGTCGGAGCCGGCCAGAACGCCGCGATCGTCGACGCACACGCCGTCCTCCACCCGGATCGCGCGGCCCTGCAGATCGAACGCCTTCGGCCCGCCGACGCTCGGCATCGCATCCGTCACCAGCATGAAGTCCGCGGTCGGACGGGCGCGCAGGGCGACGCGCAGGGTCGCCGGGCTCACATGCCGGCCATCGACGATGATGCCGGAGACGAGGCCGTCATGATCGAGGATCGCGCCGACCATCCCCGGCTCGCGATTGCCCAGCTGCGACATCGCGTTGAACAGGTGGGTGGCGCCCGCCATGCCGGCCGCTATGGCGGCGCTCGCCTCGGCATAGGTCGCATCGCTGTGGCCGGCCATCACCACCACGCCGGCATCCGCCAGCCGCGCGATGGTGGCGGGCGTCGTCCGCTCGGGCGCGAGCGTCGCCATCGTCACACCGCCGGTCGGCCGGGTGAGCTCGGCGATGCCGCTCTCGTCCAGCGGGCGGATCTTGTCCGCGCGATGGATGCCCTTGCGCGCGACGTTGAGGAACGGCCCCTCGATGTGGATGCCCAGCACGCCCGGCACCCCTTGCGCGATCGCCTGCGCCACCGCCGCCACGGCGCGATCGACCACCGCCGGATCGTCGCTGATGACGGTGGGCAGGAAGCCGGTGGTGCCGAAGCGGCGATGCGCGGCGCCGATGCGGGCGATCGTCTCCACCGTGGGCGCGTCGTTGAACAGCACGCCGCCGCCGCCGTTCACCTGCGTATCGATGAAGCCCGGCGCCAGCACGTCACCGGCCAGGTCGATGCGCTCCGCATCGGCGGGCACGGCATCGCCGGTGGCGACGGCGGCGATGCGATCGCCCTCCACCAGCACGATGCGGTCCTCGCGCAGGACGCCGTCCAGCAGCACGCGGCCGTTAACGAAGGCCTTTACCGTGGGCGCGCGCATCAGACCGTCTCTGTCACCTTGGCGAGGTGCGGCGGCGCATCGGGATCGTGCCCGCGCGCCACCGACAAGGCGGCCACCGCCCGATAGAAGCTCTGCACCTGGCCCAGCGGGGCGAGCGCCGGATCGGCCGGCACCGCCGGCAGCGCGATCGCGCCGGGAACGGCGGCGCCGACGACGAACACCGCGCCGCCGCGCGCCGCCATCTCGGCCGCGACCGCATCCACGCCCGCCGCCGTTTCGTCCGGCTGGCGGAACACGAGCAGCGGCATGTCCGGGCCGATCAGCGCCATCGGGCCGTGCCTCACCTCGGCCGTGCTGAACGCTTCGGCATGGAGGCCGCACGTCTCCTTGAACTTCAGCGCCGCCTCCTGCGCGATGCCGAGCCCCGGCCCGCGCCCCAGCACGAACAGCCCGCGCGCCGGCACCAGCGCCTCGACGAGCGGCGACCAGTCGAGCGGCCAGCTCGCCGCCAGCACGTCCGGCAGGGCGGCCAGATCGGGCGCACCGTCCGGCGCCCACGCGCCGACCAGCTGGAGGATGGCGGCGAGCGAGGCGATATAGGATTTCGTCGCCGCCACGCTCCGCTCCGCCCCCGCGTGCAGCGGCAGCAGCCAGTCCGCGCGGGCGGCGAGCGGGGAGGTCGCCACGTTCACCAGCGCCGCCACGTCCGCGCCCGCCCGCGCGGCGGCATCCACCGTGGCCAGCAGATCGGGGCTGGCGCCCGATTGCGAGATCGCCAGGCACAGCGTGCCCGCCAGCCGCGACTCGGCGCCGTACACCGACGCGACGGACGGCGAGGCGGAGGAGACGAGCGTGCCGGTGCGCGTCTCGATCAGATATTTGGCGAAGGTGGCCGCGTGATCGGAGCTGCCGCGCGCGCAGGTGACGATGGCCGCCGGCGGCGCGCGGCGCAGCCGATCGGCCAGCGCGCCCGCGATGCCGGCATTGGCCGCCAGCATCCGCGCCACGGCCGCCGCCGCCTCGCCCGCCTCGGCGACCATCAGGGTGGCTGCCGCGTCCCTCACAGCGCGTTCAGCTCGGCCACGAAATCATAGGCGTCGCCGCGATACCAGCTGTGCGTCGTCTCCACCGTCCGTCCGTCCTCCAGAAAGCCGCGCCGTTCGATGAACAGGCCGGGGGCGCCCGCCGCCACGCCCAGCAGCGCCGCCTGATCCTTGCTGAACAGCACCGCCCGCAGCCGCTGCAACGCGCGCACCGGCCGGTTCCCCGCCGCCTCCAGCGCGGTGTAGAGCGAGACGTCCACCGTATCGAGCCCGGGCAGGCCGAAGCCGGAGATCGTCGACTGCTCCAGCGCCATCGGCAGATCGTCGGCGAAGCGGATGCGGTGGAAGCGATAGACCTGCGTGCCGGGCGAGAGGCCCAGGGTCAGCGCCTCGTCCGGCGTCACCGTGCCCTCCGCCTTGACCAGCCACTCGCTGCGCGGGCTGCGGCCGCGCGCCACCATGTCTTCCGAGAAGGAGGTGAGCTTGGCGAACTGCTTTTCCACCCGCCCGGCCACGAAGGTGCCGGCGCCCTGCCGCCGCGTCAGCAGCCCTTCGGAGACCAGCCCGTCCAGCGCCTTGCGCACGGTGATGCGGGAGACGGCGAAATCCTCGGCCAGTTCCCGCTCCGGCGGCAGCGCATCCTGCGGCTTCAGCACGCGCTGCTCGATCGCGCCGCGCAGCGCCTCCTGCAGCCGCTGGTAGAGCGGCGCGTGGCCGGCTTCGCCCAGGGTTCCGATCCGTTCCGCCAATCCCATCCGGCACTCCCCCGCGTCACCATCTCGTGATAGAACCAATCAAATACCAATGCCAAGCGTAAAGTGACCGTGTTGCGGATTTATTTCTACAAACCCCTTGACGACGCCTAATGCGACATAGGATGGTTATGCAACTGGTCCTCGATTGGTAGCTAATTGGATATAGCCGTCGAGGTGCATCGTCGAAGGGGAACGACAATGGCAAGACTCGGTATCCTGATCCGCACATCCAGCGCGCTGGCGCTCATGGCCGCCGCCGCGCCGCTTCTCGCCCAGGTCGATCCAGCGCCGACCGACACCGCGCCCTCCGGCGCGCTGAAGCCGGCGCCCAGCGACACCGGCAGCGCCCGCGACGAGGAGATCATCGTCACCGGCATCCGCGCCTCGCTGCAGGCCTCGCTCAACGCCAAGCGCGCGTCGGACGTCGTCGCCGACGTGCTCTCCGCCGAGGATATCGGCAAGTTCCCCGACAAGAACGTGGCCGAGGCGCTGCAGCGCGTGCCCGGCATCGTCATCAACCGCGAGTTCGGCGAGGGCGAGCGCGTCTCGCTGCGCGGCACCGCGCCGAACCTGACGAAGACGCTGGTCAACGGCCACGGCATCGCCACCGCCGACTGGTTCATCCTCGATCAGCTCGCCGCCACGCGCAGCTTCAACTACCTGACCCTGCCGGCCGAGATCGTCGGCCAGCTCGACGTCTACAAGAGCCCGCAGGCGGACGTGGAGGAAGGCGGCATCGGCGGCACGATCAACGTCCACACGCGCAGCCCGCTCGATCTCGAACGCTGGTCGCTCTCCGGCTCGGTTCAGGGCGTCTATTCGGAGCGGTCGGACAAGTTCGATCCGCAGGCGTCCGGCCTCGTCAGCTGGAAGAATGCGGACGAGACGTTCGGCGTGCTGATCGGCGGCGTCTACCAGAAGCGGCGCATCCGCCGCGACGGCGTGGAGGTGCTCGGCTATCAGGATGTGACGACGGGCGGCCAGACGGCGCAGATCCCGTCGCTGATCGGCTCGGCCCTGTTCCAGCAGAAGCGCGAGCGCTACGGCGGCAATGTCGAACTGCAGTTCAAGCCGTCCGACCGGCTGGAGCTGAAGGTGACGGGGCTGTATTCCCGCTTCAACGCCAGCAACTTCAACCAGAACTATCTCGCCTGGACGTCGAACGCGCTGGGCGGCGGCGGCACGCTGACCAACGCGACCGTCGCGGACGGCACCGTGGTGAAGGGCACCGTCACCTCCACGCCGGGCGGCCGCGCCGTCGTCTACGACGCGATCTACCGCAACGCCTATGCGGAGACATATTCGGGCGACGCCGATCTGGTCTGGCATCCCGGCGACGCCGGCACGCTGCACGTGAAGGCCGGCTACACCAAGGCCAACGGCCGCACCAAGAGCCAGCCCTTCTACGAGGGCGGGGCGCCCGGCTCCTTCACCTTCGATCTCACCGGCCGCGTGCCGCAGGTGCAATATGGCGGCGGCATCGTGCCGACCGATCCGAACAACCTGACGTTCGATTTCGCCTCGCTCCACCGCATCGGCAACGTGGACAAGGAGAAATATGTCTATGCCGATTACGAGCATGAGCTGGATCTCGGCCCGCTGCGCGCGGTGAAGGTGGGCGGCAAGTTCACCGATCACGATCGCGTCGCCTCCTTCCTGGCCACCACCTACGGCAACTTCTTCCTGCCGCTGGCGGCCACAGGCTGCGGCGGCCGCGCCTGCACCTCGGCCGATTTCGCCGGCGGCAGCCTGCCGGACGACTTCCTCGACACCATCGCCGAGCCGGGCACGCTCACCAATTACTTCAACGTCGATCCCGGCAAGCTCTCGCAGATCCTGAACGCGCTGCCGGCGGCCAATCGCGCCCGCATCCTGAACCCGCCGGAAAACTACTCGATCAACGAGAAGACGTTCGGCGGCTATGCCATGGCGCGGTTCGGCGGCACGGACGAGGGCTATCGCGGCAATTTCGGCGTGCGCGTGATCCGCACCGAGCAGACCTCGCGCGGCAACCTGCTGGGCGTGCCGGCCGCCACGCCGGGCGCCGTCACCGACAACGCCTTCGGCATCTACCTGCCGACGACGGTGAAGAAGGCCTATACGGATTTCCTGCCGAGCGCGAACCTGGCGGTGGACATCACCCCCAACATCATCGCCCGCTTCGCCGCCGGCCGGTCCGTGGCGCGCGCCGACTATACCGATATCGTACCGCGCGTGTCGCTGAACCCGGGCTCGCTGACCGGCGACGGCGGCGATCCGAACGTGAAGCCCTATCGCGCCAACAATTACGACCTGTCGTTCGAATGGTATCCCGATCGCCAGACGATCGTCGCGGTCGCGCTCTACTACAAGGACATCAAGTCCTATATCGTGAACCGCACGGTTCAGGAGACCTTCCCGGTCGAGACGTCCACGCCCACCCTGTCGCGCTGCACGCGGGCGGGCGGCACCAACCCGAACCTCTACAACTGCCTGTTCGATATCAACCGCCGGTCGAACGGATCGGGCGGCACCAACAAGGGTGTCGAGATCCAGATCTCCCGCCCGCTATTCTACGGCTTCGGCACGATCGTGAACTACACCTATTCGAACGCCAAGTCGGATTCGGGCGATCCCATTCCGGGCAACTCCAAGCATGCGCTGAACGTGACCGGCTATTATGAGAATGACTGGATCTCGGCCCGCCTCTCGTACAATTACCGTTCCAAGTTCTTCATCAACATCGATCGCGCCTCGCCGCTGAACCAGACGGCGACCGACTCGCTCGATGCCTCGCTGAACGTGAAGGTGACGGACAATATCTCGCTGACGGCGGATGCGGTGAACCTGACGAACACCAAGATCCACCAATATGCCGGCACCAAGACCCGCTTCCGCGCCCTCTACGACAATGGCCGGATCGTCTATGCCGGTGTCCGCGTGCGCTACTGAGGCGAGCCGATCGGGGCCGTCGCTGGAAGGGAATGGATCGGATGGGCGGCCGCCTGAACTCTCTGACGCTGGCGGCGCTGCTCCTCGCCGCGTCGCCGGCGCCGGCCGCGCCGCTGCTGCTGCCGCGCCCGGCGGAGATGACGGAGCAGGCGGGCGCCTTCGCCCTCTCCGCCGCCACGCCCGTCACCGGCGATCCCGCCGCGGCCGCCGCCTTCGTCGATCTGATGCGGCGCACCGCTGGCGTCATGCCGGGCGGCATCGTGCCGCGCGGCACCGGCGGCCCCGCCATCCGCTTCGTGCGCCGCGCAGGCTTCGCGGCGGAATCATACGCGATCGATGCGGCGCCGGCCGGCATCACCGTCTCGGCCGGCGACGCGGCCGGCCTCTACTACGGCGCCGTCACGCTGTGGCAGCTCGCGACGCAGGCGGATGCGCCCGGCCGCATCGCCGCCGTCGCCATCCGCGACGAGCCCCGTTTCGCCTGGCGCGGGCTGATGCTGGATTCCGCGCGCCACTTCCAGTCGCCGGCCTTCATCAAGCGCCTGATCGAGTGGATGGCGCTGAACAAGCTCAACCGCTTCCACTGGCACCTGGTCGACGATCAGGGCTGGCGGCTGCAGATCGCGAAATATCCGCGGCTGACGGACGTCTCGGCGTGGCGCGTGCCCGCCACCGCCCCGGGCGCGCCGCCGCTGCCGCGGGTGGGCGGCTTCTACACGCAGGCCGAGGTGCGCGAGATCGTGGCCTTCGCCGCCGCGCGCGGCGTGACGATCGTGCCCGAGATCGAGATGCCGGGCCATGCCCTGGCAGCAATCCGCGCCTATCCCGAACTCGGCATGGGCGTGCCGATCCCGCCGGGCACCGAGGCGGAGTGGGGCGTCTTCCCCTGGCTCTACAATGTCGGGGAGCCCACCTTCCGCTTCCTCACCGACGTGCTGGACGAGGTGATGGCGCTGTTCCCCTCCCCCGTCATCCACATCGGCGGCGACGAGGCGGTGAAGGACCAGTGGCGCGCCGATCCCGCCGTGCAGGCGAAGATCCGGGCGCTGGGCCTGAAGGACGAGGATGCGCTGCAATCCTGGTTCGTCCAGCGCATCGGCCGGTATCTGGCGGCGCACGGCCGGCGCCTGATCGGCTGGGACGAGATACTCGATGGCGGCGTCGCCGGCGATGCGATGGTGATGTCGTGGCGCGGGGTGGATGGCGCCGTGACGGCGGCGAAGGCCGGCCACGACGCCGTCCTCGCCCCCAGCCCGACGCTCTATTTCGATCGCCGCCAGGGCATGACGGCGCTGGAACCGCCGGGCCGTGGCACGCCGGAGACGCTGGAGCAGGTCTATGCGTTCGATCCCATGCCGCCGGCGCTCGACGATCAGGCGCGCCGCCACATCCTGGGGCTGGAGGCGACGCTGTTCACCGAGCATGTCCGTACCGAGGATCGCGCCGCCTGGATGCTGTTCCCGCGCGCGCTGGCCATCGCCGAGACCGGCTGGTCGCCGGCCGCCCCGCGCGACTATCCGGCCTTCCGCGCCCGCGTCGCGCCGCAGCTCGCCCGCATGGCGCCGCTGGGCCTGAGCGCGGCGACCAGCGCCTTCCTGCCGGCCGCGCCCGCCGATCCGGCGAGCCGCGACAGCACCGCCCTCACCACCTGCGCCGACAAGGTGGCGCTGTATCTGGAGGACGACGCGCCGGCTGCCGGACCGCGCGCGAAATTCCTCATCGATATCCTCCAGCCCTGCTGGCGGTGGCAGGGCGCGGCGCTGGATGGCGTGCGCGGCATCGCCATCGATGTCGGCCAGCTGCCGTTCAACTTCCAGATCGGCAAGGATCGCGACGGCATCCGCTTCCGCCCGCCCGCCACGCCGGCCGGCGAGATGGAGGTGCGGGCGGACGGCTGCGACGGCGCGCCGATCGCCACCCTGCCGCTCGGCCCCGCCGCCGCAAACCCCGCCGTCACGCGCCTGCGCGCCGCGCTGCCGCCGCTGGGCGGCCGCCACGACCTGTGCTTCACCTACACGGCGCGCGGCCCCGACCCGCTCTGGGCGATCGATCGCGTCACCCTGGAGCGCGCGCCGTGACGCGCCTGCTCTCGCCGATGGCCGGCTGGCTGGCGCCGCTGGACGAGGTGCCCGATCCGGTCTTCGCCGAGCGGATGATGGGCGACGGCTTCGCCATCGATCCGGTCGAGGGGCTGGTCGCCGCACCATGTGCCGCCACCGTGCAGGCGATCGCGCCGACCGGCCACTCCGTAACGCTGTCGGCGGCGGGCGGCGCCACCATCCTGATCCACATCGGGCTGGAGACGGTGGCGCTCGGCGGCGCGGGGTTCGAGGTGGTGGCGCGGGTGGGCGCGCAGGTGGCGGCCGGCGATCCGCTGATCCGCTTCTCGCTCGATCGCGTCGGCCGCAGCGCCCGCTCGCTTCTCACGCCCGTGATCCTGATCGGCGCGGGCGATCGCATCGAGCTGTCCGGCACCGGCCGGAGGGTGGCGATCGGCGATCCCCTGGCCACCATCCACGGCGGCGGCGGCGGCGACCGCGACCGCGCGGCGGCGCAGGCCGGATCGGCCGAGCGCGTCGTCACGATCCCGATGGCGCACGGCATCCACGCCCGGCCCGCCGCGCGGATCGTCGACACGCTGCGCCCCTTCTCGGCCGGCATGACCCTTGCCGTCGGCGAGCGGACGGCCGATGCGCGCAGTATCGTCGCCCTCCTCTCGCTCGCGGCCAAGCATGGCGAGCGGCTGACGATCGCCGCTACCGGCACGGATGCGGCCGGCGCGGCGGAGGCGATAGCCGCGCTGATCGCCGGCGGGATGGGCGAGGCCGATCATGCGCCGCCGCCGCGCCCGCCAGCGCCGCCTGTGGCGGCGGCGATCGGGTCCACCCTCGCCGGCGTCACCGCCGCGCCCGGCCTCGCGATCGGCACCGCCTGCCACCTCGCCGTCGCCGAGATCGCCGTGCCTGCCGATGGCGCCGGCATCGCCGCCGAGCGCGCCGCGCTGGCATCCGCGCTGGCCGGGATGCGCCGGGCGCTTGCCGGCAAGGCGACGGGCGCCGCCGCCGACATCGCCGCCGCCCACGCCGCCCTGCTCGACGATCCCGCCCTCGCCGATGCGGCGGACGCAGCGATCGCCGCCGGCCGCAGCGCCGGCCATGCGTGGCGCGGGGCGACCCGCGCCGCCGCCGCCACCCTGCGCGCGACCGGTGATGCCCTGCTGATCGAGCGCGTCGCCGATCTCGCCGATATCGAGCGGCAGGTGATAGCGCTCCTGGCCGGCAGCGAGGCCGCCGCCGCCCCGCCCCTGCCGCCGGCCGCGATCCTGATCGCCGAGGAGCTGCTGCCGTCGCAGTTCATGCTGCTCGATATGGCGCGCCTCGCCGGCATCTGCACCGCGGGCGGCGGCCCGACCTCGCACGTCGCGATCCTCGCCGCATCGGCCGGGGTGCCGATGCTCGTCGCGGCGGGGCCGGCCGTCACCGCCATACCGGAGGGGCGCACGCTGGTGCTGGATGCCGATGCCGCGCGGCTGGAGACCGATCCCGGCGTGGCGCTGCTGGCCGAGACGGAGGCGCGCCTGGCCGATCGCCGCCGCGCCCGCGCCGATGCCGTGGCCGCCGCGCACGACGACGCGCGCACGGCGGACGGCATCCGCATCGAGGTGTTCGCCAATCTGGGCGCCACCGGCGATGCCGCCGCCGCCGTGGCCGCCGGGGGGGAGGGGTGCGGCCTGCTGCGCACCGAATTCCTGTTCCTCGATCGCGCGACCGCGCCGAGCGAGGACGAGCAGGCGCGCGACTATGCCGCCATCGCCGCCACCCTGGGCGATCGGCCGCTGATCGTCCGCACGCTGGATATCGGCGGCGACAAGCCGGTCGCCTACCTGCCTATGGCGGCGGAGGAGAATCCCGCGCTGGGCCTGCGCGGCGTGCGGCTGACGCTCGCCCGGCCGGACCTGCTCGATACGCAGCTGCGCGCCATATTGCGCGGCGTGCCGCTTGGCCAGTGCCGCATCATGGTGCCGATGGTGATCGAGCCGGCGGAGCTGCGCGCCGTGCGCCACGCGCTCGATCGCGCGCGCATCGCGACAGGCGTCGAGGTGGCGATCCCGCTCGGCGTGATGATCGAGACGCCGGCCGCCGCCCTCCTCGCCGATGCGATCGCGCGGGAGGCGGATTTCCTGTCGATCGGCAGCAACGACCTGACCCAATATGCCCTCGCCTGCGATCGCGGCAATCCGGCGACGGCGGCGCGGGTGGACGCGCTGCACCCCGCCGTGCTGCGCCTGATCGCGGAGGCGGCGAAGGGTGCGGCGGCGCATGGCCGGTGGATCGGCGTGTGCGGCGGCCTCGCCTCCGATCCGGCGGCGGCGGCGATCCTGATCGGCCTCGGCATAACCGAGCTTTCCGCCGCACCCGCCTCCATCCCGGCGGTGAAGGCGCGGGTGCGCGAGCTGCGCCTGGCGGACTGCCGGGCGATAGCGGCGCGCGCGCTGGCGTGCGGCGACGCGGCCGAGGTGCGGGCGCTGATCGGAGAAACGGCATGAGGTTCGGCCTGTCCCCCGCCCGCCTCCAGCCGCTCGGCCGCGCGCTGATGCT
Organism: Sphingomonas profundi; assembly: GCF_009739515.1. Classification (NCBI taxonomy): domain Bacteria; kingdom Pseudomonadati; phylum Pseudomonadota; class Alphaproteobacteria; order Sphingomonadales; family Rhizorhabdaceae; genus Alterirhizorhabdus; species Alterirhizorhabdus profundi. The sequence goes on from NZ_CP046535.1 coordinate 2,437,689, forward strand.
GCCGATCGCGGTGCTGCCGATCGCCGGGCTGTTGCTGCGGCTGGGCCAGCCGGACCTGCTCGACATCGCCTTCGTCGCCGCCGCCGGATCGGCGATCTTCGGCCATCTCGGCCTGCTGTTCGCGATCGGCGTGGGGGTGGGCCTGGCGCGCGAGAACCACGGCGCGGCCGGGCTCGCCGGCGTCGTCGCCTACCTCGTCACGGTGGAGGGGGCGAAGGCGCTGCTGGCGGTGCCCGCCGCGACCGGCGCCGGCATCGGTGACGCAGCAGTGCGCGACGTGGTGATCGCCGCGTGGCGCACGGCGCAGCTGGAACGGCTGAGCGTGCCCGCCGGCATCCTCTCCGGCCTGGTCGCCGGGATGCTCTACAACCGCTTCTCCGACATTCGCGTGCCGGACTATCTCGCCTTCTTCGGCGGTCGGCGCTTCGTGCCGATCGCCGCCGGCGTGGCCGGGCTCGGCATGGCGGCGCTGTTCGGGCTCGGCTTTCCCGCGCTCACCGCCGGCATCGATGCGCTCAGCCGCTGGGTGGTGGGAGCGGGGCCGCTCGGCCTGTTCCTCTACGGCGCGCTCAACCGGCTGCTGATCGTCACCGGCCTGCACCACATCCTCAACAACATCGCCTGGTTCATCATCGGCGACTTTCATGGCGCCACGGGCGACCTGAAGCGCTTCTTCGCGGGCGATCCGGCGGCCGGCGGCTTCATGTCCGGCTTCTTCCCGGTGATGATGTTCGGCCTGCCGGCCGCCTGCCTCGCCATGTATCGCACCGCTCTGCCCGATCGCCGCAAGGCCGTGGGCGGCATGCTGCTGAGCCTCGCCGCGACGTCCTTCCTGACCGGCGTGACGGAGCCGATCGAGTTCAGCTTCATGTTCCTGGCACCCGCGCTCTACGCCCTGCACGCGGTGCTGACGGGCGTCGCCATGGTGCTGATGGATGCGCTAGGGGTGCATCTGGGCTTCGGCTTCTCGGCCGGTCTGTTCGATTACGCGCTAAACTTCGGCCTCGCCACGCGCCCGCTGCTGCTGCTGCCGTTCGGCCTCGCTTATGCCGGCCTCTATTATGCGAGCTTCGTGTGGTGCATCCGCCGCTTCGACCTGAAGACGCCGGGTCGCGAGCCGGAGGCCGGCGCCGCAATGGGCAGGCCGATAGGCACGGGCGATCGCGCGACCGGCTTCGTCGCGGCGCTCGGCGGCGGGGCGAACATCGTCGCGGTGGATGCCTGCACCACGCGACTCCGCCTACGCCTCGTCGATCCCGCCCGGCTTGACGAGCCGGCACTGCGCGCACTCGGCGCACGCGGCATCGTTCGCCCGGGCGGCGATGCGGCGCAGGTGGTGCTGGGGCCGATCGCGGACACGGTGGCGGGCGAGATCCGACGCGTTGTTTCCGGGACTTTCCCCGTTAATCCAGACACCGGATTGATCGACCTGATCGTCAGCTCGTCGCCAACGGAGGTATTGGCGCGCTCAAGCCGCCTTCTGCTCCACTTCGACGAACCGCCTCGTATCGATGCGGTCGCGTTCATGGCCGTCGGCGCACGCGGCGCGGTGACGGACGAAGGTGGCTCGTTGCACCTGATACTCGGCCCCGGTGCAGACGCCGTTGCGGATGCGGTTCGCCAACGACTCGCCGGTGGAAGACAGTGAGACGGCGCTAGAAGATCAGGGTAGCCACGCCCGCGAGGCCGAGCCACAGGGCAGCCGCCAGAGGCATCGCGTAAGCGAGGCCGGTGAACACCTGCGATCGGCCCGGCGACGATGCCGTCTCACGGCCTCGTGTCAGCACGGGGTTCGCGAACACGTGGGCGCGGACTTGGGGCGGCCGGTGGTGGATGTGCAGAGTCGCACGCTGATAAGGTGACATCCTCTCACTCTCCGTAAGCGATCTGTCACATCGACGCGCAGAGGAGCCGCCGGGTTCCGGCCAAAGCGACAAAAAAAGGGCCGGTCGACGAACGACCAGCCCTGAAGTTTTAGGAGAGGATGCCTGAAAGGCCTGATCGTTGTGCGGTGCAACAGCGAAACATGCAATTGCATTTTCGGATCAAAGGATTGCATGAACAGCAATCGTCCGGAAATATTGCTGCGATCGGCAGGGATGCCGGTATCGCACCGGCGCACCTCTCTCCTGCGAAGTCTCTGTCCGGACTCTTTGGCCGACCGCAGCGAAGCAGCGTAGCGCGGAAGACGAGCAATGCCAATCGCGGTGAAGATCAGATCGTGCCGTGTTGCAGCACAGTTTGCCGCGCGAATGCGTGCAGTCGCAATACGCTTCGTATTCGTCGTTAGTCGACGGGGGATTACAGCCGTTTCGAAACCATCCCGTGTAAGAATGACTTAACCGCACCGGCCCATGCTCCGCCAGCAGGAACGAAGGCGGAGGGGACGATGAGAGCAGCCGATAGCGGCGACGAGGGCCAGTCCAGCCATGCCCAGCGCGTCGCCACCAGCGTGCGTGCCGCGCTGGAGCGCGGCGACTGCCCCGCCGGACTGGTGGCGACCGCCTGCGCCGCCGCCGAGCAGGCCGCCACCCGCGCCGTCCGCGCTGCCGAGTCGCGGGAACGCCTGCGGATCATCCGCTGGCTGCGCACCGTCGCCACCGTCTATGCCGATCGCTTCCGCGCCGGTCGCGGCGAGGAATCGGTCTACTGGTTCGATCAGCTGGAAGCCTTCTCCCACGCGGCGGACGCGATCGCCCGCCGGCGTCATGCCCGGCCGCACTGACGGCGAGGATGGAACCGGCGTGCTTAACGGCGCGTCAACCTCTCGCCCCGATAAGCGCCGGGCAGGCGGATGATGATGGAGGCTGGAATGGGTTTCTGGAGCAGGGCGCCGATCGCGCCGGATGTGCCGGTGCAGTTGCTCAAGCAGCGCTATATCGAACTCGGCTCGCTCCAGGCTGTCGCCGATGCGGAGAACCTCGATGTCGCGTGGCTCGGCCGGCAGCTGAAGGCCTATGATCGGCGCGTCGCCGGATCGGACGCGGATTATACCGGGCCGGAGCGGCGCCGCCGCTGACGGCCGATCGGGCAGGCTTGCCGGCCGTCCGCGCCCCGCATAGTGGACCGCCGGGTGGACGGCTTCGATCTCGCGCGCCTGATCGCCCGGCTCGGCCCGACGGGACATGGCGGCCATCTGGGCCTGCGATACCGGGCGCACGGGCCTGACTGGGTCGAGATCATGCTCGCCCCCGACCCCCGGCTGATGGTGGATGCGGAGAGCGGGGTCTTCGCCTCCGGCCCGGTCGTCGCGATGATGGACACGGCGGCCAGCTTCGCCATCTGGGCACGGATCGGGGCGATGGTGCCGCAGGCGACGCTCGATCTGCGGGTCGATTATCTGCGGCCGTCCGGCCCCGGCCGCACGCTGATCGGGCGCGGCGAATGCTATCGTGTCACCCGCAACGTCGCCTTCGTCCGCGGGCAGGCGCATGAGGGCGATGCGGACGATCCGATCGCCCACGTGGCCGGCACCTTCATGTTCCTCGATCCGGCCCCGCGCGCGTGACGCTGCCACCTTATGCCGAGACGCTGGGCGTGCGCATCAAGGACGATGGCGACGGGCGCTGCGTCGTGATGCCGGCCGGCGATCACGTGCTGGGCCGGCCCGGCTTCATCCACGGCGGCGCGCTGGCCGGGCTGCTGGAAATTGCCGCGATCGTGGCGGTACGCGACGCGCTGGCTGGGGAGGATCTGCCGCGCCTCAAGCCCGTCACCGTCACCGTCGATTTCCGGCGCGGCGGGCGGATGGTGGAGACGCGCGCGATGGGCACCGTCACCCGCCTCGGCAACCGCATCGCCAACGTCGATGCGGCGGCGTGGCAGGATGGCCGCGACCGGCCGATCGCCACCGCGCGCATGAACATCCTGCTCGATCGCAAGGAAAGCTGAAGCGCGCCCGCCGGGCGCGCTTGCACGATTTGTCATTTTGACTGCCCGACGCGGCGGTGCATAGCGTGCGGCGGCCGCTCTCGTCCGGCGGTGATCTGCCGGGTGCCGGACGCGCGGTTGGGGGATGCGGTGAAACGACTTGCGTTGCGCTACGGGCTGCTGGTGCTGGTGCTGGCCGCGATCAGCGGTGCCATCGCCTGGATCGGCCGGGAACGGCCGGGCAGCGGCATCCGCCACTATGCCAATGCCGAGCAGGCCGTCACCGCGGCGCAGGCGGCGGCGGATCAGCAGGGCGTGCCGGTCGACTATCGCCAGACCCTGGCGAGGCTGAACGACGGCGTGGCGCGGGCGCGCACGGCGGCGGCGGCGCAGCCGGGCGAGTGGCCGGTCGTCGCGGGCGTGGGCGATGCACTGACGGCGCGGGCGCGATTGACCAACGCCTTCCCCGACTATGCCGAGGCCGGCCGCTGGTACGACAGGGCGATGGCGATCGATCCCCGCATCGGCCCGCGGCTGGCGCGGGCGACGTGGAACTTCTCGATACACCGGCTGGCGGCGGTGGAGCCCGATCTGAAGCGCATGGACGCCTATGTGGTGAAGGAGGATGGCGACGTCGCCGCCGCGCTCGGCCTGCGCGGCGATCTGGCCTTCTTCACCGGCGACTATCCCCGCGCGCTCGACCTCTACGAGCGGTCGCACGCGCGCATGGGGTCGCTCGGCGGCTCCTTCCGCCTCGCCAACTACTGGGCGCGCATGGGCGATCCGGCGAAGGCGGAACTGTACATCGCCGAGGCGGAAGGCGCGCTGCACGGCCCGTTGCAGCAGACCCGCGCCTTCTTCGAGCTGCAGCGCGGCATGATCGCCTTCGCCGCCGGCGACTGGCCGTCGGCCGGCCGGCACTATGTGCGCGCGAACGCGATCTTCCCCGGCTACTGGCTGATCGAGGAGCATCTGGCGACGATGCTGGCGCTGAAGGGCGACACGAAGCGGGCAATGGCGCTCTACCAGGCGATCGCGCGCCGCACCGCCATGCCGGAGGCGTACGACGCCGTGGCCGGCCTCTATCGCGCGCAGGGCGATCTGGCGCAGTCGCAGGCGTGGGCGGCCCGGGCGCAGGCGGGCTGGCGCGAGCGGCTGGCGCTGCTGCCGGAGGCCGCCTACGGCCATGCGCTGGATCATGAGCTCGCGTTTGGCGATCCGGCGCGCGCGCTCGCCATCGCGCAGCGCAACTTCGCGAACCGGCCCTATGCCGACAGCGCGACCGGCCTCGCCTGGGCCTATATGGCGAACCACCGGCCGGCGGACGCGATCCGCACGATCGAGCCCGTCCTCTCCTCCGGCTGGGTCGCGGCCGAGCCGTGGATCGTCGCGACGGAGGCCTATGCCCTGTCCGGTCAGGCGGCCAAGGCAGACGATGCGCGCAAGCGGGCGCTGGCGATCAACCCGCACAGCTTCGATCGCAATCCCGGCGTGACATGGCTGGATCACTGATCCGCGCCGCCGCCTGGCTGCTGCTGTGGCTGGCGGCGGCCGGCGCCGCGCCGGCATCGGCGCACCTGATGGCGAATTCGGTCGTCAGCCTCGATTTCGGCAGCCGCGCGACCGGGGCCGAGATCCTGATCCCGCTGAACGAGCTGCAACTCGCCACCGGCATCCGCGTCGATCCCGCGCGGCCGGGCGCGCTGCCGCCGGCGCTGCGGTCCTATATCCTCGGCCACGTCCGCGCTACCGCGCCGGACGGGCGGCCCTTCGCGATCGCGATCCGCGATCTGGCGGTGTCGGACGATCCGGCGCAGGCGGATCTCACGGTGGCGCTCACCCTCGTGCCGCCGGCCGGCGCCTCGCCGCGCATCTTCGATCTGCGCTACGATGCGGTGATCGATCGCCTGCCCAACCACTTCGTGCTCGTATTCGCGCGCAGCGACTTCGCCGGCGGCACGCTCGCCAACGATCCCGTTATGATCGGCGGACTGCAGGCGCCGACCGTGACGATGCGGGTCGATCGCGGGCCGGGCAGCGCGTGGCGCGGCTTCGCGTCGGCGATGCGGCTCGGCATGCACCACATCGCCGAAGGGCATGATCACCTGCTGTTCCTGATCGCGCTGATCCTGCCGGCGCCGCTGGTGGCGGCGGGGCGGCGCTGGGGCGGCTATGCTGGCCTGCGGCACACCGCGCGGCGGCTGCTCGGCGTCGTCACCGCCTTCACCGTCGGCCACTCCATCACGCTGATCGGCGGCGCCTTCCTGGGCTGGACGCTGCCCGCCCGCCCGGTGGAGGTGGGCATCGCCCTCTCGATCCTCGTCTCGGCGGTGCATGCGTGGCGGCCGCTGTTCGCCGGGCGCGAGGCGCTGATCGCCGGCGGCTTCGGCCTGATCCACGGTCTCGCCTTCGCCACGATCATCGGCGCCTTCGCGCTGGAGCCGTTGCAGAAGGCGCAATCGATCCTGGGCTTCAACCTGGGGATCGAGCTGGTGCAGCTGGCCGTCGTCGCCTGCGTGATGCCGGCCCTGCTGCTGCTGGCGCGCACCCCGGCCTATGCGCCGCTGCGCACGATCGGCGCTGCGCTGACGGCGGTCGCGGCGATCGCCTGGATCGTCGAGCGGGTCAGCGGCACCGCCAATCCGGTGGCCGAGGCGATCGACGGCGCGCTGGGCCACGCGCCGTGGGCGGTCGCCGCGCTGACCCTGGCGGCGCTCGCCGCGGCGTGGCGGCGGACGGCGCAGGCACGCCGGCCCGAACCGGCCCATGGCGGCATCGCGGGATAGGAGGGATCGACATTCAGCGGATCAAGCCGGTTTGACTTGCATCGATCCAAACCGCTCATCCTGAGCAGGGGCTGAGCGGACATGCAAAAAGCTGAATGTCGATCCCGCCTAGCAAGGCGGCGGCGCTATGCCGCCCAGAACTCGATCCTGCGCAGCACGAAGCGGGCCGGATCGCTCCCGCTGCTCCAGAAGCCGATCTCCAGCCGCGGCGCATCGAGCTCCAGGGTCAGCTCGGCGACGTGCGCGCCGCCCGGGCCAAGCCGCTGACGCCAGATGAGGTCGCCGTAATTTTCGAGCAGCCGGCAGTCGGCCGCGCCCTCGATGTCCGCATCGATCACCAGCCGGTAGCGGCCGGCGGGCAGGAACACGTATGGCCCGTGCGCGATCATCCGCTCCCCGCTCGCCGGGCCAGGCGACACCCACTCCACCGTCTCGCCCACCCGCCGCGCATCCGCGCCGATGTGCAGCTGGGAGGGGTGGATCGTCAGATCGGGGGTCGGCGCCAGCGGCCCCCTGCTCAGGATCAGGTTGCAGGTCTGCCCGCGCAGCGCGGCGGCATCGCACACCTCGGTCCGCCCGCCGTCGAGGATGCGGTTCGGCGTCAGTTGCAGATCGTCCGTGATGAAGGCCAGGGTGCGGACGAAATCCTCGTCGCTGCGGAAGAACAGGTAGAACAGCTCGATGAAGATCTTGATGTCGGGCGATCGCGCGATCACGCCTTGCATGCCGCGCAGCACATTCTCCTCATGCCCCTCAACGTCGATCTTGACGAGATCGACGATCGCATCGGGGCCGAGCTGGTCGTCCAGCCGCACGACCGGCACGGCGGTGAGCACGTGATCGGACCGCGGCTCCTCGTGCGGCAGCAGCACGCGCGCGCCGCCGGGGCTGTTCGCGTTGATCTCGAACCGCAGCTCTCCGTTGGTGTCCGATACGCCCACGCGGCGCGGCTCGATCACGTCGATCAGGCCGTTAAGGTAGATTGACGACGACAGCAGCCCGTGGATGTGCGGGTTCGGCTCGAACGCGATGATCCGCCCGCCGGGGCGGATGTAGGGCGCGGCGGTGATCGCGTAGATGCCGTAATTGGCGCCGATATCCAGCATCCGCGTGCCGGGTTTCAGGAAGCGGCGGAACCACCGCATCTCGTCTTCCTCGTAGCGCCCTTCGCTGAGAAGGTTGATGCCGCAGCCGGTGTCGCGCGGATCGACGTAGATGCGGTCGCCGGTGGCGAGCAGGCTGATCGCCCGCTCCGCGCCGAGCACCAGCGCGGTGTGCAGCCGCACCCGCTCCGCATCCTTCTGGATCCGCAGCACCAGCCGCTCAGTGCGCTCCAGCCGGGCGCCCATGTCGGACACGATCGAGAGGATCCGACCGAGCCGCGAGGGGCGGCGGAACCACCGCCGGAACCAGCCGGAACGCGGCGCCGCCGCCGCCTTGAAGCCCGTATCGCTCATCGACGGCCTATGCCCCGGCGCGCGCGCATCCGTAAAGCGCAAAGCCCACGCTCAATAATCCTTGGAGACGCGGACGTTCGCGCTCGTCCGCCCGAGCGTGGAGATGCTCGACAGCAGCGAGAGCCAGCGGGTGATCTGGAACTCCACCCGCGTCGCCGAATAGCCCTGCCCGTCGGTGATCACCTCCACATAGGTGCGCCGGCCAATATATTTGCCGGCGGCGACGGAGGTGCGCTGCCCGGTCGTCACGTCCGCCGGCAGAATGCGCAGGCGATCGAGGCCGGCGGCGCGGCGCACCGCGTTGATCGGGTTCAGCCCGGTGCCGCCGCCCCGCAGCGACGTCACCGCCGCCGCCAGCTGCAACGCCTCCGGCGCGGAGAGGTTGGTGATGGACGTGCCGAACAGCAGGCGGCTGAGCAGCTCGTCCTCCGGCAGCGCCGGCACGCTGGTGAAGTCGATCTCCGGCTTCAGGCCGGTGCCGGAGACGCGGATCGTGGCGTTCAGCCCCTGGATGTTGGCCTGGGCGACGATGTCCAGCACCGGATCGGGCGGCGCCTCCCCCAGGAAGCGGATGGCGCCGCGATCCAGATCGAAGCGGCGGCCGGCGAACTCGTAGCCGCCGCGCACCAGATCGGCGCGGCCGGTGATCGCCGGATTGTCCACCGTGCCCTTGATCCGCAGATCGGCGCGCCACTCGCTGTCCAATCCCAGCCCCGTCACCGCCACGCGGTTGCGGGCCTTGGCGTGCAGATCGAGCGTCCACGGCACGGGCGACGCGGCCACCTCGCCCTCGTCGGCCGGGCGGTTGATCTCGGTGGCGGGCAGGCGCGGGATGGCGGCGGCGGCGGCCTGCCCCAGCCGGTAGCGCGCCTTCTCCAGGGTCACGTCGCCGGCGATGGTGCCGCCCGCCCCGTCCGACCGGATCGTCAGCGGCCCGGTGACGGTGGCGCCGATATCGTCGCGGTCCAGCAGCACCGCCTCCTTCGCGTCGATCGTCACGTCCATGCCGAAACCGCGCGCGGCGGCCAGATCGAAGGCGGCGCGGCCGCTCACCGTGCCGCCCTTGGGCGTCGCGCCGGCATATCGATCGATCACCAGCCGCGATCCGTCGAACCGGCCGCTCGCCTGCAGGCCGGTGATGACGGTGCCGGTGACGGCGCTTTCCAGCCGCGCGCCGCTGGTGCGCAGCGAGCCGCGGATCAGCGGCTGGCCGAGCCGCCCGCCCACGTCGGCGCCGATCGCCACCGGGCCGGAGAGGTCGATCGTCTCGACACCGGTCAGCCGCCACAGGATGTCGGCCGGCCCGTCATAGCGCAGCTGCGCGAACAGCGGCGCCGCGGCCAGCCGGTCCGAGAGGTCGCCGCCCGCCGCCAGCGGCGCGACGCGGCCCTGCGCGCGGCCGATCGTCCGCCCGCCGCTCGCCACAACCGCGCGCGCCACCGCCGCGTCGGCGGAGAGGACGGCGGCGATGCCGACGTCGACCGGCCGCGACGAGAGGACCAGGCCGGAGCGGGTGAGGCCGCGCACGATCAGATCGGCCCGGCCCGTCGGCGCCGTGGCGCCCGCCGCCAGCCGATAGGAGAGCTTGCCGCTCGCCGCGCCGCCGAGGCCAAGACCGGGCGAGGCGATGTCCAGCACCGCCAGCGGCATCCGATCCAGCCCGGCATCCACCTCCGTCGCGCCGCCGCTGCCGAAGCGGCCGGCCAAAGTGGCATTGCCGCCGGCGAACTCCAGCCGGGTGGGCGCCAGCCGCCAGCCCGCGCCGTCGCGTGTCAGGTCGGCCGGCGTCGTCAGGCGGATCGGGCGGCGATCGACCGATCCCTGCCCCACCAGCCGCACGCGATCCGGCGCCAGCACCGCCTCCGTCGTCAGGTCGAAGGCGCGGCCGCGCGATCCGGCGATCGATGCGCGCACCCGGCCGCTGCCGCCGGTGAGGTCGGCCGTGGCGGCCAGCCGCGCGATCGTGAGGCCGCCGCGCCGCACGCCCTGCCCGCTGATGCTGCCCTTGATCGAGGTGCCGGCCGGATCGAGCCGGATCACGCCCTCCATCGTGCCGCGCCGCACGGCGATGACCGGCGGGCCGGGGAACTGCGCGCCGTTCGCCGCCAGCTTCACGCCGATCTGCTGCACCGCCGCCGCACCCGGCCCGGTGGGCGTGAAATCCAGCGTCCCGTCCAGCCCGCCGCCGGCCACCGCCAGCCGCCCGGTGAAGCCGCCCGGATCGGAGCGCAGCTGCCCGCTCGCCCGCGTCCGCGCCACGTCCAGCGCCGCCACCGCCACCACCGCTGGCTGGTTCGCCGGCAATAGGATGGCGCCGCCGCTGGTGAACGGGCCCAGGGTCGATTGGCCGCGCGCGGCATAGGCGAAGCCGGCGGGCGTCGGATCCAGCGACAGGCTCACCCCGGCCAGGCCCAGCGCCTCCATCGGCCGGTCGAGCAGCAGGTCCACCTTTGGCTTGCTGATGTCGCCGTCCAGCCGGATCTTCAGCGGGCCATAGGTGCCCTGCGTGCCCGCGCCCTCGAAGAAGAAGGTGCCGTCGCGGCGGCGGATGCCGTTGCCGGCGATCCGCACCGTCGGCCCGGTCAGCACCAGGCCACGCAGCGCCAGCACCCCGTCCGCCCCGCGCACCAGCCCGGTCTCGATCATCGGCAGCCCGCCCGCCAGCGAGCGCAGGAAGGCGTTGTCGAACCGCCGCACCCACGCGCGCCCGCGCCCGGCCACGGTGGTGCCGCGTCCGCCGGGGCCGGGCAGCACCTTCAGCTCGGTGAGCACGTCGACGATGCCGAGCCCGGGGATCAGGTAGCGGGCAAGGCCGCCGGAGAGCGTGACGGTGTAGTTGCCGCTGACCAGATCGAGCAGCAGCGACAGCTTGCCCGCGATCTTGTCCGATCGCAGCGACAGGCCGTCGCCGGTCAGCGTTCGCGGCGTCACCTTCAGGGTGCCGTCGATCGCCAGATTGGCCAGGATGCCGCCGGCGACCGCGCCGACGCCCGTCACCCGCCGCGCCGTCAGCCGGATCGGCAGCGCCACCGGCGCGGCGGAGAAGCGCCCGCGGCCCTGCGCGCGCACCTCCTCGAAGCCGGTATCGTCGAACTGGATGCGGTCGGCGGTCAGCGCGTAATCGAAGGCGGCGGTGGCGAACGGCCCTTCCAGCGTGGTGCGCAGGTCGATCGCGCGCCCGGTCATGTTCGGGAACAGCGCCGGGGGCTTCAGCAGGTGGGCGTTGATCCGCATCCCGTCGAACGCGCTCTCCGCCAGATCGACGACGCCCGCCAGATCGAGCGACAGCGCCGGCGAACGCAGCGACAGCGTGGAATCGAGCCGCCGGTCGGCCAGCTGCGCGGCGCCCGTTACCAGGATGCGCGGCGCGCTGAGCCGCTGGAGCTTGCCCTGCAGGATCGGCGCCGGCGACAATATGCCGGAGAGCGCATAGGTGCCGTCGCTCACGTCCAGCGCCAGATCGGCGATGCGACGGGCGGAGATGTCGAGCCGCGCCTTGCCCTTCCACGCCGACCAGCCGCCGTCGCCGCTCACCACCAGCGCCATCGGCCGCTTCGTGCCGGCCAGCGCGCCGACGAGGCCGCCGGTCGGCGCCTGCAGGCGGGTCTCCAGATCGAAGCGATCGGCATCCGGCGCGGCATCCAGCAGCAGCCGCAGGCGATCGCCGGCACTGGTGGCGGCAGAGAGATCGATCATCGCGCGGCCCTGCCGCACGTCCCCCCTGCCCGCGATCCGGCCGATGCGACGCCGTCCGGTGACGGCGGGCTCGATCCTGAGGGTGCGGATGTCGAGCGCGCCGATGCGAATGTCGAAACCGGGCAGGATCGACTTGCGCTCGCCGGTGGAGCGCAGTTTCGGCAGGCGGTGCAGGATCGCCAGATCGGTGGCGAGGCGATCGATGTCCAGGCGGTTGGCCGCCCAGGCGGTGGGATGCCAGTCGAGCGCCAGCTCCGGTATCTCCAGGAACAGCCCCTGCGGATCGGAGAGGCGCACGTCGCGCAGCCGCGTCTCGCCCCAGATCGAACCGTCGATGCGGCCGATGCGGATGCGCAGCCCGCTGCGGGGCGCCATGGCGGCGATGCGATCCGCCAGGAAGCGGTGGCCGGGATCGGTATCGATCACCACAAGGCCCGCGACGATCAGCGCGATCAGCGAAAGCAGCACCAGCCCCAGCCAGCGCAGCGGGCGGAAGCGGCGCCGCCGTCGTCGCGCCGGCACCGTCGCGATCTCCTGCTCGGCCGCCGCCTCCGCCATTAGAAGGCCTGGCCCAGCGAGACGTAGACGGCGATGCGGGAATCGCCCGGCCGGCGGTTCAGCGGCGTGCCCACGTCCACGCGGATCGGGCCGAAATTGGTGTAGTAGCGCGCGCCGATGCCCGCGCCGTAGCGCAGGCCGGTGAAGCGCGGCAGCGCATCGGTGTAGAGGTTGCCGCCGTCGAGGAACGGCACGACGCCGAAATCGCCGAAGCGCACGCGCGCCTCCACCGCGAACTCGGCCAGGCTGCGGCCGCCGATCGGATCATTGTCCACGTCGCGCGGGCCGATCCGCTGATAGCCGTAGCCGCGCACCGATCCGCCGCCGCCCGAGTAGAAGCGCCGCGAAGGCGCGATGCGATCCCGGCTGGCGCCCGCGATCGTGCCCAGCCGGATGCGGCCGGCCACCACCGTCCGCCCCGTTACCGGCAGATAGGCGCTGCCGTCGATCTGCGCGCGGGCATAGCCGAACGCGCCGTTCTGCAACGACGCCTCCGGGGAAAGCCGGCCGGACAGGCGATAGCCGCGCGTCGGGTTCAGCAGATCGTCGGTGCCGTCATACGCCAGCGTGCCGGGCAGCGCCGCGATGAAGAAGGTGCGGCGGCGCGGCGTGCCGGTGGCGGCGATTACGTCCCGCTCGTCCGATGCGGTCAGCTCGCCGCCGATCGACCAGGTCCATTTCTTCTGCCAGATGATGTTCGTCTGCCGCTCTATGCCGCCGCCCACGGTGAACGTCCGGGCGTCATAGGCGTCGCGATTGGTGTGGCTGGCGACGATCTGCGCCGTCAGCACCCGATCGCGCGCCTTGTAGTTGCTGCGGCGCAGTGCCGCGCCCAGCAGCTGCTCCTGCGTGCCGGCTACGGCGCGGAAGGTGACGGCGCCCTCCGGCTTGATGAGGTTGCGGTGCTGCCAGCTGATCTCGGCTCGCACGCCCTCGCCCGTGCCGTAGCCCACCTCGCCCGCCACCGTGCGTCGCGGCGCGCGCTCCAGCCGCACGGCGATGTCGACCACGCCCGGCGTGGCGGCGGGCACCGGCTTCAGCTCCACCGAGGAGACGAGCCCGGTCTGGATCAGCGCGCGGCGGAAATCCTCCAGCATGGCCGCGTCATACGGGTCGCCGGGGGCGAAACGGGCAATGCGGCCCAGATGCCGGGCCGTGAACAGCTGCCGCCCGCGCACCTGGATCGCGCCGAACCGTTGCGCGCCATCGGTGGCGACGTTCAGCGCCAGGGTGGCGGTGTGGCTGTCATGATCGACCACGATCCGCGTCTCGCCCACCTTGGCGAAGGCGAAGCCCTCCCGCCCCAGCGCCGTGCGCAGGGCCGCGTCGGCGGCTGTCACCTTGTCGGCGCTCACGATCTCGTTGGCGGCGATCGGGTAGGCGCGGCGCAGCGCCGGCGCCTTGTCGCCCGCCGCGTCCAGTCCGGTGAGATCGACCGAGGCGAAGCGGTAGACCGGCCCCGCCTCCGCACCCAGAGTGACGTGGATCGGCCCGCCGCCGGCCGTCGCCTCCACCCGCGCGGTGACGACCGCGTCATAATAGCCGTAGGCGCGCAGCAGATCGCGCAGGCCATCCTCGTCCTCCCGCGCGCGGCGATCGATCTGCGCCACGTTGGCCGGCTTGCCCTGCCCGGCGGCCAGGGCGGAGACCTGATCGAAGCGCAGCCGGAGCGCCGCCGGATCGACCCCCTCCAGCCCCTCCACCCCCTCGATCGCGAAGCGGTAGCGCCGCGTGGCGTCGGCCTCGTAGCTGGCCGCGCCGGCCGCCTGACCGGGGGCGGCGTCGCCCGGCGCGGCCAGATCGGGCCAGTCCACGCCCAGGCCGGGCAGCGGCTCCAGTGGCGATGCGGGGTCCAGCGCGGCGGCCGGCGGCAGCGCCGCGACGGGATCGGATACGGGCGCTTCCTGCGCCAGGGCAGCCGCCGGAACACGGGAAAGGACAAGCGCCGCCGCCAGCAGGCGACACGCGAACACGGGCTGCATGGCCGGAAACTAGCGCCGGGCGCCCGCCCCCGCCAGCGCGTAAACGCCCGTCGGGCCGGCGAACGGCCCGATTTGCCGGCCCGCCTCAGTGCAACGTGCCGACCGGCTCCGCCAGCGAGAGGGCGAGGATCAGCCGCTCCACCTGCCGCCAGCGGCAGAAATGGAGCACGTTGCCGACATCGCGGCTGTGCGACGCACGCGTCGCCGCCTCGCCCCGTGCGTGGATGCCGAAGCGATCGATCAGCTCGGCCGCGCGATCGAGGCTCGCCCGGTCGGCGACGAAAAGCGGCTGCTGCATGACGATCCTTTCGGGCGGAGCCGGCACAGGTTCAACGATCGTGCCAGCCGCGCCGCGCGGCGCGATCCCGCCGCGCGTAGCCGAGAACGGCCTGCGTCGGCGTCCCGCGGCGGGACGGTCGGCACGCGTGCGTTCCGTTTCGGGACGGGGTGGCGCCACCGGCGATGTGGTGGCAAGAGCATCGCCGTGCCCCAGCCCCCCGCTCCCGAACCCCGCGCCGCCGGCGCCTTCATCGCCGTCGCCGTGATCGCCGGCGCGATCGTCGGCTTCGTCCTCCACCAGCCCTCGGCGGGCGTGCTCGCCGGAGCCGCGCTGGGCATCGCGGTCGCGGTCGCGCAGTGGCTGGCGGATCGCCGCCGGCTGCGATAGCGGCGGATCAGCTGCGCAGCGCCTCCGATGCCAGCTGCGCCGTCACCGGATAGCCGAGATCCTCCGGGATGCAGAGCCACTTCTCGCCGTCGCGCGCCTCGATCCACGGCGTGACGAGCCGCATCGGAAAGAGCGTGGCGTGATGCTGCGCCGCCTCGACCGATTCGATGCGTGCCAGCCATTCGAGATTGCGTCGCGTGGGGAAGATCAGGCGGTGGTGGCCGTCGTCGGCGCCGGCCAGCAGCGCCTGCGCGGTGCCCCACAGCGCCCTCACGCTCTCGCCCCCGTCCGGCGTGGCGACCGCGTCCGCCGGCGCCGCGGCGATGAAGAAGAAAGTGTCGAAGTTGCGCACCAGGCCCAGGTCCGGCCGCCAGCGCGCGAACGGCAGCAGCGCCGCCGGATCAATCGCCAGCCCTTCCGCCGCCAGCAGCGCGGCAAAGGCGCCGCCGCCGGCCAGGCCGGCGCGCAGGCGATCGATCGTCGGCTGGTCGGGCGCGGGGGCCAGCGCCACCGCGATGCCCACCTCCTCGATCGTCTCGCGCACCGCCGCCACCTTGGCCGCCACGATCTCCGCCTCGTCCGGCGGCGCGAGGAGGGCGGCGAGCGCGTGGTCGCCGGGATCGACGCGGCCGCCGGGGAACACCAGCGCGCCGGCGGCGAAGCGCATGGCGCCAGCGCGCTCGATCATCAGCAACTCGGCCGCGCCGCCGCCGGTATCGGCGCGCAGCAGAACGAGGGTGGCGGCGGGAATGATCTCGGCGGGAGGCGTCATGCGCCGGACCTGCCAGCTTCGCCGGTGATCGCATAGCCGGCAACGAACAGGTTGACTGCCTCAGCCATGCATTCATGCCACTCGGCGGTCTGCGGTACCGCCGGCTCGCAGAACAGGGCGCGCATCTGCGCGGCGTGCAGGATCAGCCCTAGGAAGAACTCGGCGGCGAGCACCGGGTTCGCGATCCGCGCATGCCCCTCCGCCGCCCAACCGGCGAACAGATCGGTAAGCCACGCGATGCGCGGCACATGGGCATTCTCGTAGATCGATCGCGCGAAGGCGGCGTTGCGCAGCGATTCGGCCATCACGATGCGCATGATGCCGACCACCTCCGGCCCGGTCAGATCCTCGTGGATCGAGGCCGCGATCGCCCGCAGCGTCTCGGCGGCGGTGCCGCGCCGCGCCACGATCGCGCCGAGTCGCTCCTGCCCGTCAAACCGTTCGCCGGCCACGATCGCGCCCAGCACGCCGGCCTTGTTCTCGAACAGCTCGTAGAAGGTCGAGAGCGAACCGCCCGAACGGCGGACGATCTCGCCCAGGGTCACGGCGTCGAAGCCGCGTTCCAGGAACAGCGCCCGCGCCGCCGCGATCATCGCCCCTCGGCGACGTTCCCGCCGTCCCTCGCCGCGGCCGCAACCATCGGCTACACTCATCCGGCGTCGCCTCCCTTTTGCAGCGCACAAGATTTTCGTTGACCCGATATGTAGCGCAGCTTACATTTCTAGGCAACCGGGATCGCTCCGTGATCCGGACGAGCGGCAAAGGACAGAGCAGCTCCATGTTTCCCCGTCGACGATTCTCTTGCGCGGCGCTCCTGCTCGCCAGCGTGTCGCTCGCCGCGTGCGGCAAGAAGGCGGAACAGGCGCCGCCGCCTCCGCCCGAAGTGGGCGTCATCACCCTCGCCACCCAGCCTGTCGCCAACGTCATCGAGCTGCCGGGCCGCGTGCAGGCGGTGCGCACCGCCGAGGTGCGCGCGCGGGTGGACGGCATCGTCGAGCGCCGGCTGTACGAGGAAGGCACCGACGTGCGCGCCGGCCAGGCGCTGTTCCGCATCGATCCGCGCGAGAACCAGGCCGCCTATGATGCCGCCAAGGGCGCCCTCGCCCGCGCGCAGGCCGCCGCCACCAACGCCGCGCAGGTCGTCCGCCGCTATTCCACACTGGTGGGCGAGCAGGCGATCAGCGGGCAGGAGTATGACGCTGCCGTCGCCCAGCAGCGCCAGGGCCAGGCGGATGCCGCCAGCGCCCGCGCGCAGCTGGATCGGGCGCGGCTCGACCTCACCTACACGATCGTCACCTCGCCCATCGCCGGCCGCGCGGGCCGCGCGCAGGTGACGGAGGGCGCCCTCGTCAGCGCCAGCCAGGCGACCCTGATGACCACGGTGGAGCAGCTCAATCCCGTCTACGTCAACTTCTCCCAGTCGCGCGGCGATCTGCTGAAGCTGCGCCGCGATCTGGCCAGCGGCGCGGTGCGCGCGCCGCAGCTCGATCGCGTCCGCGTCACGCTGGAGCTGGAGGACGGCACCCGCTACCCCCAGGCCGGCCACCTCGACTTCCTCGACATGTCGGTGGACGAGAATACCGGCACCGTCTCGATCCGCTCCGAGTTCCCCAACCCGCAGCGGGTGCTGCTGCCCGGCCAGTTCGTCCGCGCGCGGATCGAGGGCGGCGTCACCACGCAGGGGTTGCAGGTGCCGCAGCGCGCCGTGCAGATCGGCCCGCAGGGCGCCAGCGTGATGGTGGTCGGCAAGAACAACGTCGCCGCCGCCCGGCCGGTGCGGCTGGGCGAGCTGCAGGGCGGCAACTGGGTCATCCGCTCCGGCCTGGCGCCCGGCGACCGCGTCATCGTCAACGGGTTGCAGAAGGTGCGGCCCGGCGCGCCGGTGCGGATCGCGCCGCCTGGCAGGCAGGCGCCGCAGGGCAGCGCGGCTGGCGCCAGGCCGGCCGCCCCGGCCGCGGCCCGCTGACGCCATGATCGCCCGCTTCTTCGTCGATCGCCCGGTGTTCGCCTGGGTGATCGCCCTCGGCATCGCGCTGGCCGGCCTGATGGCGCTGCGCGCGCTGCCGATCGAGCAGTATCCGACGGTGGCGCCACCCTCGCTCACGATCGGCGTCACCTATCCGGGCGCGGACGCGCAGACGCTGGAGCAGAACGCCACCCAGATCATCGAGCAGGAGCTGAACGGGGTCGAGGGCTTCCTCTACATGGCCTCCACCAGCCAGTCGAACGGCACGGCCACGATCACCCTCACCTTTCAGGCCGGCACCGATCTGGATGTCGCGCAGACGGAGGTGCAGAACCGCCTCACCCGCGTCGAGCAGCGTCTGCCGGAGGAGGTGCGCCGCCAGGGCATCATCGTCAACAAGGCGTCCAGCGGCTTCCTGATGATCGTCGCGCTCACCTCCAAGAGCGGCACGATGTCCGCGCTGGAGCTGGGCAACGTCGCCAACACCCAGATCCTCGACGAGCTGCGGCGGGTGAAGGGCGTCGGCGACCTGCGGCTGTTCGGCTCCGAATATGCCATGCGGATCTGGCTGGATCCGGACAAGCTCGCCAACTTCAACCTCTCGGCGGCCGAGGCGCTGGCGGCGGTGCAGGAGCAGAACAGCCAGACGGCGGGCGGCCAGATCGGCGACCAGCCGATCGCCAAGGGCGCGGAGCTGAACGCGACGATCGTCACGCAGAACCGCTTCACCAATCCGGAGCAGTTCGAGAACATCATCCTGCGCGCCAATCCCGACGGCTCCACCGTCCGCCTCGCCGATGTCGGGCGGGTCGAGCTCGGCGCGCAGAGCTACGTCACCGGCAACGAGCTGAGCGGGCGGCCGATGGCCGGCATCGCCGTGCAGACCGTGCCCGGCGCCAACGCGCTCGCCACCAGCGAGGGCGTCCGCGCCCAGCTGAAGGCGCTGGAGAAGACGCTGCCGGCGGATGTCGCCTGGTCCACCCCCTACCAGACCGCGCCGTTCATCACCGCCTCCGTCGACGAGGTCGTGAAGACGCTGATCGAGGCGATGGTGCTCGTCTTCATCGTGATGTTCCTGTTCCTGCAGAACTGGCGCGCCACGGTGATCCCGACCCTCGTCGTGCCGATCGCGCTGGCCGGCGCCTGCCTCGGCCTCTGGGTGTTCGGCTTCTCGATCAACGTGCTCAGCCTGTTCGGCATGGTGCTGGCGATCGGCATCCTCGTCGACGACGCGATCGTGGTGATCGAGAATGTCGAGCGGATCATGGCCGAGGAGCATCTCGCCCCGCGCGAGGCGACGATCAAGGCGATGGACCAGATCACCGGCGCCATCATCGGCATCACCCTGGTGCTGATGGCGGTGTTCGTGCCGATGGCCTTCTTCCCCGGCTCCACGGGCGGCATCTACCGGCAATTCTCGATCACCCTCGTCGTCTCAATCGCCTTCTCGGCGCTGCTGGCGCTCACCCTCACGCCGGCGCTCTGCGCCGCGCTGCTGAAGCCGCACGAGCAGAAGGACGAGCAGGCGAAGCCCGGCCGCTTCGCCTTCGCCACCCGCTTCTTCGGCTGGTTCAACGGCTGGTTCGGCCGCACCACCGATCGCTACCAGCGCGGCGTGGGCTCCATGCTCGGCCGGCCGCTGCGCTGGCTGGCGGTGTTTCTGGTGCTGCTGGGCCTCACCGGCTTCCTGTTCACCCGCGTGCCCGGCGGCTTCCTGCCGACCGAGGATCAGGGCTACCTGATCTCCGTGGTGCAGGCCCCGCCGGGCGCCACGCTGGAGCGCACGAACGAGGCGCTGAACAAGATGAAGGCGTTCTTCGCCGCCCAGCCGCAGGTGGAGGATACCGTGCTGGTGCGGGGCTTCAGCTTCTTCGGCCAGGGCCAGAACGCGGCGATGATGTTCACCACCCTGCACCCGTGGGAGGATCGCAAGGGCAAGGACAATTCGGCCGAGGCGATGGTGGGCAAGGCGATGGGCGCGCTCGGCTCGGTGCCGGAAGCGATGATCTTCGCGCTCTCGCCGCCGCCGATCCAGGAGCTCGGCAACGCCAGCGGCTTCACCTTCAAGCTCCAGGATCGCGAGAGCAAGGGCAATGCGGCGCTGATGGCGGCGCGCAACCAGCTGCTCGGCATGGCCGGCAAAAGCCCGATCCTCGCCGGCGTGCGGCCGGAGGGGATGGAGGACGCGCCGCAGCTGCGGGTGCTGATCGATCGCGTCACCGCGCGCGCGCTGGGTCTCTCGATCGCGGACGTGAACGCCACCCTCTCGATCGCCTTCGGCTCCGCCTACGCCAACGATTTCAACCGCGACGGGCGCGTGCTGCGCGTGCTGTTGCAGGCCGACGCGCCGTTCCGCATGACGCCGGAGGACGTGCTGAACCTGCGCGTGCGCAACACGAGCGGGCAGATGGTGCCGTTCAGCGCCTTCACCCGCGCCAGCTGGACGTCCGGCCCGCCGCAGCTCCAGCGGTACAACGGCTACTCGTCTGCCACGATATCCGGCACGCCGGCGCCCGGTCACTCGACCGGCGAGGCGCTGAACGAGATGGAGCGGCTGGCCGGCCAGCTTCCCGGCGGCTTCACCTTCGAGTGGACCGGCACCGCGTTCGAGGAGCGGGAGGCCGGCGGCCAGGTCGCGGGCCTGCTCGGCCTGTCGATCATCGTCGTCTTCCTGCTGCTCGCCGCGCTCTACGAGAGCTGGACGGTGCCGATCGCGGTGCTGCTGGTGGTGCCGCTCGGCGTGCTGGGCGCGGTGCTGTTCACCACCTTCCGCGGCCTCTCGGCGGACGTCTACTTCAACGTCGGCCTCATCACGATCATCGGCCTCGCCGCCAAGAACGCGATCCTGATCGTGGAGTTCGCGATCGAGCGGGAGGCCGAGGGCGAGAGCGTGCACGACGCCACCATGGAGGCGGTGAAGCTGCGGCTGCGGCCGATCATCATGACCTCGCTTGCCTTCATCCTGGGCATGGTGCCGCTCGTCATCGCCACCGGCGCGGGCGCCGCCAGCCGTCGCGCGGTCGGCACCGGCGTGATGGGCGGGATGATCACGGCGACCTTGTTCGGCATCTTCTTCATCCCGGTCTTCTACATCGCGGTTCGCCGCTGGCTCACCCGCAAGCAGCCGCACGCCACCGGCCACGGCGGCAAGCCGGACAAGCGCCGCGACGGCGGGCCGGACGAGCGCCGCGACGGCGAGCCGCCGCGCGACGGGGAGCCGGCCCATGCGTAAGCCCCCATTCGCGCTGCTGGCGGCGACGGCGCTGTCCGCCTGCTCGCTCGCCCCGCCGCACACGCGCCCGCCGCTGCCGGTGGCGCCCGCCTACCAGCCGGAATATCAGCCCGAGATCGGCACCCGCCGGGCACCCGAGATCGGCTGGCGCGAATTCTTCCCCGATCAGCGTCTCCAGGCGCTGATCGCGCTGGCGCTGGAGCATAACCGCGATCTGCGCGTGTCCGTCGCGCGGGTGGCGGAGGCGCGCGGCCAGTATCGCGTGCAGGGCGCGGACCGTCTTCCGACGATCGGCGCCAACGGCAGCTACACCCGCAGCCGCTTCGGCGCGAACGCGCTGGGCGCCACCGGCGGCGTCGGCACCACGCCCGGCACCGGTGCCGGCACAGGTACGGGCACCGGAACCGGCACGGGCACCGGAACCGGCGTGGGCACGGGCGTGGGCACCGGCATCGATACTTCTGGCGTCGGCGCGATCACGCTGGATCGCTACGCCGTGAACATCGGCGTCTCCGCCTTCGAGCTCGATTTCTGGGGCCGCGTGGCGAACCTGACGGAGGCGGCGCGCGCGAACTACCTCTCCACCGTCGCCGCCGAGCGCGCGTTCCGCCTCTCGCTGATCCGCGACGTCGCGACGCTCTACCTCACCGCGCGCGAATATATCGAGCGGATCGAGCTGGCCGAGCGGACGGTGACGAGCCGCAAGGAAGGCCTGCGCATCGCCAAGCTGCGGCTGGACGCGGGCGTCACCTCCGCGCTCGACTATCGCCAGGCCGAGACGCTGCTGACCCAGGCTGAGACCGCCCTCGCCGCCCTCCGCCTCCAGCTCGCCCAGACGCGGGATCAGGCGGCGGTGCTGATCGGCCAGCCGATCCCCTTCGATGCGCTGCCGCGGGCGCTCTCCACCGCCAATCAGCCGATCACGCGGGATATCGCGCCCGGCCTGCCGTCCGACCTGCTGGACAACCGGCCGGACGTGATCGCCGCCGAGGAACAGCTGCGCGGCGCCCGCGCCAATATCGGCGCCGCCCGCGCCGCCTTCTTCCCGTCGATCACGCTCACCGGCAGCGCCGGCTTCGCCTCAACCGCGCTCGGCGATCTCTTCAAGTCGGGCAGCTTCCTCTACAGCGTCGGGCCGACGCTCGATCTGCCGATCTTCGACTGGGGTCGTCGCGAGGGCAATCTGGAGGTGGCGAAGGCCCAGGCCGATATCGCCCTCGCCAATTACGAGAAGGCGATCCAGGTGGCCTTTCAGGAAGTGGCGGACGCGCTGGCGGGGCGCCGCTACCTCGCCGAGCAGGTGGAGGCGCAGCAGCGTGCCGCCGTCGCCCAGCGCCAGTTGGCCGGGCTTGCCCGCTCACGCTACCGCAACGGCGTGGCGAACTATATCGAGGTGCTCGATGCCGAGCGGAACCTGTTCGAGGCCGAGCAGGCGCTGATCTCGGCGCGTCGCACCGAGTTGCAGAGCCGCGTCAGCCTCTACGTGGCACTCGGCGGCGGGCTGAACGAAACCGGCAGCCCGCCGCCGCGCCCATAGCGATCAGCGGCGCTTGGTCGACGATTTGGTCCGGGTGCCGGTCGTCGTGCCCGCCTTCGTGCCGGTGGTGGTCGACATGGTCGACGTTGCCGAACTGTCTGTCGTGGTGCTCGGCATCGCGCCCGTCGCGCCGGCCTTCGTGCCTACCGACGCACCCGTTCGCGTGCCGGCCGGGCCGGACATCGTGCTGTCCATCGACGAACCCGTCTGGCTGCCCACAGTCGGCTGGTTGGTGGAGCTCGCGGCGTCGTTCGGCGCGGTCATCGTGTCGGAGGACGGCCCCATCGTCGGATCGAGCGATCCGCCGCTGACGGACGGGTTGGGGCCGACCTGGGCCATGGCATAACCGGGCAGGGCGATCGCGATCGCCGCGAGGATCTTGAGATGACGCATGATTTTGCTCTCCTGAAGGAGACCGCATAACGGCCGGCGGCGCGATTGGATGCCGCCGCCTCGCAGGCTCTCCGCGAACGCCGCCCGGCTCAGCCGCACTGCGCGCGGTGCAGCAGCTTCTGATCCGCCAGCACCAGCGCCACCATCGCCTCCACCACCGGCGCGGCGCGGATGCCGACGCAGGGATCGTGCCGGCCCTTCGTGCGGATCTCGGCCTCCTGCCCGGCGCGATCGATCGTCGGCACGGGCGTGAGGATCGAGGAGGTGGGCTTCAGCGCCACGCGCAGCACCACCGGCTGGCCGGTCGCGATGCCGCCGGCGATCCCGCCGGCATGGTTGGCGAGGAAGATCGGCCGGCCGTCATCGCCCGGCCGCATCGGATCGGCGTTCGTCTCGCCGGTCAGCCGTGCCGCGGCGAAACCGTCGCCGATCTCCACACCCTTCACGGCGTTGATGCTCATGCAGGCGGCGGCCAGCTCGCCGTCCAGCTTGGCGTAGAGCGGCGCGCCCCATCCGGCCGGCACACCTTCCGCCACGCATTCCACGATCGCGCCGACCGACGATCCCGCCTTGCGCGCGCCGTCGACGATCGCCTCCCACCGCGCGGCCGCCGCGGCATCGGGGCAGAAGAACGGGTTGCGATCGATCTCGCCGTCGTCGAAGGCCGCGCGGTCGATCGCGTCGCCGCCCAGCTCCACCAGGCAGGCGCGGATCCGCACCTCCGGGATCACCGCCCGCGCCACGGCCCCGGCTGCCACCCGCGCCGCCGTCTCGCGCGCGGAGGATCGGCCACCGCCGCGATGGTCGCGAAAGCCGTATTTCGCGTCATAGGCGTAATCGGCGTGGCCGGGGCGATAGGCGCGCGCCACCTCCGCATAATCCTTCGATCGCTGGTCGACATTCTCGATCATCAGGCTGATCGGCGTGCCGGTCGTCCGCCCCTCGAACACGCCCGAGAGGATGCGCACGGCATCCGGCTCCTGCCGCTGGGTGGTGAAGCGCGAGGTGCCGGGCCGGCGCCGGTCCAGCCACGGCTGGATGTCGCCCTCCGCCAGCGCCAGCCCCGGCGGACAGCCATCGACGACGGCGCCCAGCGCCGGCCCGTGCGACTCTCCCCAGGTGGTGAAGCGGAAGATACGACCGAAGGTGTTGAAGCTCATGCGGCGGCTTCAGCCTGCCAGCCCTTGCCGAACCGCTCCGCCATGTAGCGTGCCGAACCAAACCGCCCGGCCATCAATCCGTCGACGGTCAGGTCGGCATCAAGGGCTTCCCAGTGCAGCCCGAAGCCGGCTCCCAAGATTTCCACCTGCGCCAGCTGATCGGCGGTTGCCTGCTCCAGCCCCTGCGCCAGATGGGCGGGAAAGCTGAATGTGGCGCCACTGACCAGATCGATGACGATATGGCCCTGCGCCGCATCGTAGCGCGCGGCGCGTGCACGCGGCCTGGTCACGAGATCCAGCTCGCCTCGGCGAAGCGCCGTCTCGAACATTTCCTCGCTCGCTTCAGCCATGAAGATCGGTCCAGCATCTCATCAGATACGCGTGCGATCCTCGCACGATCCGCAGGGCACGTCGACTCTCGGCGATAGTGGCATCCACCCGCCGGATTACCTCGGATGCATTTGCTCCATCACCCAGGCCGATCTTCGTCTCACCGTCGCCGAATACGTGGACGTGCGGCGGCGCATGATCGGTCGTGTAGATGATAACCCTCAGCCCGCCCTCACGCAGAACCGTCGGCATCATGCCAGCGCGATATCGGGCGCATCCTCGGCCTTCATGCCGATCACGTTGTAGCCGGCATCGACATGGTGGATCTCGCCCGTCACCCCGCTCGCCAGGTCGGAGAGGAGGTAGACGCCGGCGCCGCCGACATCCTCGATCGTCACGTTGCGGCGCAGCGGTGCGTTCAGCTCGTTCCACTTCAGGATGTAGCGGAAATCGCCGATGCCGCTGGCCGCCAGCGTCTTGATCGGCCCGGCGGAGATGGCGTTGACGCGGATATTTTCCGGCCCGAGGTCCATCGCCAGATATTTGACGCTGGTCTCCAGCGCCGCCTTGGCGACGCCCATCACGTTATAGTGCGGCACCACCTTCTCGGCGCCATAGTAGCTGAGCGTCAGGATCGCGCCGCCGTCGGGCATCATCGCACGCGCCCGCTTCGTCACCGCCACCAGCGAGTAGGCCGAGACGTTCATCGTCAGCAGGAAATTGTCCAGGCTGGTGTCGACATAATGGCCGCGCAGCTCGTTCTTGTCGGAGAAGCCGATCGCGTGGACGAGGAAGTCGATCGTCGGCCAGCGTTGCGCCAGGGTGGCGAAGCACGTGTCGATGCTGGCCATGTCGCTCACGTCGCAATCGATCAGGAAGTCGGAGCCGACATCCGCCGCCAGCGGCCGCACCCGCTTGGCCAGCGCCTCGCCCTGGTGGCTGAACGCCATCTCGGCACCCTGTTCGCCCAGCGCCTTCGCAATGCCCCACGCCAGCGACCGATCATTCGCCAGCCCCATGATCAGGCCGCGTTTCCCTTCCATCAGGCCTGCCATTATCGCTCCCTCAAGCCGTGTCCGGCGCTTCCCTTACGCGCGACCCGGGGGTTTCCGCCAGTGCCGCGTTCAGATGCGCGCCGATGACCAGACCGAAGCCGACCAGCCAGAAGAAGAACAGCGCGATGATCGTGCCCGCCAGCCCGCCATAGGTGCGGTCATAGCCGCCCAGCAGCGCCAGCGCGTGCGGCAGCGCCATCGTCACCGACATCCACCACAAGGCGGTGAACATCGCCCCCGGCCACTTCGGGCAGGCCGAGAGGCGGTATTTGGACGGCGTAAGCGAGTAGAACAGGAAGTAGAGCGCCACCGCCAGCATCGCCAGCGGCGCCAGCCGGCCGAGGCCGATCCACCGCCCCATATCGGATGCGAAGGGCAGTAGGCGGGTGATGAACTGCTCCGCCGCCGTCAGCAGCACCTGCGCGCTGAACGCCGCCAGCGCCATCACCACCGATACGATGATCAGCGCCGCCGACGTCATGCGATAGTGCCAGAAGGCACGCGAATAGCCGGTGCCGTAGGCGCGGCGCAGGATGTCGCGGATCGTCTCGATGAAGCTGCCGACCGTCCACAGGCCCACCAGCGCGCCCAGCCACAGCAGCGATCCGGTGCGCGCGGCCAGCACGTCCATGATCGGCTGGCGCAGCAGTTGGGCGACGGCCGGCGGCACCGTGCGCAGGAAGCTGTCGATCGCCCGCAGCGTATCCGGCCCGTGGCCGAAGAACTGCGCCAACGCCGCCAGGATGATGAAGAACGGAAACAGCGTGAGCAGCGCCAGATAGGCCAGGTTGCCGGCGTGGATGAAGCCATCCGAGTAGACGCCGACCGCCACCCGCTTCAGCACCGCGAACGCCTTGCTGCCCGGCCGCACCCGATCCAGCGAGCGATCGAAGCGGCTGCGAACTGCCCCGCGCTTGGCCCGTTCCTCTGGCGTCTCGGGCGAGATCTCCTGCACGGGCGGCTAGACGCCCAGCCCCGCCCTTGGGTTGCGCGCGGCGCCGCCGCTCCACCGCTCGACGAACGCCTCCAGCTCGGCATCGTCGGCCGGGATGTCGATCGCCAGGGTGACGAGCTGATCGCCGCGGCCGCCATCCTTGCGGTGGAAGCCGCGGCCCTTCAGCCGCAGCACCTTGCCGGATGTGGCGCCGCGCGGCACCGTCAGCTTCACCGCGCCCTCCACGGTCGGCGTCGTCACCGCCGCGCCCTTCACCGCCTCGTCCAGGCCGATCGGCAGGTCCAGCCGCACGTCGTCGCCGTCGCGGGTGAAGAAGCGGTGGGGGCGCACCTCGATCGTCAGCATCGCATCGCCGGCGCCGCCGGGGCCGATCTCGCCCTTGCCGGTCAGGCGCATCTGGGTGCCGTCCTCCACGCCCGCCGGCAGCTTGATGTCGATCGTCTTGCCGTCGGAGAGGGTCACGCGCTGCGGCTTCAGCGCCGCCGCCTCCTCGAACGGCACGGAGAGGCGATAGGCCACGTTGGCGCCCTTCGGCGCGGGCCGGCGCGCGCCGCCGCCGAAGCCGGGGTTGAAGCCGCCACGCCCGCGACCGCCGGCGGCGCCGCCGAACAGCCCCTCGAAGATGTCGCCGAAGTCGCCGCCCTCGCCATTGAACTCGAAGCCGCCCTGCCCGCCGCCGGCCCCGGGGCGGAAGCCGCCGCCCCCGCCGCCGCCACCGAAGCCGAACGGCGCCTTGGGATTGCCCTGCTCGTCGATCTCGCCGCGATCGTAGCGGGCGCGCTTGTCCTTGTCGGTCAGCAGGTCGTAGGCCGCCGTCACGTCGGCGAACCGCTCCGTAGCCTTCGGATTGTCCTGATTGCGGTCCGGGTGCAGCTCCTTCGCCAGCCGGCGATAGGCCTTCTTGATCGCGGCCTCGTCCGCGCCGCGTTCCACGCCGAGTTTCGAATATAGGTCCGCCATGCCCTGCCCGTTACGGTATGCTCGCGCGGACCGCCATCTGTTGCAGATCCGCCACAGGTCAGATGTGCAGTCCCGCCGGCTTGCGCAAGACCAAAGTTTCGCGATGCGCGCGGCACGATGTCGGCACATTCGCGTTCATCGCGGTCCAACCCTCAGGCACAGGCGACGAACGCGCGTGGCACCCTTCTCCTGCCCCAACTGCAACCGCCTGCTGCATTTCGAGGTGCGCATCTGCCCCGCCTGCCACTTCACCCTCGGCTACGATCCCGCGTCCGACGCCTTCCTGTTCCTCGGCGACAATCTGACCACCTGGCGCGACGGCGCGGGCAACCCGCACGAGGTGCGGGTGTGCGAGAACAATAACGGCTTCGAGGTGTGCAACTGGCTGGTCGGCGCCGCCGAGCCGACGCCCTTCTGCCGGGCCTGCCGGCACAACCGCATGATCCCGGACCTCACGATCGCGACCGTGCCGGAACGCTGGGGCAAGGTGGAGGCGGCCAAGCGCCGGCTGTTCCACACCCTGCTGCGGCTGGGCGTGCCGATCGAGACGCATCCCGAGGCGCAGGCCAGCGGTCTGCCGCAGGGGCTGACCTTCGATCTGCTCTACGATCCCGTGGCGGAGATGAACGGCCAGCCGCAGATCCTCACCGGCCACAATGGCGGCCTGATCACGCTGAACCTGATCGAGGCCGACGATGTCGAGCGCGAGCGCATCCGCCGCGAGATGGGCGAGCCCTATCGCACCCTGCTGGGCCACTTCCGCCACGAGGTGGGCCATTATTACTGGGATCGGCTGATCCGCCACGATGCGGAGGAGCTCCAGCGGTTCCGTGCCGTGTTCGGCGACGAGACGCTCGATTACGCCTCCGCGCTGCAGAACCACTATAGCAGCGGCAAGGCGTGGACCGACGATTATGTGAGCTTCTACGCCACATCCCATCCGTGGGAGGATTTCGCCGAGACCTTCGCCCACCTGCTCCACATCGTCGATACGCTGGCGGCGCTGGGCGGCTTCGGCACCCGGCTCGATCCGTTTCCGGGGCCGGAGGCGCATCCCGGCGCGGCGGTTGCGTTCGACCCCTATCGCGCGGCGACGGACGATCTCGTCGCGCAGATCGTGCCCTATTCCTTCGCCCTCAACGCGATCAACCGCAGCATGGGCCAGCCGGATCTCTACCCGTTCCATCTTTCTGCGGCGGTCACGGCCAAGCTGGACTATGTCAACGCGATGATCGCCCGCACCAGCGTCCGGCCCATGGCCCCGACCGTGGCCGATTGAGCGGGCGCGTGCCGGTTGGCCCCAACCCCGCGCGCCTCGGCTTCGCCCGGCGGGTTCCTTCGCCCGCCGCCGCGCGGCAAGGGCAGGCCGCCCGGCGGCCGCTGACGCCGGCGCCGCCCGCAACCGTATCCGTCACCTTCGGCGACAATCGGAGCGCATCATGACAGAGACCCCAACCTATACGCCCCCCGCAATCTGGACCTGGGAGAAGGCCAGCGGCGGCCGCTTCGCCAACATCAACCGCCCGATCGCCGGCGCCACGCACGAGAAGGCGCTGCCCGTCGGCCGCCATCCGCTGCAGCTCTACTCGCTGGCGACGCCCAACGGGCAGAAGGTGACGATCCTGCTGGAGGAGCTGCTCGAACTCGGCCACGCCGGCGCGGAATATGACGCCTGGCTGATCCGCATCGGCGACGGCGACCAGTTCGGCAGCGGCTTCGTGGGCGTGAACCCCAATTCGAAGATCCCGGCGCTGCTGGACCGGAGCGGCGCGGAGCCGATCCGCGTGTTCGAATCGGGCGCGATCCTGATGCACCTAGCTGAGAAGTTCGGTGCCCTGCTGCCCACCGCGCCGGCCGCCCGCGCCGAATGCCTGTCCTGGCTGTTCTGGCAGATGGGCAGCGCGCCCTATCTCGGCGGCGGCTTCGGCCACTTCTACGCCTATGCCCCGGTCAAGATCGAATATGCGATCGATCGCTTCGCCATGGAGGCGAAGCGCCAGCTCGACGTGCTCGACCGGCGCCTGGCGGAGAGCGCGTTCATCGCTGGCCCCGACTATACCATCGCCGACATCGCGATCTGGCCCTGGTATGGCGGCCTGGTGCGAGGCGCCGCCTACGACGCGGCGGAGTTCCTCTCCGTGCACGAATATGCCAACGTCGTGCGCTGGGCCGCAGCCATCGCGGACCGGCCGGCGGTAAGGCGCGGCCGCATCGTCAACCGCATCGTCGGCGATCCGTCCGAGCAGCTGCACGAGCGGCACGACGCCGGCGACTTCCTGACCGGGACGGAGGACAAGCGCGCGCCGGCATCGTCGTAGCCGGCGCCGCCGCGATCCATCGAAAAAAGCGCGGGCCGGTCTCACGATCGCCACGCCGGACGCCTATGTGCCGCCGCGACGACCAAGCAAGGATATCTCCCGCATGCCGATCAAGGCCTATGGCGCCACCGCCGCCGACGTACCGCTCGAACCGATGGACATCCAGCGCCGCGCGCCCGCCGCGCACGACGTGCAGATCGCCATCGCCTATTGCGGCGTCTGCCACTCCGATCTGCACCAAGTCCGCAGCGAGTGGGGCGGCACGCTCTATCCCTGCGTGCCCGGCCACGAGATCGTCGGCCGGGTGACGGCGGTGGGCGATGCGGTGACGCGGTTCGCGGTCGGCGAGATCGTCGGCGTGGGTTGCATGGTAGACAGCTGCCAGCATTGCTCCGCCTGCGCGGAGGGGCTGGAGCAGTTCTGCGAGAACGGCTTTACCGGCACCTATAACGCCCCCACCGACGAGCAGCCCGGCCACACGCTCGGCGGCTACACCCAAGCGATCGTGGTGGACGACAAGTTCGTGCTGAAGATCCGCCATCCGGAGGATCAGCTCGCCGCCGTCGCGCCACTGCTGTGCGCCGGCATCACCACCTATTCGCCGCTGCGCCACTGGCAGGCCGGGCCGGGCAAGAAGGTGGGTATCGTCGGCATCGGCGGCCTCGGCCACATGGGCGTGAAGCTCGCCCACGCCATGGGCGCCCACGTCGTCGCCTTCACCACCTCGCCGCACAAGCGCGACGACGCCCTCACGCTCGGTGCGGACGAGGTCGTCAACTCGCGTGACGACGCGCAGATGCAGGCGCACGCCGGCAGCTTCGACTTCATCCTCGATACGGTGGCCGCCAGCCACGATCTCGATGCCTTCACCGCTCTGCTGAAGCGGGACGGCACGCTCACCATGGTGGGCGTGCCGGAGCATCCGCACCCCAGCCCGACGATCGGCATGCTGGTGTTCGGGCGCAAGTCGATCGCCGGATCGCTGATCGGCGGCATCGCCGAGACGCAGGAGATGCTCGATTTCTGCGCCGAGCACGGCATCGTCGCCGATATCGAGATGATCGCGATCCAGCAGATCGACGAGGCGTATGACCGGATGCAGCGCAGCGACGTGAAGTACCGCTTCGTCATCGACAACGCGACCCTCGCCGCCTGACCCATGCCGCGCGTCGTGGCCGCAAGGAACGGCCACGGCGCTTGCGGAGCGGACGGCGATTTGCTCCACTCCCTCCTGCCATCTGGGGGGATCGACGATGAAGACGCCGCTGCTGCTCGCCACCGCACTGCTCGCCGCCGCGCCCGCCGGGGCGGCCCCCGTCACCCACTATCCGCCCGCGGCCATGCCGGGGATGCCAGGCATGGCCAAGGGGCCGCCGTTCAGCGCCGCCGTGATGGCCGGCGACACGCTCTATCTGTCCGGCACGACCGATACCGATCCGGCCACCGGCAAGCCGCCGGCGGACGTGGCGGCCGGCGCGCGGCTGGTGATGGAGAATATCAGGCGCTCGGTGGAGAAGGCCGGCCTCACCATGAACGATCTCGTCTGGGTGCAGGTGTTCGCCACCAATCTGGCCGATTACGCCGCGTTCAACGACGTCTATCGCACCTACTTCACCGGCCCGCTGCCGGCGCGTGCCTTCATCGGCGCCGGCAGCCTGCTGGGCGGCGCGCATTTCGAGGTGATGGGGATCGCCGTCCGCGCCCGGTAGGGCCTTGACCCGCGGATCCGTCCGTCGCCGGGGGCGCCAGGCGCGCGCATCCTCGTCGATGGGGCCTGTTTAGCTGCCGCTGAGGCGGTGGCGCGGCATGTCGTGAGACGGTCGCCAAAGCGCAACCAATGCGTCATGCAGCAATCCTAATGCCGGTCGAACAGGGGGACATGCCATGACGTTTCGTTCGGTGGCGCTGGCCGCCGTCAGCCTCGCCGCGCTCGCGGCATCGCCCGCGCGCGCACAGACCGTGGCGGAGGCAGACGCTGCGGCGCCTGACGAGATCGTCGTCACCGCCCAGCTGCGCGCGCAGAACCCGATCGAGGTGCCGATCGCGCTCAGCGTGACGACGGGCGCCGAGTTCGAACGGCTGGGCCTCGACGATCTCGAGGAATTTTCCCGCTTCGTCCCCGGCTTCGACGTGCAGAACCAGTCGCCGAACAATCCCGGCTTCGTCATGCGCGGCATCACCTCCGACAGCGGCACCGCCACCAACGAGCCACGCGTCTCCGTCTTCCAGGATGGCGTCTCCATCTCCAAGTCGCGCGGCTCCTATGTCGAGCCGTTCGATCTCCAGCGGATCGAGGTCGCCAAGGGGCCGCAGTCCACGCTGTACGGGCGGGGCGCGCTAATCGGCGCGGTCAACCTGATCGAGAACAAGGCCGATCCGGACGGCTTCGGCGCACGCCTGCGCGCCGACTACGGCAATTACGACGCCTATGTGGTGGAAGGCATGGTGAACGCGCCGCTGGGCGAAGGCATCGCGGCCCGCGTCTCCGGCCGCCTGCGCAAGCGGGACGGCTATGTGAAGAACCTGCTCGGCGGGCCGGACTTCAACTCGGTCGATACCAAGGCCGTGCGCGGCACGCTCCACGCGGAGACCGGCGGTCTGAAGTTCGACCTGATCGGCAACTACCAGAAGGACGAGACGAACGGCACGCCGTTCAAGTCCACGACCTACCGCCCCACCGATCCCGTCACGGGCGCGGTGATCGGCAACGCCGGGCGCAACAGCGGCGCGGCGCTGGCCGCCGGCTCCGGCTTCGAGGGCGACCGCGGCCTCGGCATGGACCGGGAGGTGTGGGGCGTCACCGGCCTCGCCACCTACACGCTGAGCGACCGGCTCACTCTCACCTCGATCTCCGCCTACCGCCACTTCAAGGCGCTGGAGATTTTCGACGCCGACGGCATCTCGCTACCCGTGCTCACCGCCGCGGAGGATGCGCGCGGCAAGCAGGCGAGCCAGGAACTGCGGCTGACCTACGAGGAAGGGCCGCTCACCGCCTTTCTCGGCGGCAGCTACTTCTACGAGAAGGGATCGCAGCGCACGCCGGCGATGTTCGACGAGCGCGCGGTGCTGGCGCGGATCGCCAATGCGCTTTCCGGCCCAATCCCGGGCCGCCCCGCCACCGATCCGGCACCCGCCGCCGTGTTCGCCAACACCGCCTTTACCGGCGCGCTGCTGCAGGGCGCGGCTGCCGCATCCGGCGTCGCGCTGCCGGCGGCGCAGGCGATGGCGATCGCCGCCAACCTGAAGCCCGGCCACTCCGAAACCAGCACCAACTTCTCGCGCACCAGCGCCTTCGACATCTTCGGTGACGCCACCTACCGCATCGGCGAGAAGCTGGAGATCGGCGCCGGCCTGCGCTACACGCATGACGACAAGCGCACGCGCTACACCTCGGCGGTGCTGAACGGCCGCTCGATCCTGGGCGGCTTCATCGGCGCGCTGCGCCAGCCGGCGGCGACCCGGTCCGCGCTGCTCGGCGCGCTCAGCGTGCCCGGCGCAGCCGCGATCCCGCTCTCCGCCGCCTTTCCGGTGCCGCTGTTCGGCCTCGGCGCGCAGCCCACCGCCGGCAATGGCGGGGTGGACAGCGCCGACCTGACCGACGACGGCTTCAGCTGGCGCTTCACCGCCCGCTACGCGGCCTCGCCCCAGGCCAGCCTCTACGCCACCTATGCGCGCGGCCGGCGGCCCAAGGTGCTGAACGCCGCCGGCCCGGCCGCGCCGTTCGCCGCGACCAACTTCAACGTGCTGGCGAACGAGCGGGTCGACAGCTACGAGACCGGGGTCAAGACGGCGCTGCTCGGCCGCACCCTGTTCCTCGACGGATCGGTGTTCTTCTACCAGTATCGCAATTTCCAGAGCCAGGTGCAGCAGGGCACGCAGATCATCACCGTCAACGCCGGCAAGGCCGAGAGCTACGGGCTTGAGGCGCAGGCGCGCTGGGTGCCGAACGACATCGTCTCGCTCTACGCCAGCTACGCCTACAACCACAGCCGCTTCAAATCCGGCATCCGCGACGGCAACCGCTTCCGCCTCTCGCCCGATCATTCCGCCGCGCTGGGCCTGATCCTGGACGTGCCGGTCGGCCCCGGCCGCATCAGCCTGTCGCCCAGCGTGACCTACCAGAGCCGCGTCTATTTCGACGACGACAATGATCGTTCCGACCTCCAGCAGCCACCCGCCGCGCTGGTCGCCGACAATCTGCGCGACGAGACGCAGAACGGCTATGCGCTCGCCAACCTGCGGCTGGGATTCGAGCCCGAGGACAAGGCGTGGCGTGTCGAGGGCTTCGTTGAGAATGTCTTCGACAGGAAGTATATCCGCGATGCCGGCAATACCGGCGACGCGCTCGGCCTGCCCACCTTCATCGCCGGCGATCCGCGCTTCTACGGGATCACCGCCACCATCCGCTTCGGAGACGTAAAGTGACCGGACCCGTGATCGATCGCCGCTCCGCCCTTGCCCTGATCGGCGCCGGCGCCGCCCTGCCCGCCGCCGGGCAGGCGGCGACGCCGGCGGCAGCGTCCTTCGCACACGGCGTCGCCAGCGGCGATCCCGCCACCGACGGCGCGATCCTCTGGACGCGCGTCACCACCGATGCCGCCGCCGTGCCCGTCCGCTGGAGCGTCGCCGAGAGCGAGGGCGGCAAGCCCGTCGCCAGCGGCACCGCCGAGGCGCGC
Source organism: Sphingomonas profundi (assembly GCF_009739515.1). Taxonomy (NCBI): domain Bacteria; kingdom Pseudomonadati; phylum Pseudomonadota; class Alphaproteobacteria; order Sphingomonadales; family Rhizorhabdaceae; genus Alterirhizorhabdus; species Alterirhizorhabdus profundi. The sequence continues at coordinate 2,472,059 of NZ_CP046535.1, forward strand.
GCCGCGCGCGACCATACGGTGAAGGTGGAGGCCGGGCGGCTGAAGCCCGGCCGAGATTACTGGTACTGGTTCGAGGCGGCCGGCACCCGCTCGCCGGTCGGCCGCTTCCGCACCCTGCCGGAAGGCAAGGCGGCGGACGTCGTGATGGCGGTCGTCTCCTGCCAGCTCTACGCCAACGGCCTGTTCAACGCCTATGACGCGATCGCGCGGGAGGCGCGCCTCGACGCCGTCGTCCATCTCGGCGACTATATCTACGAATATGATCCGCTCGATTATGGCGGCGCCAACGCGCGCGCGCTGAACCGTCTCGTCAAGCCGGATCACGAGATCGTGACGCTGGCCGACTATCGCGCGCGCCACGCCAGCTACAAGACGGATGCCGACCTGCAGGCCGCCCACGCCCGCGCCGCCTTCATCTGCGTGTGGGACGATCACGAGACGGCGAACGACAGCTGGACGGGGGGCGCCGAGAACCACCAGCCCGCCACCGAGGGGGACTGGAAGGCGCGCAAGGCGGCCGCCATCCAGGCCTATTTCGAGTGGATGCCGATCCGCGATCCGATCCCCGGCAAGACCTGGGAGTCGATCAACCGCAGCTTCCAGTTCGGCGATCTGGCGACACTGCTGATGGTCGAGACGCGGCTGCTCGCGCGCAGCCAGCAGGCGGACGAGGTGGTCAAGCCGGTCGACGCCGCATCGATCGCCGCCGTGCTGAAGGAGCGCGCCCGGCCCGATCGCGAGATGCTCGGCCCGCCGCAGCGCAGCTGGGTGGAGCAGGAGCTGAAGGCATCGGTGGCGGCCGGGCGGCCGTGGCAGGTGCTGGGCAACCAGGTGGTGATGGCGCGCGTGCCGGGGCCGGATATCGTGAAGCTCGCCGGGCCGGAGAAGGCGGCGGCGATGCTGGCCGCGCTGCCGCCCGCCGTCGCCACCCGGCTGAAGACGGCGCAGGCGGGGTTCCGCGCCGGCCTGCCCTACAATCTCGATTCGTGGGACGGCTACCCGCCCGCGCGCCAGCGGCTGTACGAGAGCTTCCGCGCCGCCGGCAGCCGCCCGCTCGTCCTCTCCGGCGACAGCCACGCCTTCTGGGCCAACGACCTGTTCGACGATGGCGGCGCCCTCGTCGCGGTCGAGTTCGGCACCTCCTCGATCACCAGCCCCTCGGTCGGCGACAGCCTGTCCGGCGTGCCGCTGGGCCAGATGCTGGAGGCGGCCGGCGAGGAGGTCGTCTTCTGCGATCAGCGCGCCAAGGGCTACATCCTCCTCACCCTCACGCCGGAACGCGCCCGGGCGGACTATGTCGCCGTCTCGACGATCCTCGCCAAGCCCTATGAGGCCAGGCGGATCGCCGCGTTCGAGGCGCGCGCGGCGGACAAGGGCAGCCGGCTGACCCGCCTCGGCTAGCCTAGCGCCGCTTCGCGCCAGTAGCCGTCGCGCTGCTCACCGTCAGCGGGCTCAGATAGGCGGGATCCTTGATGCCGCCCTTGCGCATCGCGATGCCGGTGAGGCAGGCGTGCATGATGTAGTTGGCGTTCAGCGCGGTGGCGTAGCTGAGATCGAGATACGGCGCGACGTCCAGCATCTCGAAGCCGACGACCTTGGTCTCGGCGCAGATGCGGCGGACCATCGGCACCGCCTCGCGCATCGTCAGGCCGCCCGGCGCCGGCCGCCCAGCGCCGCTGGCGAAGGCGGGATCGAGCACGCTGACGTCGAACGAGACGAAGATGTTCTCCGGGCCGCCGCGCACCTCGTCCAGCACGCTCGCCAGCACCTTGTCCCAGCCGCGGCTCTCCACCTCCGCCATAGTGTGGTAGCGCAGGCCCTGCGTGCGCATCCAGCCCATGTCCTCGCCGCTCATTTCCTGCCCGCGCGTGCCGACCTGGACGATGTCCCGCCCCTGGATCAGCTTCGCCTCGATCAGGCGGGAGACGGCCTGCTGGTCCGAGATGAAGTGCCCGTCACCCTTCATCGCATCGAAATGCGCGTCGAGCTGGACGACGCCGACCTTGCCGACGCCGTACCGGTCCGTCATCGCGGCGACGGTGGGGAACATCAGCGCATGATCGCCGCCGACGATGAACGGGATCACGCCGGTGCCGAGCATCTCGCCGATCATCTTGCGGACATGCTCCACCGTCACCTCGGCGCTCATCTTGTCGACCGAGAGGTCGCCATAGTCGGCGATGCTGAGCTGCACCGTCGGATCGACCCCGGCATAGACGTCGTAGCCGGACGAGCCGTACATCGCCCGCAGGGTGGCCGGCGCGTTCTGCGAGTCCCGCCAGCCGCTGCCGAGATCGAGCGGCACGCCGACGAACGCCACGTCCACCTTGCCCGCCGTCAGATCCTCCGCCCGCAGCGCCACCGGCGCGCCGGCGAAGGTGGGAATCGGATCCTGCTCGTACAAATAGCGCTTCAGGCTGAACGGGCCGGGATCGCGCTGATACTCGTCCAGGGTGGCCGGGCGCAGCACGGTTGACGCGTTGTAATCGCCCGCCTGCGGGTTCAGCGGCACGGCGGCCATGTCCTCCACCGGATCGAGCGGCTGCACCGGATCGGCGGCGACGGCGGGATCGCCCGGCTGGAACTTCGCCGCCTCGATCGTCTGCATCATCGAGGCGACGGTCGCCTGCGCCGCCGCGGCGTCCTGACGCGACAGGATCGTCATCAGCCGGTCGCGGGTCAGCCCGAACCGCTGGAGCATCGCGGGATCGTCGACGAAGGCCTGCTGCGCCGGCGTCAGCGCCACCTGCACCGCGGCGGGCGCGATGCCGGCCGCCAGCGCCATGGCGAGAGCGGCGCCCCTCAGCGCCGGAATGCGCGGGAAAGCGATCACTTCTTCGCTCCGTAATAATTGTCTTGGCCGTGCTCGGAGGACAGCGGGCTGAAATAATTGGCCTGGACGATGCCCTTCTTGCGCATCGCGATGCCGGTGAGGCAGGCGAACATCAGGCTGTTGCCGTTCAGCGCGCTGCGATAGGTCGGGTCGAGCTGCGGCGCGAGCTCGACGATGTCGAAGCCGACCACGTTCGATTCCGCGCACAGCCGCCGCATGATCGGGATCGCCTCGCGCATCGTCAGGCCGCCCGCCACCGGCGTGCCGGTGCCCGGCTCGAAGGCGGGATCCAGCACGTCCACATCGAACGAGATGTAGAGATACTTGGTGTTCTTGCTCGCCTCCTTCACGACGCGCTCCATCACCGCGTCCCAGCCGCGCCGCTCCACCTCGGCCATCGTGTGGTAGTGCATGCCGATCAGCCGCTCCCACTCGTAATAATCCTTGGTGTAGTGGGCGCGCAGGCCGACCTGGATATAATCCTCCGGCCGGATGTGGCCTTCCTTCATCACCCGGTAGATCGGCTGGCCGTGATCGAGCAGGTGGACGCGGCCGCGCCCCGTATCCAGATGCGAATCGAAGTGGATGACGCCGACATTGCCCTTGCCGTAGACGTCGGCCATCGCCGCCACGTTCGGATATTCCAGCGAATGGTCGCCGCCGATGATGACCGGGATCGCCTTGGTTCTGGCGATCTCGCGCACCATGCGGCGCACCTCCTGCACGCTGCGCTCGGTGCTCATCTGGTCGATCGCGACGTTGCCGTAATCGACGATGTTCAGCACCTCGTTGGGCGAGATCATGCTCGACACGTCGGTGCCGCCGGTGCCGATCCGCGCCACGCGCATGGCGTTCGGGCCGTGGCGGGCGTCGCGCCAGCCGGATCCCATATCGAGCGGCGCGCCCAGGATCGCCACGTCCACCTTGCCCGCGATCAGATCCTGCGGGGTGAACGCCACGGGCGATCCGTTGAAGGTGGAGAAGCCGCCGCCGCCGCGCAGGTAGCGGGAGAGCACGATCGGGCCGGGCTGCCGCTTCGGGTTCAGCCCCGGCGGCCGCAGCAGGTGCCAGTCGTTGAAGCGGGGCGACCTGGTGTCGAGCGGGATCGTCTCCGGATCGCGCCCTTTGCGGAACTGCACCTGCTGCGCAACCGCGATGATCGCATCGACATAGGCTTCGATCTGCTGGGCCGACGCGGCCTTGCGCACGCGATCGAATAGCACCTCGCCGCGCACCACCACGCGCGCCCGGCCGCTCTGGATGAAGGCGATCTTGTCGGCGGGCAGCGGCTTCAGCCTGGCCATCACGTCGGCCGGGATGGTCAGCGGCTCGACCGGCATCAGGCCGGGCGTATAGGCGTCGATGTGGCGCGGTATCTCGCCCGGCCGCGTCGGCGGGCCTTTCACCAGCGGCGCGCCGCCGCCCGGTCGCACCGGCGGCTTGGCCGGATCGACGTTGCCCTGCGGCAGATCCGCCCGCGTCGGCTCGGCCGCCATCAGGCGGGAGAGCAGGAGCGGCATCGCCAGCGCGGCGGCCAGCAGCTTCAGACGTGTCCTCATGCGATATCCCAGCGCCCATCGTTGCGGCGCCTCCCCCGGCGAGGGCTGCGCCTGTCGGGATGCTAGGCGCTCGCCGGGCGCCGGGACATGAGGCGTTTGACGCAGATGCGGAGCGGCCACCCGCCGGAATGATAAGCGCGGGCTTTACCATCACCCTTATCCCGCCGGTGAGCATCGCTGCCTAGACCGGCGGGATGACGATCCGCCGCATGCGCCTTCTGCCGACGCTGCTCGCCGCCTGCGCCGCGTCCACGCCGCTCGCCGCGCAGGTGCGCATCGTCGTCGACGGGCAGGTGCAGGAGGTGCCGGACGGCGTGGTCCGCACGATCACCGTCCGCCCCGGCGGCGCGCGCACCGTGCGCGACACGCCGTTCCGCGGCGAAGCCATGCCGGGATCGGCCACGATCACCACCACCGAGACGATCGACGAGGATGCGCGCGGCCGCACGATCAGCCGCACCGTCGTGACGCGGATCGAGCCGGTCGTCGCCATCGCCTATGCCCGCCCCACGCGTCCGGCTCCGCTGCCGCCACGCCCGGCGCCGCGCCTGCAACTCGACGCCGAGGCGCTTGGGCTGGCGGTGCAGGACGCGCCCGCGCCGGTGCGCATTCCCCGCGATCCGGCGACCGGCCACTTCGTCGCCACGATCCGGATCAACGGCGTGCCGGTGCGCGCGATCGTCGATACCGGCGCCGCCAACACGATCCTTTCCGCGCGCGATGCGTGGGCCACGGGTGCTGCGGAGGATGTGATCGGCAATCGCCGCATGATCGGCATCGGCGGGCTGACGGTGCTGGATGTGGCGCGGTTGCGCTCGTTCGAGATCGCCGGCCAGCAGTTCGGCGGCATATCGGCGGCGATCGGCCAGCAGGGGCTCGATTACACGCTGCTGGGGCAGACCGAGCTTGTTCGCCTGGGCCGCATCGTGATCGAGGATGGCGTGATGACGATCAGCCCGCACGCGCAGCAGGTCGCCGCCCGCTGAGCGGCGGCACGGGCATTCAGATCCAGCTCGGCATCATCGTGATCGCCACGACCGCGAAGATCGAGGCGCAGAGCGCCGCTTCCATCGCCTTCATCCGGCCCGGCCTGCCGGCCACCATCCTGTCCGAAAACGTCCGCATCGATCCACCGCTTTCCTGATCGTGCGACCTGCATGACAGCGTCGCCTTCACCAACCTTCAAGCGGAACGGTAAACGCGCGGAAAAGTGCCCCGCGTGGTTGGTAATGCTTGTCTAACCATTGATGGTTAACCTTGCCGTGATGAAACATTGCGACGTTCGCGCCGAAACCGCCACGCCCGCCGGATCGCCGGTGCGCATCCTGTTCGTCGCCACGATCCTCACCGGGTCGCTGCTGCTGTTCCTGGTGCAGCCGATGGTCGCGCGGATGGCGCTGCCCCGCCTGGGCGGCGCGCCGGCGGTGTGGAACAGCGCGATGCTCGTCTACCAGGCGCTGCTGCTCGGCGGCTATGCCTATGCCCACGCGCTCGGCCGGCTGACGCCCGGACGGCAGGCGCTGGTGCATGTCGGGCTGATGCTGGCCGCCGCCTGCTGGCTGCCGATCGGCCTGGCCCGCATCGAGATGCCGGCGGGCGTCACCCCGGCCTTGTGGGTGCCGTGGCTGCTGTCGCTCTCGATCGGGCCGCTGTTCTTCGTGGTCGCGGCGCAGGCGCCGCTGATCCAGCGATGGTTCGCCCTGCGCTTCCCCGGCGCCAACCCCTATTCGCTCTACGCGGCGTCCAATCTCGGCAGCTTCGGCGGCCTGCTCGCCTACCCCCTGCTCGTCGAGCCGACCTTGACGGTGGCGCATCAGAGCCTGCTGTGGACGCTCGGCTACGCCGCACTAGTGGCGCTCGTCCTCGCCTGCTGCGCCACCCGCCGCACGACCGGGCATCAGCCAGACCTTGCCGGCGACGCGGTTGCCGCGTCGCCGCCGCCCTCGCTGCGCGATCGCGCGCGCTGGGTGGCGCTGGCGGCCGTGCCGTCCGGGCTCATGCTGTCCACCACGACGCATCTGACGACCGACATCGTCGCCATGCCGCTGATCTGGGTGGTGCCGCTCGGCCTCTACCTGCTCAGCTTCTCGGTCGCCTTCGCCGCGCGGGATCGGGTGCCGCTGGGCATCGCCCGCACCTTTCCGGTCATGCTGGTGGCCGGCGCGCAGACGGCGTTCGCCAACGCCGCCGCCTACCCGCTCCTCTCCGCCGCGACGAACCTGGCGCTGCTGTTCGTCGTCGCCGTGACGCTGCATCGGGAGATGTACCGCACCCGTCCCGGCACCGCGCACCTCACCGGCTTCTACCTGGCGATGTCGGTCGGCGGCGTGGTGGGCGGGCTGTTCTGTGCGCTCGCGGCGCCCCTGCTGTTCGACTGGGCGTATGAGCATCCGCTGCTGATCGTCGCGGCGGCGCTGCTGATGCCGCAGGCCTCGCTGTTCGGCTGGCTCGCCCGGCTGCGGGCCGATCCGGAACGGGCGGCGCGGCTCACGCGCTGGCTGGGCCTCGCCACCGGCCTGCTGGCGCTCGCCGCCGGCGGCTTCCTGGGCGGCGATCCGTCGCCGGGCATCGCGCTGGCGATCATCGGCCTGCTCGCCTCTGCCGCCTTCGTCGCGGTGGGCCGCCGGGCGCTGTTCGGTCTCGCGATCGTCGCCGTGATGCTGGCGAGCGGCGGCTGGCAGACGATGCTGCAGTCGTTCGTCTCCGGCAAGCGTGTGCGCAGCTACTACGGCATCTACACCGTCGCCGATCAGGCGGACGCCACCCGCATCCTGATCCACGGCACCACCACCCACGGCGTGCAGCGCACGGCACCGGGGCACGAGCGGGATGCCACCAGCTACTATGCGCCGCTCTCCGGCGTGGGCCTGGCGATGACGGCGGCGCCCGCGCTGTTCGGCCCTTCGGCGCGGATCGGCGTCGTCGGGCTCGGCGCCGGCACGCTCGCCTGCTACGCGCGGCCGGGGCAGGACTGGCGCTTCTACGAGATCGATCCGGCGGTCGTCGCGATCGCCCGCGATCCGCGCCGCTTCACCTTCCTCTCGCGCTGCACGCCCGGCGTGCCGATCGAGATCGGCGACGCGCGGCTCAGCCTGTCGCGCGCGCCGGCCGGCGGGCTGGACCTGCTGGTGGTCGATGCCTTCTCGTCGGATTCGGTGCCGATGCACCTGCTCACGCGCGAGGCGCTGGGCGTCTATCGCCGCGCGCTGGCCCCCGGCGGGCTGCTGATGGTCCACATCTCGAACCGCTTCTTCGATCTGGAGCCGGTGCTCGCCGCCGCCGCGCGGGCGGACGGGCTGGCCGCAGCGCTGCGCGACTACACGCCGGACGCGCGCGCCGCGAAGGCGGCCGCCGCCCGCTCGATCTGGGTGGCGCTCTCGCCCGATCCACGCACCCTGGCCCGCCTCACCGCCGGACGCGCGGACGGCTGGCGGCCGCTCGTCGACCGGCCGGGTTTCCGCGCGTGGAGCGACGATTACGGATCCGTCCTGCCCGTCCTGCGCGGGCTGCGCTGACACGGATGCGCCTGCCCGAACCGTGATCGTCGCGCCGGCCGCATCGTAATCGCCGCGGCCTTCGACATTGGTCGAAGTCCGCGAAGGGACCGCTCGCGATCGGTGCGGCGGCGGCCAAGTCACGCCCGTGACTTAACATTTCCTTCAGCGCGGCGTGGCAGAAGCGTGCGACCCTGGTCTCTCACGCGGTGTTCGGGAAACGGTGTTGCTCAAAATCTATACCTGTCTCGCGACCCAGCACGATTTGCGGCTGGTGCTGCTCGCCGGGGCGATCTGCCTGTTCGCCTCGCTCACCGCCTTCACCCTCGCGGGGCACCTGCGGACGGCTTCGTGCCGTCGCCGGCTGCGGTGGATCGTCGCCTTGTCCTTCGTCGCCGGATCGGGCGTGTGGGCGACGCACTTCATCGCGATGCTCGCCTACGAACCGGGCCTGCCCACCGCTTACTCGCCGGACTACACGATCGTCTCGGTGCTGATCGCGATCGCGATGAGCGCCGCCGCCTTCACCCGCCGCACGGTGCTGGGGCGCACGCTGCTGATGACGGCCGGCATCGCAATGATGCACTTCATCGGCATGGCCGCGCTGGAGACGACCGGCCGGGTCATCTACGAGGGCGGCCTCGCCGCCGTCGCCATCCTGCTCGGCGGCGTGCTGGTCGGCTGCGCCATGCTGCGGTTCCAGCGTTCGGATGGCGGCATCGCCGTGCAGCCGGCTGTGCTGTTCACCCTCGCCGTCTGCACGATCCACTTCGGCGCGATGGCGGCGGCCACCGTGCTTCCCGACAACACCGCCACGATCGATGCCGGCGCGATCAGCTCCAGCGGCCTCGCCACCGCCGTCACCTCGCTGATCGTCGCCCTGCTCGCCGTCGCCTTCGCCACCGTGCTGGCGGACAGCCGCCTGGCCAAGAGCGCGCTGCAGGAGGCGGAGCGGCTGAAGCACTTCACGGATTGCTCGCTGGAAGGGCTGCTGATCCTGGACGGCGACGAGGTCGTCGATGCGAACAGCATCTTCTGGACGATGGCGCGGTTCGATCCGGCGGCCCCGCCGCACGGTCTGCGCGTGGCGCAGGTGCTGCCCGGCCACCGCGCGAGCCACGCCGCCGCGGCCGGTAGCGGCTTCGTCGAGGCGGCGCTTCGCCGCGGTGACGGCACGACGATGGACGTGGAGACCGCCTCGCGCGGCGGCACGATGGCCGGCGAGCGGCGCGAGATGATCGTCGTGCGCGACATCAGCGATCGCAAGGCCGCCGCCGCCCGCATCGCCCATCTCGCCAGCCACGATCCGCTGACGGGCGCGGCCAACCGGCTCACCTTCACCGCCGCCGTCGATCGCGCGATCGCTACGTCGGGCCGCGACCATCCGGCGGTGATGCTGTGCCTCGATCTCGATCGCTTCAAGGCGGTCAACGATCTCTACGGCCATCCGGCGGGCGATGCCGTGCTGATCGAGGCGACCCGCCGAATCCAGGGCTGCCTGGAGGACGGCGACACGCTGGCCCGGCTGGGCGGCGACGAGTTCGCCATCATCCGCCCGGCCAGCGGCGGGCCGCAGCATGCCGGCCTGCTCGCCGAGCGCATCATCGATCGCCTGGCGGAACGCTTCCCCGTGGGCGAGATGGCGGCCACGATCGGCACCAGCATCGGCATCGCCTTCTACCCGACCGACGCGGAGACCGGCGAGGATCTGCACAAGAAGGCCGATCTCGCGCTCTACCGCGCTAAGGCGCAGGGGCGCGGCGCCTTCCACTTCTTCGACGACAGCATGGATCAGCAGATCGTCGAGCGGCACCGCCTGGAAGCCGATCTGCGCGAGGCGATCGAGCGGCGGCAGCTGGACCTGCACTTCCAGCCGCTCGCGAGCCTGGAGACGGGCGAGATCGTCGGCTTCGAGGCGCTGCTGCGCTGGAACCATCCGCAGCGCGGCGCCGTATCGCCGAGCGTGTTCATCCCGCTGGCCGAGGAGACCGGCCTGATCGTGCCGATCGGCGAGTGGGTGCTCCGCCGCGCCTGCCGCGAGGCGGCGAGCTGGCAGCAGCCGCTAAAGATCGCGGTCAACCTCTCGCCCGTGCAGTTCGCCATCGGCGATATCGCCACGCTGATCGAGACGGTGCTGCGCGAGAGCCGGCTCGATCCGTGCCGGCTGGATCTTGAGATAACCGAGGGCCTGCTGATCAAGGATGCGGACAAGGCGCTGGCCGTGCTGCACCGGCTGAAGGCGCTGGGCTGCCAGATCGCGATGGACGATTTCGGCACCGGCTATTCCTCGCTCAGCTACTTCCGCCAGTTCCCGTTCGACAAGGTGAAGATCGACCAGTCGTTCGTGCGCGACATGGCGGACAATCCGCAGGCGCTGGCGATCGTGAAGGCGGTGATCGGCCTCGGCCGCGGCCTCGGCATGTCGGTGCTGGCCGAGGGCGTGGAGACGGCCGCGCAGATGCACCTCCTCCAGCAGGAGGGTTGCGAGCAGATGCAGGGCTATCTGATCAGCCGGCCGCAGCCGATCCGCTTCTTCGAATCAGTCGTGATCGATCATGTGAAGCCGGCGCTGCGCGACGACGGCGCCATCGCCGCCTGATCGCCGCCCCGCCGGGCGCGCCGTCAGTTCGGATTGTCGGTCGTGCCGCCGCTCTGCGATGGGCCGCCGGCCCCGCCCACCCGGCCGATATTGCCGAACAGCTCGCGGAAGAAGCCGCGATTGCGGCCGAGCGTCGGCGTCTTGTCGCCATCGGGCGAGATGCTGACCACCTTCTCCATGCCGCCCTTCTGCACCGATACCACGTTGCCGGCCGCGTCGAACTTCACCGCCAGGATCGTCTGCGCGACGGGCTTGGGCCGGCTGAAGGCGAACTGCCGCGTGTCGCGCGACACATAATACCAGCTGCGGTCGCCGTCGAACTCGCCGGCGAAGCTCGGCCGGCCGAGCGTCTTGGCGACGGAATCGCGATTGTCGATGCCGGGCTGCACCGTATCGATCAGCGTGCTGTCGACGACATAGCCCTTGTGGTCGCGGATGCGCGCGCAGCCGGCGGTGATCGCCAGCGCGCCGCCGGCCAGCACGATCGTCGCGATACGAGCAGGCGAAGGGCGGGCGGACGAGGGGCGGGCGGAGGAGGAACGGCGCGCCGATCGGCCGGAACGGGAAGCGGGCATCCGTGCAATCTCCTCAACACGGCCGGCAAGGCCGCAACACGGCTCCGCAAACCCGTTGCATCGGGAGCCGGCCGCCTCAATATGCGGGGAGACCATGCCGACGCAAGCGCGGCGAACATCGCGTGAGGCGCCCCTTGTCCATCTTCCGTCGGTTCTTCAGCGGCAGCGATCTGCGCGCACCGCTCCGGCCGCTCTACGCCGCCATCGTCGCCAGGGGCCGCGACCCCGCCTGGTATCGCGACGGCGCGGTGCCCGACACGCTGGACGGCCGGTTCGACATGATCGCGGCGATGCTCGCCCTCGTGCTCATCCGGCTGGAAGCCGCCGGCGCGCCGGCGCGCGAGCCGTCGACGCTGCTGACCGAGCTGTTCGTCGACGACATGGACGGGCAGCTGCGCCAGGCCGGCATCGGCGACGTGGTGGTCGGCAAGCATATCGGCAAGATGATGAGCGCGCTCGGCGGCCGCATCACGGCCTATCGCGCGGCGCTGGCCGGTGCGGAGGATCTGCCCGCGGCGCTCACTCGCAACCTCTATCGCGGCGCGGCGCCGGCGCCCGATGCGCTCGCCCTGGTCGCCGGGCGGATGCGCGCGTTCCACCGGCAGCTGGCCGACACGCCCGCCGACACGATCATCGCGGGCGACCTGCCGTGACGGCGGCGGCCAGCGAGTTCCCGCGCCCGGTGCGGATCGACACGATCGGTGAGGCGGAGCGCGCCATCACCGTCACGGCCGACGAGGCGGAGCGCGCGGCCCTCGCCCGCCGCTTCGATCTCGTCGCGATCGATCGCCTCTCGGCCGAGATACGCGTGCGGCGTGCGGGCGAGATCGTCCACGCCGAGGGCGTCGTCTCTGCCGCCGTCACCCAGTCCTGCGTGGCGACGGGCGCGCCGCTTGCCGCCACGCTCGCCGTGCCGCTCGAGCTGCGCTTCGTGCCGGAGCCGTTCGCCGCCGCGCAGGACGAGATCGAGCTCGACGCCGCCGATTGCGACACCGTCGGCTACGATGGCGGCGCGATCGACGTGGGCGAGGCTGCGGCCGAGACGCTCTACCTCGCGCTCGATCCCTTTCCCCGCGCGCACGATGCCGATGCCGTGCTGAAGGCGGCCGGCGTGATCGCCGAGGAGGATGCCGGCCCCTTCGCCGCGCTGAAGGGCCTGCGCGACCGCCTGGGAGAGTGAGGACGACGCGCCGACCCGCGTGGATCTATCGCCGCAGCAGCGCGATCAGCACGGGATCGCGGGTCGCCGCCGGATCGGCGCGGATCGCCGCCTCCTCCCGCCCGATGACGCGGAAGATGCCGTCGGCCGCCTGCTCGGCGACCGTGCGGCCAAGCTCCAGATAGTCGATGCCGGTCTGCTCGGCGGCGGCGGCGCTCAGCGCGCTCAGCAGGTCGGAGCGGAGCAGGCCGGCCAGCTCCGGCACCATCACCTCGACGACATGGCCGCCGATGCGCTGGTGCAGCAGGTCGGTCGCCGCCTGCGGGCCGCCGCGCAGCGTGCGCACCGCATCGGCGGTGAACATGCCGCGGATCGACTCGAGCACGTAGGGGGCTGCCCGCTGCGCCGCGCGCCCGGCGACATCGTTGAGCGCGAGCGACACGCGCCGCCGCACCGCCTCGCTGCGCAGGAAGGCGCCGAAGATCGCGTTCAGCCTGCCCGGCCCGCCGGCGCCGATCGCATCGGGCGGCGAGATGCGGGCGAGCTGATCCTCGTAGAAGCCGCCGGGTTGCAGCAGACGGCCGAACGCGCGCTGGGTGGAGAGCGTCAGCAGCCGCCGCACGCCCTCGTCCAGGCTGTAGCCGCCGGGGCCGGCGGCGCAGCCGGCCAGCGCGGCCAGCGGCAGCAGCGCGCCCCAGCCGATCAGCCGGCGGCGATCGATCGTCGCGATGTCCATGCCGCCCCTTTCCGCCCGCATCCGCTAACCCGCGATGAACGGCGGGCTCAGCCCAGGTCGGATTCGTGCTCCTCCACGGTGAACATGCGGTTCTTCGCGCGATCGAACACGCGCTCCTCGTCCTCGGAAATCTCGGCCGCGATCTCCGGCGCGGCGAGCGAGGCCATCGTCGTCTCGAACGTCTCGCGATCGGGGAACCAGATCTCCATAACCACGTCATGCTCCGGCTCGATCACCTCGCCGGTCAGCGGATTGGGGAAGGAATGGAGGAAGCGGCGCACGTAGCGGGTGGCGCTGCCGCGCAGATATTTCTCGCCGATCACGCGGTGACGCGTCTCGTAATAGTCGATGAACTCGGCCATCGTCAGGCCGGGCCGCCGCTTCAGCAGCGTGATCGTCTTGAACATGTCTCTCTCCTGCGCTCGTCGATGCGAGAGGCATGCCCGCTGTCGCCGCCAGGAGCGACTAGCGCCTTCGTCAGGCCGCGATCGCCTCCGCCCGCGTGGGCCACGCCTTCGCGTCCACCTCGGGCAGCGCCGCCAGGCCGGCCGCGTCCAGCGGCACGACGAAGCCCGCGTCACGCACGCGCAGGTCCGACCAGGCGATGGCGTGCAGCCGTTCGCCGACACCGCCGACGCCACCTTCCGCCACCATCAGATAGGCTATGCGGCCGCCGTCGCACTCCGCCATGGCGCCGATCGCCTGGCCGATCGTCTCGCCGCCCTGCCCGATCACCGCCCGCCCGGCGATCTCGCCGATCGGGAACAGCGCCGGGCTGGCGCGCGTCTCGCTGCGATCCTTTGCCGCCTGCGCGCCATCGCCATATTTCGCCTCGCGGCCCAGCCAGCGCCAGATGCCGACGAGGTTGACGATCGTGAGGAAGCCGTTCGCCCAGAGCAGGTTCGCCTGCCCCGTGACGATCGCGACGATGCTCCACGCGATCGACCCGACGGTGAAGACGACGAAGCCCCAGCCGGTGATGCGCGGGCCGAGATTGGCCGCGGTCATCATCGCCGCGATCATCGTGGCGATCGGTGCGATCCATCCGGCGATATCTTCCACGGGCATTCTCCTAGCGCCAGCGCGCCAGGTCGCGGCGCGTGTCGATGTCCGCCGAACGGTGCCCGACCGTTCCGATCCAGCGCGTTCCGCCGGCGATCAACGCGCCAAGGCCGCGATCGCCCTGCAGGCGTGCGACGATTTCCCGCGACGGGCGGCGCATCACCACGGGATGACCCGGCCCCGCTCGATCCCGTGGCCGCACCGCGACGGTGCCTGGGCGGAGCGCGCGGGCGAGCCGGAAGGTCAGGCCCGGCGGCACGACCGGCACGTCGCCGAGAAACAGGAACACCGTCCGCTCGGCCGGGCGGAGCGCGGCGAGGCCGGCGCGCAGGCTCTCGCCGACACCCTTTGCATGATGTCGGGCATGGACGATCGAGACGCGCGGGCCGCGCGCGGCGGCGGCCACCCGCGCCCGATCACGACCGACAACGACGATGACACGTCCCGCAGGCGCTGCCCGCGCTGCGGCCACGGCATGTTGCACGATCGGCCGGCCACGCAGCGGTGCCAGCAGCTTGTTGCCGCCGACGAACCGGCGCGAACCACCTGCGGAGAGAACCAGCGCGACGCGCATGCGGGACCGCACGACCTCCATATAATTGCCCCAAAAGGAAAGGCGCCGCTCCGGTAGACCGGAACGGCGCCTCCGCGACCCTGTAGGGTAATCAGAGCTTGTTGATGGCGCCCTTGACGTCGCCCTTGGCGCCCTGCAGGTCGCCCTTGGCTTCCTGCGCGTCGCCCTCCGCCTTGATGTCCGGCCGATCCATCGCGTCGCCTACCGCGCGCTTCACCTTGCCGATGGCCTCGTTGGCGGCGCCCGCCGCCTTGTCTGCGAATTCACCCATGAGTGGCTCCTTGCCTGGGGGCAGATACGCAACGATGCGTCGCACCTGCTTGGACTGAATAACGAGATTGGCTTCGCTAGGTTCCACGGCGGCGGGTGACGTCTAACGACCCTTTGCAGCGCGGCTGACCGACGCTATCGCGACTGCCATGATCTACGAACTCGTCGAAATCCACGTCATCGCCGGCCAGGAGGAGGCGTTCGTCGCCGCCGTGCAGGAGGCTGCGCCGCTGTTCCGCAACGCCAAGGGCTGCCACGGCTTCGCCCTGAAGCGATCGATCGAGGCGCCGGACCTGTTCCGCCTGCTCGTCCGGTGGGATTCGGTGGACGATCACATGGTCGGCTTCCGCAACTCCCCCGCCTTCGCCGAGTGGCGCCGGCTGGCCGGCCCCCATTTCGCCCGCCCGCCGCACGTCGAGCACATGGCGGTCGTCGCGGAAGCGTGAGACGTTCCAGGGCGGGCGCGAAGAGCGTCCGCCCGGCCTAGATCAGCCCGGCCAGCGGGCTCGACGGATCGGCGTACATGCGCCGTCCCATGCGCCCGGCGCGATAGGCCAGGCGGCCGCTCTCGACCGCCGCCTTCATCGCCCGCGCCATCATGATCGGATCCTTCGCCTCGGCGATGGCGGTGTTCATCAGCACGCCGTCGCAGCCGAGCTCCATCGCCGCCGCCGCGTCAGACGCAGTGCCGACGCCCGCATCGACGAGCACCGGCACCCCGGCGCCCTCCACGATCAGCCGGATCATCACCGGATTCTGGAGGCCCAGGCCGGAGCCGATCGGCGCGCCCAGCGGCATGATCGCCACGGCGCCGGCCTCCTCCAGCCGGCGGGCGGCGATCGGATCGTCGGCGCAGTAGACCATCGGCTCGAAACCCTCATTCGCCAGGATCTCGGTGGCGCGCAGCGTCTCGATCATGTCGGGATAGAGCGTCTTCGCCTCGCCCAGCACCTCCAGCTTCACCAGCGTCCAGCCGCCCGCCTCGCGCGCCAGCCGCAGGGTGCGGATCGCCTCGTCGGCGGTGAAGCAGCCGGCGGTGTTGGGCAAATAGGTAATCCTGGCGGGATCGATGAAATCGGTCAGCATCGGCGCCTTCGGGTCGGCGATGTTCACCCGCCGCACCGCCACCGTGACGATCTCGGCGCCGGACGCGGCGACGGCGGCGGCGTTCTGCGCGAAATCCTTATACTTGCCGGTGCCGACGATCAGGCGCGAACGGAAGTGCCGGCCGGCCACGCTCCAGCCGTCCTCGGCGACGGCGCCGGCATGGTCGCCGCCGCCGACGAAGTGGACGATCTCCAGCTCGTCGCCATCCTCCACCAGCACGCCGGCCAGGGTCGATCGGGGCACCACCTCCAGGTTGCGCTCCACCGCCACCTTGGCCGGCTCCAGCCCAAGCTCGGCGGCGAGTTCCGCCAGGGTGATGCCCTGCGACACGCGGCGATGCTCGCCGTTCACGCGGATGCTGATCGTGCCGTCGGTCGTCAATGCGGGTCTCCCGTTCGTGGCTTCCATCTAGGCGCGGCTTGGCGATATGCCAATCGCGGGCCTATCGCTGCCCGGCACTTGCAACAGGAGCATCGTGGGCATGGCCGACACCGTCTTCGTCCTGAACGGGCCGAACCTGAACCTGCTCGGCCTGCGCGAGCCCGAGATATACGGCCACGACACGCTGGACGACATCGCCGACGGGCTGCACGATCAGGCGCTGGCGCTGGATCTGACGATCGACCTGCGCCAGTCCAACCACGAAGGCCATCTGATCGACTGGCTGCACGAGGCGAACGCGCTGCCGGTGAAGGCCGTGCTGCTGAACGCGGGCGGCCTTACCCACACGTCGGTGGCGCTGCACGACGCGATCAAGTCGATCACCGTGCCGGTCATCGAGGTGCACCTCTCCAATCCGCATCGGCGCGAAGACTTCCGCCACAGGAGCTATGTCGGCATGGCCGCCAAAGGCACGATCGCCGGCTTCGGCCGCCTCTCCTACGCGCTCGCGCTGGACGCGGCGGCCAAGCTCTGACATGGCGCGGCCAATTCCGAAGGAGGGTCTGCATGACCGAAACGAATAGCGGCGCGATGCAGGTCGATCCCGCGCTCGTCCGCCAGCTCGCCGAGCTGCTCGACGAAACCCACCTGACCGAGATCGAGGTGCAGGATGGCGACCGCCGCATCCGCGTGGCCCGCAAGGCCGCGACGGTGCAGGCGGCGACCTACGCCGCGCCGGCCGCACCCGCGCCGGCCACCACCACGGCGCCGGCGCCGGCACCGGCCGCCGCTCCCGCCGTCGATCCGGCGGATCATCCCGGCACGGTGAAGTCGCCGATGGTCGGCACCGCCTACATGTCCGCGCAGCCCGGCGCCAAGCCGTTCGTGACGCCGGGGCAGACGGTGGCGGCCGGCGACACGCTGCTGATCGTCGAGGCGATGAAGGTGATGAACCCCATCCTCTCCCCGCGCGCCGGCACCGTGACCGCCTTGTTCGTCGAGAACGGCCAGCCGGTCGAGTTCGACCAGCCGCTCGTCGTCGTCGAGTAGACCCGTGGATATCCGCAAGGTTCTGATCGCCAATCGCGGCGAGATCGCGCTGCGCATCCATCGCGCCTGCCGCGAGATGGGGATCGAGACGGTGGCGGTCCATTCCACCGCCGATGCCGATGCCATGCACGTGCGGCTGGCGGACCAGGCCGTCTGCATCGGCCCGCCGCCGGCGGCCGAGAGCTACCTCAACATCCCCAACATCATCGCCGCCGCCGAGATCTCGGGCGCCGACGCGATCCACCCCGGCTACGGCTTCCTCAGCGAGAATGCGCGCTTCGCCGAGATCGTCGAGAGCCACAACCTCATCTGGATCGGCCCCAAGCCCGAGCATATCCGCACGATGGGCGACAAGATCGAGGCCAAGCTGACGGCCGGCCGCCTCGGCCTGCCGCTGGTGCCCGGATCGGACGGCGCGCTGGCGGACCTCGACGCGGCGAAGGCGCTCGCCGCCGATATCGGCTATCCGGTGCTCATCAAGGCGGCATCGGGCGGCGGCGGCCGCGGCATGAAGGTGGTGCCGGACGAGAGCCAGCTGGAAACGCTGATGGCGCAGGCCGGCAACGAGGCGAAGTCGGCCTTCGGCGACGCGACCGTCTACATGGAGAAATATCTCGGCAACCCGCGCCATATCGAGTTCCAGATCTTCGGCGACGGCGCGGGCAATGCCATCCACCTGGGCGAGCGCGACTGCTCGCTCCAGCGCCGTCACCAGAAGGTGCTGGAGGAGGCGCCGTCGCCGGTGATCTCGGCGGCTCAGCGCGCCGGGATGGGCGGGATCGTGGCGAAGGCGATGGCCGACATGGGCTATCGCGGCGCCGGCACGATCGAGTTCCTTTACGAGAATGGCGAATTCTACTTCATCGAGATGAACACCCGCCTGCAGGTGGAGCATCCGGTGACGGAGGCGATCACCGGCCTCGATCTCGTGCGCGAGCAGATCCGCATCGCCGAGGGCAAGCCGCTGACCCTGCGGCAGGAGGATGTCGAGTTTCGCGGCCACGCGATCGAGTGCCGCATCAACGCCGAGGATCCGCGCACCTTCGCGCCTTCGCCGGGGCTGGTGAAGGGCTTCCACGCGCCGGGCGGCATGCATGTGCGGGTGGATAGCGGGCTCTACGCCGGCTACCGCGTGCCGCCTTATTACGACAGCATGATCGCCAAGCTGATCGTCTACGGCACCAGCCGCGCCGGCGCCCTGCGCCGCCTGAAACGCGCGCTGGAGGAGTTCGTGATCGATGGCGTGAAGACGACAATTCCGCTTCATCAGGCGCTGCTCGACGATCCGGAGTTCCAGTCCGGCGACTATACGATCAAGTGGCTGGAGGAGTGGCTGGCCCGGCAGCAGGCGGCGGAAACGGCGGAGGCGTCGGCATGAAGGCGACGATCTGGCACAATCCGCGCTGCGGCACCTCGCGCAGGACGCTGGCGCTGCTGGAAGATGCCGG
Organism: Sphingomonas profundi; assembly: GCF_009739515.1. Taxonomy (NCBI): domain Bacteria; kingdom Pseudomonadati; phylum Pseudomonadota; class Alphaproteobacteria; order Sphingomonadales; family Rhizorhabdaceae; genus Alterirhizorhabdus; species Alterirhizorhabdus profundi. The sequence continues at coordinate 2,490,906 of NZ_CP046535.1, forward strand.
CGCCGACGTGACGGTGATCGACTATCTGAAGACGCCGCCCGCCGCCGAGACGCTGGCCGCCCTCTACGCCCGCGCCGGCCTCACCCCGCGCCAGGGGCTGCGGATGAAGCAGGATGGTGCCGGCGCCCTCGCCGATGCCGACGACGCGACGATCCTCGCCGCGATGGCCGCCGATCCGATCCTGATCGAGCGCCCGCTGGTGGAGACGGAGAAGGGCGTCCGCCTGTGCCGGCCGATGGAGACGGTGCGGGAGATACTGTAGCCGGGCACGGCCAACCCGTCGCTCCAGCCAAGGCGTGCGGTCGGCCCTGCTCCGCCGCGACCTCGTCTATATGGCGATTGATTTGCGGCGGCGCGTTCATACACTGTCCACGTGTCGATGCTGGATCCCGACCTGCTGCTGCGCGCCTACTCCGTCGGCGTGTTCCCCATGGCGGACGGCCGCGCCGCGCCCGAAATCTTCTGGGTCGAGCCCAAGAAGCGGGGCATCCTGCCGCTGGAGAGCTTCAAGCTCTCCCGCTCGCTCGCCAAGACGATCCGGTCGGATCGGTTCCGGGTGACGGCGGACCACGCCTTCGCCCAAGTGGTCGCCGCCTGCGCCGCGCCGACCGAGCAGCGGCCGGATACCTGGATCAACCCGCAGATCGAGGCCGCCTACGCCGATCTCCACCGCCGCGGCCACGCCCACTCGGTCGAATGCTGGCAGGGTGAGGCGCTGGTCGGCGGCCTGTACGGCGTAAAGCTGGGCGCGGCCTTCTTCGGCGAGAGCATGTTCAGCCGCACGCGCGATGCCTCGAAGGTGGCGCTCGCCTGGCTTGTCGCGCGGCTGCGGGTCGGCGGGTTCCGCCTGCTCGACTGCCAGTTCATCACCGATCACCTCGCCTCGATGGGGGCGGTGGAGATCGGCCGGCAGCATTATGTCGGGTTGCTCGACGCGGCACTGGGGGTCGGCCCCTCGGTGGCGGCGGGCGCCTCCCCGGCCTCGGGCGCGGATTTCTTCGCGCTCGATCGCCTGGCAGCACCGGGCGCGGCAGCGGAGACGGTGTCCGGGCCGATATCCGGATGCTTCATCACGCAGCTCTTGGGCCAGACGTCGTAGAGGCCGCTCTCGACGACGTTGAGCGACGGCGATTCCTTGTAGAGCCAGCCCGAGAAGATCCGCCGCCACTTGTCGTCGCGCCCGCGCAGGTCCGCCTGCACGAAGGCGCCGGTCAGCTGCTCCTGCTCCCACGGGGCGGTCGTCTCGCAGGCGCGCAGGCGCACGATCACGTCGCCGACGCGGACGGACTGACCCGGCTTCAGCGTGATGTCCCGCGCGATGCCGTTGCGCTTGTTCAGCAGGCCCAGGGTGGCGACGCGATCCGCCATCGGCGTGGCCGCGCGCACCGCCGGCGGTTCGCGAGGGCCCTCGGCGCGGCGGGCCGGCGCGGGGGCGTCGGCATCCGGCGCGTCGCCATCCGGCGCGGGCGCCGCCGTCTCGTTCTCCGCCTGCAGGGCGAGCGCCGCCTGCCAGCCGCCGATGCCGAGCAGCGCCGCCAGCAGCGCCGCCGCTAGCGGCCGGTTCATTTGCCCGTGGCCGGCGTCTCGGCCAGCGTGCCGCCGCCGGCGGGCGCATCGCCGCCGGACTTGTTGATGAACTGGCCGATCATGCTCATCATGTCGATCGAGCCCTGCGTGTCGATGATCGTGTCGCCGTTCTTCAGCGGCGTCGTGTCGCCGCCCGGCACCAGCGCGATGAAGGTGCTGCCCAGCAGCCCCTCGGAGGTGATCGCCGCCGTGCTGTCCTTGGGGATCTTAAGCTTGGGATCGATCGCCAGGGTCACGTCCACCTGATAGCTGGCGGGATCGAGCGTCTGCGCGGCGACCGTGCCCACCTTCAGGCCGGCGACGCGCACGTCGGTGCCGATGTTCACGCCCGCCGCGTTCGGGAACAGCGCCTTCACGCGGATCGCGTCGGCCGGGCCGCCGCCGCCGGTGCGGCTCCAGGCGAAGGAGACGAACCATGCCGCCAGCAGCACGACGAGCAGGCCGATCAGCGCCTCTGCGCCGTTCTCGCGGATCAGCGTCTTCACAGGATATGGCCCTTCATCAGGCGTCCGGGCTCCACGCCTCGTAGTCGCCGGTCGCGGCGGCACGGCGACCGCCCTTCTCCAGCGCGCCGGCCGGGCGGTAGGCGGCGGGCGTTCCGGTGACGTTCGGCAGCGCCGGCTTCTCCCAGGCGCGGGCGGGCGGCAGCGCCTGATCGGGCACGGCATCCACCGTGTTGTGCAGCCAGCTGTGCCATTCGGGCGGCACCCGGCTGGCGTCGTTGGCGCCGTTGTAGATCACCCAGCGGCGGCGGAAGCCGTTCTGCGCCGTCTTCGCCTCGAAGTAGAGGTTGCCGAGCGAATCCTGGCCCACCCCGCTGCCGTTGCGGCGGCTGAACAGGCTGGTGCCGATGGTCGCGCCATCCCACCACGTGAAGATGCTTTTCAGAAGGCCCATCGCTGCCGCTTAGCCGGGATGGCGGGGGGTGCGCAACCATGCAGAAGCGCGGGGCTTGCGGACGCGCGGCGCCGGGCCGCGCCGGCGATCAGCCGGGCCAGCGCACCACGTCGCCGGCCGCGATGCCCAGCGCCGCCGCTCGGCCGCCCGCAATCTCCAGCACGGCCGCCACCGGCTCGCCCGATTCGACGGTGGCGAGCGACAGCGGCGTGGCGTTGGCGGCGATGCGGGCGATCGTGCCGTCGGCGCGGATGAACACCATGTCGAGCGGGATCAGCGTGTTGCGCATCCAGAAGGCGGCGGGGCGCGGCGGCGAGAAGGGGAAGATCATGCCCGCGTCCGGCGCCAGATGCTTGCGGAACATCAGCCCGCGCGCCTGCTCGGCATCGGTGCGCGCCACCTCCACGCGGAAGGCGCGCGTGCCGCCGGCAGTGCGGATCGTCAGCGGCAGCCGGGTGGCGGGTGATGGCGCGGTGGCGGCGGCGGTGGGCGCATCGGCGGCGGCCGGGATTGCGGCCCAGCCGATCGGCCCGGCGATCAGGCCCAGAGCGACGGCAGTGATGATACGCATGATGGAGATCAATCCTCGAGCGAGACGGCCACGGCCAGCGGCCCCTTGCGGCCTTCGGCGATCCGCGCGCGCAGCGGCTGGTCCGGCATCAGCTCGTCCAGCCCGGCGCGGCGCACCGTCTCCATATGCACGAAGATGTCCTGCCCCGCACCCGGCCGCACGACGAAGCCGTAGCCTTTCAGGCGGTTGAACCACTTCACGACCACCGGCTCGAACGGGCCGGCCGCGTCGATCAGCCCCGATGGATCGACCCGGTCGGCGACGCGGCGGGCGACGGCGTCGGCGTCCGGCCCCGTCGCCATGCTGAGATCGATCGAGAGGATCTCGCGCGCCTGCAGCCCGCGCTCCCGCCGCACCGCCATGCAGAGCACCCGCGCGCCTTCCGGCAGCGTCCGCCGGCCATGATCCCGCAGCACGGAGAAATGGACGAGCACGTCGCCCGCGCCGCCATCGTCCACCAGGAACCCGAAGCCGCGCGTCGCGTCGAACCACTTGATCGCGCCGCACACGCGCTGTGCCGCCTCGGCGGCTGGCGTGGCGCACTCGCCCGGCTCGGCCACGTCGAACCCGGCGCCCTCGAAGAAGCCATGCTCGTGCGACGCCGCCACGGCAGGCAAGTCGGCCCCCTCGTCCTCCATGATCCGGTCACTCTTCATGCAAACCCTACCAATACCCCCAAGGTAAGCATTGTGACGCTAGCACGACGCGCCGGCGAAACGAAGGTGAATTGCGGCAGCTTCCGGCATCAGGACGCCGCATGTTCATGGTTCGGCACCTCGCCGGGGGCGGCCCCCACCAGCTTGCGCGCGATATCGAGCGGGTGGCCGGCGCGCAGCATCGCGGCGAGCGCGCGGCGACGCCCATCCTGATCGGCCGCGACCGCGGCGAAGGGGCCGATGCGGCGGCGCCTGGCGAAGGCGATCGCCGTCTCCCACGCCGCGTCGCCGGCCTGTTCGCGCGCGTCGGCGCCGTCCGCCTCGTCGATCCCGGCCGCGCGCAACGCATCGCCGACGCGGCGCGCGCCATAGCCGCGCCGGCCGAGCGCACCGGCCCGCGCGGCGGCGAACTGACGATCGTCGACATAGCCGAGCCGCACGCATGTCTCGATCAGCGCCTCCACCGGCGCCGGCCCCTCCCCGCCCCAGCCGCGCGCGCGCAGCTTGCGGGCGAGATACGCGCGCAGGCGGGCGCGGGTGGTCGCGTAGCGGCCGACATAGGCCAGCGCCAGGCGCTCCAGCGCGGCCCCGTCCAGCGGCGGCGCGGCGGCCGGCGCCGCGCGATCTGTAGTGGCTCGGGCCATCGGTCATGTTTGTGCCACAGTCACGCCGGATTTAGAACGCGACTTGACGCTTTGGACGGCAGCAAGGATGGGTCCGCCCGGCGCACCCGCCAGGCGAACGCCGTCACACGACGTGAGGCCGATCGATACGGGCCGGACGTGACATGAGGATGAAGGAGTTGCCCGGGTTGCTCGAGAAGGTTTCAGGCACGGCCAGCGCAGGGGCGGCGCCAGCGGAGGCGGCGCCGGTCGCCACGCCGACCGCCGATGCGCTCCCGCGCCGCTTCTCCGATTTCGGCACGCTGGGCGAGGCGCTGGACTATGCCGCGCGCGGATCGCGCGGGCTGAACTTCCACGATGCCCGCGGCACGCTGGCGCGCGCCTATCCCTATGCCGCCCTGCGCCACGACGCGCTGGACTTCGCCTATCGCCTGATCGCGCGCGGCATCGCCCCCGGCGATCGCATCGCGCTGGTGGCGGAGACGGGGGCGGAATTTGCCGCCCTGTTCTTCGGCGCCGTCTATGCCGGCGCGTGGCCGGTGCCGCTGCCGCTCCCCACCTCGTTCGGCGGGCGCGACGCCTATATCGACCAGCTGAAGGTGCAGCTGCGCAGCTGCGAGGCGCGGATGCTGCTCTATCCGGCCGAACTGGCCGGCATGGCGGGCGCCGCCGCCGCCGGCTGTGGCGTCGAGGGGCTGGACTGGGAGACCTTCGCCGAGGCGCCGGCCTGGCCCACGCCGCTGCCGCAGGCGGCACCCGGCGACATCGCCTACCTGCAATATTCCAGCGGATCGACCCGCTTTCCCCACGGGGTCGCGGTGACGCACCACGCGCTGCTCAACAATCTTGCCGCCCACTCGCACGGCATGGCGCTGGTGGATAGCGACCGCTGCGTCTCGTGGCTGCCCTGGTATCACGACATGGGCCTCGTCGGCTGCTTCCTGTCGCCGGTCGCCAACCAGGTCTCGACCGACTATCTGAAGACCGACGATTTCGCCCGCCGCCCGCTCGCCTGGCTAGACATGATCAGCCGCAATCCGGGCACCACGCTCAGCTACTCGCCCACCTTCGGCTACGATATCTGCGCGCGGCGCATGTCCAGCCAGACAAAGGCGTCCGATCGCTTCGATCTCTCGCGCTGGCGGATCGCCGGCAATGGCGCGGACATGATCCGGCCGGACGTGATGCAGTCCTTCGTCGACGCCTTCGCCGAAGCCGGCTTCCAGGCCAGCGCCTTTCTGCCGAGCTACGGCCTGGCCGAGGCCACCCTGGCCGTATCGATCATGCCGCCGGGCGAGGGCATCGTGGTGGAGCTGGTCGAGGAGACCCAGCTCTCCGGCGGGGCGGGTGCCGCCGGGCGGCCGCAACGCTATCGCGCGATCGTCAATTGCGGGCGGCCGGCGCGCGACATGCGGATCGAGATCCGCGAGGAGGACGGCACGCCGCTGCCCGAGCGGGCGATCGGCAAGGTCTGGTGCAGCGGCCCCTCGATCATGCACAGCTATTTCCGCGACGAGGAGGCGACCGCCGCCTGCATGGTGGACGGCTGGCTGGACACCGGCGACATGGGGTATCTGAGCGACGGCTACATCTACATCGTCGGCCGCGCCAAGGACATGATCATCATCAACGGCAAGAATCACTGGCCGCAGGATATCGAGTGGGCGGTGGAGCAGCTGCCCGGCTTCAAGGCCGGCGACATCGCCGCCTTCGCCATCACCACGCCCGGCGGCGAGGAAACGCCGGCCGTGCTGGTGCAGTGCCGCACCTCCGACATGGACGAGCGGTCGCGCCTGCGCGACCAGATCCGCGAGAAGGTCCGCTCGATCACCGGCATGAACTGCGTGGTGGAGCTGGTGCCGCCGCGCACCCTGCCGCGCACGAGTTCCGGCAAGCTGAGCCGCGCCAAGGCCCGCACGCTCTATCTCTCCGGCGAGATCCAGCCCTACGACATCGCCGCCTGAGCTACCGGCGAAATTACTGGATCTCCCCCCAAACTGGTTACTTCTCGCTAAGGACCGGCCGCTAGACCAGCGGGATGAAGCGCCTCCCCGCCACCACGCTCCGCCTGCAGCTCGATTTCCGGACGGTGCTCGGCCTGGTCGATCCGGATCTGCCGAACTGGAAAAAGGTGCGCGCCGCCCAGCTGGCGGAACTGCGGCGGATGCTGCCGATCGCGTGGGCGACCAACGTGTTCAACGGCATCGTGCTGGCATCGGTGCTGGCCGGCAACGTGCCGGCCGGGCAGGTGATCGCCTGGCTGGCCGGCCTCCTGGGCATCGTCGCGCTGGCGTTCAAGGCCGATCGCGCCCGATCGCGCAAGGGCGTCCGCACGGTGGCGGGCGCGCTGATGCGGCCGGTGCTGCGCGCTACCGTCTGCGGCATGCTCTGGGCCGTGGCGCCGGTGCTGTTCGGGGCCGGGGCCGGGCCGGATCAGCAGATCGCCATCTGTCTGGTGCTGGGCGGCATGATCGCCAGCGCGCCGATCACCCTGTCGGCCGTACCGCTGCCGATGATGTGCTTCGTGGCGCCCATCGCCATCGGCCTCACGGTGATGATGGCACGCACGAGCGCGCCGATCCTCGCCGTCCTGCCGGCGGTCTATGCCGCTTCCGTGGCGTTCGGCGGCGTCTTCGCCAACCGTGCCGCGCTGCGCCGTCGCTGGGCGGAGACGGCGCTGGAGGAGGAGGCCGGCCTCGTCAGCCTGCTGCTGCGCGAGTTCGAGGAAGGCGGCGCGGACTGGCTGTGGGAGATCGACGTGCGCAAGCGCCTGGTCGATGTCTCGCCGCGGCTGGCGCAGGCCTTCGGCCTCTCGGTCGATGCGCTGCGTGGCACGCCGCTGATCGGCGCGCTGGCGGAGGGCTGGCTGCCGCACGGCGACGCCCCGACCGAGCTGCGCGCGCTGCTGGACCTGCTGGATGCGCGGCAGAGCTTCAAGGACCATGTCCTGCCCGTCTGGATCGCGGGCGAGCGGCGCTGGTGGCGTCTCTCCGCCGCCCCCAGGTTCGAGGGCGACGGCCGCTTCGGCGGCTTCCGCGGCGTCGGCTCCGACGTGACGGAGCAGCGGCTGAGCCTGGAGCGGATCGACCGCCTCGCCCGCGCCGACGGGTTGACCGAGATCGACAACCGCATGGGCTTTACCGAGCGGCTGCGCGGCGCGATCGAGGCCGCCACCGGCGAGATGCCGTGCGCGCTGATCCTGGTCGATCTCGATCGCTTCAAGGCGGTGAACGACAATTACGGCCACCCGATTGGCGACAGGCTGCTGCGCGCCGTCGCCGGGCGGCTGCGCGGGCTGATCGGCAATGGCGGCGCCTGCGGCCGGCTGGGCGGCGACGAGTTCGCCCTGCTGATCGCCGACGCGCGCGATCTGGAGGCGATCGATAGCCTCTGCCGCCGTATCCAGCGCGCGTTGACCCAGCCGTTCGAGATTGAGGGCCATGTGCTGCAGGTGGGCGCCAGCATCGGCACCGCCCTCTCCCCGCGCGACGGCGGCGGCGTGGAGACGCTGATGCGCAACGCCGATCTGGCGCTCTACCGCGCCAAGCGCGGCGGGCGGGGCATGCACCAGCATTTCGTGCCCGCCCTGCTCGACCGCGCCGAGCGTCGCCTGGCACTGGAGCGGGATCTGCGCGCCGCGCTGGAGCGGGACGAGCTGTCCCTCGTCTACCAGCCGGTGGTGGCGATCGCCGACAACAGCCTCACCGGGTTCGAGGCGCTGCTGCGCTGGCACCATCCCGATCATGGCGACGTGGCGCCCAGCGAGTTCGTGCCGATCGCCGGCGCCGCGCGGCTGATGGGGCCGATCGGCGAGTGGGTGCTGCATACCGCCTGCCGGCAGGCGGCGCACTGGCCGGATCACGTCCACGTCTCGATCAACCTGTCCGCCGGCCAGGTGCTGGATGCGCGGCTGCCGATGGCGGTGCGGGCGGCGCTGGCGCTGTCCGGCCTCAGCCCCGCCCGGTTGCAGCTGGAGATCCCCGAATCGGCGCTGCTCGACGGCGGCGACGCGCTGACCGAGGCGATCGACCGCATCCGCGCGACCGGCGTGCGGCTGGCGCTCGACGATTTCGGCACCGGCTTCGGCTGCATCCGGGAGGCGCGCTTCAGCACGGTGAAGATCGCCCGGCCCTATCTTACCGGATCGGACGGGGCGCCCGCCAACGTGGCGCTCGTGCGCGCGCTCGTCACGATGGCCGATGCGCTGGGCGTGGTGACGACGGCGAAGGGCGCCGAGACCGACGACCAGCAGGCGCTCGCCCTCCAGCTCGGCTGCCGCCAGATGCAGGGCTATGTCTCCGGGCCGCCGCTCTCGGCCGACGCCGCCCGCGCGCTGGCCGAAACGGCCCGGCCGGAGCGGCGCGACGTCGCCTGAGCCGGAACGGGGCCTGCGCGACTGCGGGTGGGAGCCGGGCTCTTGCGTTCACGGCGGCCCGCCGCTATGTGCGCCGCTCCCCGGACTCCGGAGGAGTGTAGCTCAGTTGGTAGAGCATCGGTCTCCAAAACCGAGGGCCGTGGGTTCGAGTCCCTCCACTCCTGCCATCGGTCGATGGGGAAGTTAACGAGGTCGCGGCGGCCCACAACGGTTGCCGGCGGCCTCGTTGTTGCTGTTCGGAAGGGCGAGAGTGGCGAAGACGTCTCCCAGTGAGTTCATCAGGCAGGTCCAGGCCGAGCGGAAGAAGATCGTCTGGCCGACTCGCCGCGAGACGGTGACGACCGCGATCATGGTCGTGCTGATGACGACGCTGCTGGGCGTGTTCTTCTTCGGCGTGGACACGATCTTCAAGCAGATCGTCGCCGCCCTGCTCTCGCTCGTCGCCTAAGGTCGGGATATCGTCATGTCGCGCTGGTACATCATCCACGCTTATTCGGGCTTCGAGAACAAGGTGAAGGAGGCGATCCTCGCCGACGCCACCCGCCTCGGCCTGGAGCAGCTCGTCGAGGCGGTGGAGGTGCCGACCGAGAAGGTGACGGAGGTTCGCCGCGGCAAGAAGATCACGTCCGACAAGAAGTTCTTCCCCGGCTACGTGCTCGCTAAGCTCTCGATGAACGACGACGTCTACCACCTCGTCAAGAACACGCCGAAGGTGACGGGCTTCCTCGGCTCGTCCGGCAAGCCGCAGGCGATCAGCGAGGCGGAAGCCGCGCGCATCCTCTCCACCAAGGAGGAAGCCGCCACCGCCGCGCCGAAGACCAAGATCAAGGTGGATTTCGAGATCGGCGATCAGGTGAAGGTGCTGGACGGCCCGTTCGCCAGCTTCAACGGCCTGGTCGAGGAACTCGATTTCGATCGCAGCCGCGTGAAGGTGTCCGTCTCGATCTTCGGCCGCGCCACCCCGGTGGAACTGGAGTTCGAGCAGGTGGAGCGGGCGAAATAAGGTTTCGGCCGGAAGGCCGGATGATCCGCGGGAGGCAGGCCTCGGTCCGCCGCATGCACCGCTAAGCCATAGGAGCAGAGCATGGCGAAGAAGATTACGGGTTACATCAAGTTGCAGGTGCCGGCCGGCAAGGCCAATCCGTCGCCGCCGATCGGCCCGGCGCTGGGCCAGCGCGGCGTGAACATCATGGAGTTCTGCAAGGCGTTCAACGCCTCGACGGGCGATCAGGAGGTCGGCACGCCGCTGCCCACCGTCATCACCGTCTATGCCGACCGCTCCTTCTCGTTCGAGACGAAGACGCCGCCGGCGACGTACCTCATCAAGAAGGCCGCGAACCTGAAGTCGGGCTCCAAGGAGCCGGGCAAGGTTTCCGCCGGGCAGATCAGGCGCTCGCAGCTGTCCGAGATCGCGACCGCCAAGATGAAGGATCTCAACGCCAACGACATCGACGCGGCGACCCGCATCATCGAAGGCTCGGCCCGCGCGATGGGCCTCGAAGTGGTGGAGGGCTGATCCATGGCCAAGCAGAGCAAGAAGGCGAAGGCTTTCGCCGCCGCGATCGATCCGCTGAAGCTGCACGGCGTCGATGAGGCCATCGCGCTCGCCAAGAGCAACGCGACCGCCAAGTTCGACGAGACCATCGAGGTCGCGGTGAACCTGGGCGTCGATCCGCGCCATGCCGACCAGATGGTACGCGGCGTGGTGACGCTGCCCAAGGGCACCGGCAAGGACGTGCGCGTCGGCGTGTTCGCCCGCGGCGCGAAGGCCGACGAGGCACGTGCCGCCGGCGCCGAGGTGGTCGGCGCCGAGGATCTGCTGGAGCAGGTTCAGGGCGGCACGATCGATTTCGATCGCTGCATCGCCACGCCGGACATGATGGGTCTGGTCGGCCGCCTGGGCAAGGTGCTCGGCCCCAAGGGGCTGATGCCCAACCCGAAGCTGGGCACCGTGACGGTGAACGTCGGCGAGGCGGTGCGCGCGGCCAAGGGCGGCCAGGTGGAGTATCGCGTCGAGAAGGCGGGCATCATCCACTCGGGCATCGGCAAGGCGTCGTTCCCGGCGGAGGATCTGCGCGCGAATTTCGATGCGCTGCTCGATGCGCTGACCAAGGCCAAGCCGTCGGGCGCCAAGGGCAAATATGTCCGCAAGATCGCCGTCAGCTCCACCATGGGGCCGGGCGTGAAGGTGGACGTGGCGGAACTCGCCACCATCTGATTTCGAAGGAATTGCCGGCGGGGTCCGCCCCGCCGGCATGGTGCCGTCCGAGACTGCGGGTGGGCCTCGGCCCTTAATCTCCCGCATATGACGGGGAAGTGTTTTCCGGGCCTTCCGTGCGATGGAAGCCGGGTCTGTCGGCGGAGCTCTCCGTTGCCGGGCGACCTTACCCCTCGGGCGGGCTGGTGGGCGGCGTATCTCGCCCATCGGCTCAATCGCCCGGTCGGATGTTCCGGCCGGGCATGTAAGGAGTGAGGCAATGGATCGAGCTCAGAAGACCGAGCTGGTGTCCGCGCTGAAGAGCACCTTCTCCGAGACCAGCGTGGTGATCGTCACCCGCAATCTCGGCATGACCGTCGCGCAGTCCACTGCGCTGCGGACGAAGATGCGCGAAGCCGGCGCCAGCTACCGGGTATCGAAGAACAAGCTCGCCCGCATCGCCGCCGAAGGGACGACCTACAGCAGTCTTACCGATCTGCTCGTCGGCCCGACCGCGCTCAGCACGTCGACCGATCCCGTCGCACCTGCCAAGGTGATCGTGGATTTCGCGAAGACCAACGACAAGTTGGAAATCGTCGGCGGCGCGATGGGCGATACGGTGCTCGACGTCGAGGGCGTGAAGGCGCTGGCCACCTTGCCGTCGCTTGACGAACTGCGCGCGAAGATCCTGGGGCTGGTGCAGGCACCGGCGACCAAGATCGTGCAGATCGTGCAGGCGCCGGGCGGGCAGATCGCTCGCGTTCTCGCCGCTTATGCGGCGAAGGACGGGGCGGACGCCGAGGCCGCTTGAATTTCGCTACCCAGTTCAACCCGATGATGGGGCCGCGCGCCCCGAATGGAGACTATCATGGCAGACCTGCAGAAGCTTGTTGACGATCTTTCGGCCCTGACCGTTCTCGAGGCGGCCGACCTCTCGAAGCTGCTCGAGGAAAAGTGGGGCGTTTCGGCCGCCGCCGCGGTCGCGGCCGCCCCGGCCGCCGGCGGTGGCGCCGCCGCCCCGGCGGTGGAAGAGCAGACCGAGTTCGACGTGATCCTCACCGGCGACGGTGGCAAGAAGATCAACGTCATCAAGGAAGTCCGCACGATCACCGGCCTCGGCCTGACCGAAGCCAAGACGCTGGTGGAGTCCGCTCCGAAGGCCGTCAAGGAAGGCGTGAACAAGGACGAGGCCAACAAGCTGAAGGCCCAGCTGGAAGCCGCCGGCGCGACCGTCGAGCTGAAGTAAGCCGCTCCGCTCCGGCGGAGGCGATCGAGGGGCGGTCCGGCGACGGGCCGCCCCTTTTTCGTTCGGCCGCATCGGAGCTCAGCGCGTCGAGCGGTCAGCTCTCCGCCGGCAGCGGGCGTGCCGTAAACTCGCGACGTACCAGTTCTCGGGCCAGCGGAGAGACGCACATCTCGCTGAGCGAGGGCACCTTTGCGCCCGGCTTCAATCGCATGACGATATCGGTGAGGCACGATCTGACGACCAAATTGTCGTGGAGGAATTCCAGCGCGCGTGGAAAGCCGTCGACATCGAAGGATTCCCACAGCGCATGGGCGAACGTCGCGGGATTGTGCCCGCCGAGAGCGGCGAGCGTCCAGGAATTGAACTCCATCGCGATCTCGGGACGCGCCGACTCGATCGTGGCGGCGGCACCCGCGAGCACCTCGGGCTCGTGGCCTTCCACGTCGATCTTGATGAGGTCCGGCGTCAGGCCGCGCTGTGCGGCGAAGCTGTCGAGAGGCAATGCCTGCACCTCCACCGTCTCCGTCGATGGGAGGATGTGCCCGGGGCCGACGACATGCGATCCGGCGGCAAAGGTGGCGGCGTGAAACCGCAATACACCGTGCCGATCCGAGATTGCCGCCTGTACAACCTCCACATTGGCGAAGGGTGCGACGTTCTTCCTGAGATAGGGCAGGATCGCGGGCGACGGTTCGAAGGCGACGATGCGGGCGCGGGGCCGCACGATCGCCATCGCCATGGCGATCACGCCGATATTCGCGCCGACATCGAAGATGACCGCCTCCTCCGGAACCCCGGCGAGCATTGCGACGATCTCGGTCGTGTTGCGCGCAACATCTTCCACCGCGGCGAAGTAACCGTCTGACGGGTCGCCCTCGATCTGCACGGTGCGCCCGGCGAGTTCAACGTCCATGGCCTCCCCCATCTTGTCGGTCGCGACGATCATGACCGATGGCGAAGCTGTCGACCATATCTTCCTGAGCGGATCGCCACCGGGTGCAGGCGGCGCGTCACGCCCCTTCCCTTTCTCCAACAACCTCCCTATATGGCCCATTCGAACAACGGCGTACGCGATGCCTCGACGGCCCGTACGCCGCCTGTCCCGCCTTCCGGGACACGGCCCGTGTTGCGAACGGGGCGGGACGAATGGGAAGGCGGCGGCGGGTCAACCCCAGCGCAGGCAGTGCGGTTCCGATGGCCCGGACCCGCACTTTTTTTCGTGGGAGCGATCCCGCGATCAGGCCGCGAAGCCGCTGCGAGGCGGTCGACATGGACGAGCGCGAGGTAACATAGATGGCGACCCAGGCAGTCACCCCCCAGGCCGCGGGGCTTCTCGGTACCGCGAAGAAGCGCATCCGCAAGGTCTTCGGCAACATCCACGAAGTGGTGCAGATGCCGAACCTGATCGAGGTGCAGCGCGAGAGCTACGAGCTGTTCCTGCGCTCGCGCCCGGAGGACGGCTATGTCTCCGGCCTGGAGAAGACGCTGCGGTCCGTGTTTCCGATCCGCGACTTCGCCGGCACGGCGGAGCTGGATTTCGTGAACTACGAGCTGGAGGCGCCGAAGTACGACATCGACGAGTGCCGCCAGCGGGGCATCACCTATGCCGCGCCGATGCGCGTCACCCTGCGCCTGATCGTGTTCGAGGTGGATGCCGATACCGAGACCCGCTCCGTGCTCGATATCAAGGAGCAGGACGTCTACATGGGCGACATGCCGCTGATGACGGGGAACGGCACGTTCATCGTCAACGGCACGGAGCGCGTGATCGTCAGCCAGATGCACCGCTCGCCGGGCGTGCTGTTCGATCATGATCGCGGCAAGACGCACGCCTCGGGCAAGTATCTGTTCGCCGCCCGCGTGATCCCCTATCGCGGCTCGTGGCTGGATTTCGAGTTCGACGCCAAGGACATCGTCAACGTCCGCATCGATCGCAAGCGCAAGCTGCCCGTCACCACCCTGCTCTACGCGCTGGGCCTGAACGGCGAGGACATCCTCAACCAGTTCTACAAGACGGCCACCTACGTGCGCGGCGAGGGCGGCTGGAAGGTGCCCTTCCTGCCGGAGAACTGGCGCAGCCAGAAGCCGACGTTCGACGTGGTGAACGGCGACAGCGGCGAGGTAGTGTTCGCCGCCGGGCAGAAGATTTCCCCGCGCGCCGCCAACAAGGCCGGCAAGGACGGCCTGACGACCCTGCTGATCCCCACCGAGGAGATCTTCGGCCGCTACAGCGCCTACGACCTGATCGACGAGACCACCGGCCGCATCTGGATCGAGGCCGGCGACGAGGTGACGCCCGAGAATCTCGAGGCGCTGGACCGCGCCGGGATCGAGAAGCTCGACCTGCTCGACATCGACCACATCTCCACCGGCCCGTGGATCCGCAACACGCTGAAGGCCGACAAGGTCGAGGATCGCGATCACGCGCTGTCCGAGATCTACCGCGTCATGCGCCCCGGCGAGCCGCCGACGAAGGAGACGGCCGAGGCGCTGTTCGGCGGCCTGTTCTTCGATCCGGAGCGCTACGATCTCTCGGCCGTGGGCCGGGTGAAGCTGAACATGCGCCTGGACCTGGACGTCGAGGACACCGTCACCACCCTGCGCGCCGAGGATATCCTCGAAGTCGTCAAGACGCTGGTGAACCTGAAGGACGGCAAGGGCGAGATCGACGACATCGACAATCTCGGCAATCGCCGCGTGCGTTCGGTGGGCGAACTGCTGGAGAACCAGTATCGCGTCGGCCTGCTGCGCATGGAGCGCGCGGTGAAGGAGCGGATGTCCTCCGTCGACGTCTCCACCGTGATGCCGAACGATCTCATCAACGCCAAGCCGGCGGTGGCCGCGGTGCGCGAGTTCTTCGGCTCCTCGCAGCTCAGCCAGTTCATGGACCAGACGAACCCGCTCTCCGAAGTGACGCACAAGCGTCGTGTCTCGGCGCTCGGGCCGGGCGGCCTGACGCGCGAGCGCGCGGGCTTCGAGGTGCGCGACGTGCACCCGACCCACTATGGCCGCATCTGCCCGATCGAGACGCCGGAAGGGCCGAACATCGGCCTCATCAACTCGCTCGCCTCGTTCAGCCGGGTGAACAAGTACGGCTTCATCGAGACGCCGTACCGCAAGGTGGTGGACAACAAGGTGACGCAGGACGTCGTCTACCTGTCCGCCATGGAGGAGGCCAAGCACACGATCGCGCAGGCGAACGCGGAGCTGACGGCCGACGGCAGCTTCGTGGAGGAGCTGATCTCCGCCCGCGAGGCCGGCGAGTTCCTGATCGCCCCGCGCGAGCACATCACCTTGATGGACGTGAGCCCGAAGCAGCTCGTCTCCGTCGCCGCGTCGCTGATCCCGTTCCTGGAGAATGACGACGCCAACCGCGCCCTCATGGGCTCGAACATGCAGCGTCAGGCGGTGCCGCTGGTCCGCGCCGAGGCGCCGTTCGTCGGCACCGGCATGGAGGAGACGGTGGCGCGCGACTCCGGCGCCGCGATCGGTGCCCGCCGCGCCGGCATCGTCGATCAGGTGGACGCGGCCCGCATCGTGATCCGCGCCACCGGCGAGGTGGATGCCGGCAAGTCGGGCGTGGACATCTACACGCTGATGAAGTTCCAGCGCTCCAACCAGTCGACCTGCATCAACCAGCGCCCGCTGGTGAAGGTGGGCGACGTGGTGGCCGAGGGCGACATCATCGCCGACGGTCCCTCGACGGAGTTCGGCGAGCTGGCGCTCGGCCGCAACGTGCTCGTCGCGTTCATGCCGTGGAACGGGTATAATTACGAGGACTCCATCCTCATCTCCGAGCGGATCGTGAAGGACGACGTGTTCACGTCGATCCACATCGACGAGTTCGAGGTGATGGCCCGCGACACCAAGCTGGGGCCGGAGGACATCACCCGCGACATCCCGAACGTGGGCGAGGAGGCGCTGCGCAACCTCGACGAGGCCGGCATCGTCTATATCGGCGCCGAGGTGGAGCCGGGCGATATCCTGTGCGGCAAGATCACGCCCAAGGGCGAGAGCCCGATGACGCCGGAGGAGAAGCTGCTCCGCGCCATCTTCGGCGAGAAGGCGTCCGACGTGCGCGACACGTCGCTGCGCCTGCCGCCGGGCGTCGCCGGCACGGTGGTGGACGTGCGCGTGTTCAACCGCCACGGCATCGACAAGGACGAGCGCGCGATGGCGATCGAGCGCGAGGAGATCGATCGCCTGACCAAGGACCGCGAGGACGAGCGCGGCATCCTCAACCGGGCGAGCTACAGCCGCCTGCGCGAGATGCTGATCGGCCAGGTCGCCACCGCCGCGCCCAAGGGCATCCGCAAGGGCACGACGATCGACGAGGAGGTGCTCGGCACCGTCGAGAAGCGCGAATGGTGGAAGTTCGCCGTGCAGGACGACGCCCGCCAGGCCGATCTGGAAGCGGTGAAGGGCCAGTATGACGAGGCGGTCAACGTCATCGTCAAGCGGTTCGAGGATCGCGTCGAGAAGCTGCAGCGCGGCGACGAGCTGCCGCCGGGCGTGCTGAAGATGGTCAAGGTGTTCGTCGCGGTGAAGCGCAAGCTGCAGCCCGGCGACAAGATGGCCGGCCGCCACGGCAACAAGGGCGTCATCAGCCGCATCCTGCCGAACGAGGACATGCCGTTCCTCGCCGACGGGACGCCGGTGGATATCGTGCTGAACCCGCTCGGCGTGCCGAGCCGCATGAACGTGGGCCAGATCTTCGAGACCCATCTGGGCTGGGCCGCGCGCGGCCTCGGCCAGCAGGTCACGGAGGCGCTGGAGGGCTGGCGTGAGGCCAATCCGGACGCGCAGGCCGGCGACATGCCGACGCCCGTCGTGGAGCGGCTGAAGGAGGTGTACGGCGAGGAATATCATGCCGACATCGAGGGCCGCTCCGCCGAGCAGATCGTCGAGATGGCCAAGGTGCTGAAGAACGGCGTGCCGATGGCCACGCCGGTGTTCGACGGCGCGCGCGAGGCGGACGTCGCGGCGATGCTCAAGCGGGCGGGCCTGGACGAGAGCGGCCAGAGCGACCTGTATGACGGCCGCACCGGCGACCGCTTCGATCGCAAGGTGACGGTGGGCTACATCTACATGCTGAAGCTGCACCATCTGGTCGACGACAAGATCCACGCGCGCTCGATCGGGCCGTACAGCCTCGTCACCCAGCAGCCGCTGGGCGGCAAGGCCCAGTTCGGCGGCCAGCGGTTCGGCGAGATGGAGGTCTGGGCGCTCCAGGCCTACGGCGCCGCCTACACCTTGCAGGAGATGCTGACGGTGAAGTCCGACGACGTGGTCGGCCGCACCAAGGTCTACGAGGCGATCGTCAAGGGCGACGACACGTTCGAGGCCGGCATCCCGGAGAGCTTCAACGTGCTCGTCAAGGAAATGCGCTCGCTGGGCCTGAACGTGGAGCTGAACTCGATCGAGCAGCTCGACGAGGACGGCACCGCGATCGCTGCGGAGTAACCGACACCCCCCTCTCCCCTTGCGGGAGAGGTTCGGGGGTGAGGGGTCGCGCGCGTAATTCGCCGCCGCGCCCCTCACCTTCCCAAGCCTGCGGCTTGGGCCCCTTCCTCTCCCGCCAGGGAGAGGAGAAGACGATTTCAGAAAGGTTCGACCCCATGAACGAACTGACCAACTTCGCCAATCCGATCGTCAAGCCGGAGACGTTCGACCAGATCCAGATCGGCATCGCCTCGCCGGAGCGCATCCGCTCGTGGAGCTTCGGCGAGATCAAGAAGCCCGAAACGATCAACTATCGCACGTTCAAGCCCGAGCGTGACGGCCTGTTCTGCGCGCGCATCTTCGGTCCGATCAAGGATTATGAGTGCCTGTGCGGCAAGTATAAGCGCATGAAATACAAGGGCATCGTCTGCGAGAAGTGCGGCGTCGAGGTGACGGTCTCGAAGGTCCGCCGCGAGCGGATGGGCCATATCGAGCTGGCCGCGCCAGTCGCCCACATCTGGTTCCTGAAGTCGCTGCCGAGCCGCATCGGCCTGCTGCTCGACATGCAGCTGAAGCAGCTGGAGCGGGTGCTCTACTTCGAAGCCTATATCGTGATCGAGCCGGGCCTGACCGCGCTGGAGAAGTTCCAGCTGCTCACCGAGGACGAGCTGCTCTCCGCCCAGGACGAATATGGCGAGGACGCCTTCTCCGCCGGCATCGGCGCGGAAGCGGTGCGCCGCATGCTGGAGGAACTGGACCTCGAGGGCGAGAAGGCGGATCTGCTCAAGGAGCTGGCCGAGACCAAGTCCGAGCTGAAGCCGAAGAAGATCATCAAGCGGCTGAAGGTCGTCGAGAGCTTCCTCGAATCCGGCAACCGGCCGGAGTGGATGATCCTGGAGGTCGTGCCGGTCATCCCGCCGGAACTGCGCCCGCTGGTGCCGCTGGACGGCGGCCGCTTCGCGACGTCGGACCTCAACGATCTCTATCGCCGGGTCATCAACCGCAACAACCGCCTGAAGCGGCTGATGGAGCTGCGCGCGCCGGACATCATCGTCCGCAACGAGAAGCGGATGCTGCAGGAGTCGGTCGACGCCCTGTTCGACAACGGCCGCCGCGGCCGCACGATCACCGGCGCCAACAAGCGGCCGCTGAAGTCGCTGTCCGACATGCTCAAGGGCAAGCAGGGCCGCTTCCGCCAGAACCTGCTCGGCAAGCGCGTCGACTATTCGGGCCGCTCGGTGATCGTCACCGGGCCGGAGCTGAAGCTGCACCAGTGCGGCCTGCCGAAGAAGATGGCGCTCGAGCTGTTCAAGCCGTTCATCTACGCGCGCCTCGACGCCAAGGGCCTGAGCATGACGCTCAAGCAGGCGAAGAAGTGGGTGGAGAAGGAGCGCAAGGAGGTCTGGGACATCCTGGACGAGGTGATCCGCGAGCATCCGGTGCTGCTGAACCGGGCGCCGACGCTGCACCGCCTCGGCATCCAGGCGTTCGAGCCGGTGCTGATCGAGGGCAAGGCGATCCAGCTGCACCCGCTCGTCTGCTCGGCCTTCAATGCCGACTTCGACGGCGATCAGATGGCCGTCCACGTTCCCCTCTCGCTGGAAGCCCAGCTTGAGGCGCGCGTGCTGATGATGTCGACCAACAACATCCTGTCGCCCGCCAACGGCAAGCCGATCATCGTGCCCTCGCAGGACATGGTGCTGGGCCTCTATTATCTCTCCATGGAGAAGACCAACGAGCCCGGCGAGGGCATGCTGATCTCCGACATGACGGAGGTGCATCAGGCGCTGAACGCCAAGGCGGTGACGCTGCACGCCAAGATCGTCAGCCGCGTGCCGCAGACCGACGAGGACGGCAACACCTACATGAAGCGCGTCGAGACGACGCCCGGCCGCATGCTGCTGGGCGAGACGCTGCCGAAGAGCCACAAGGTGCCGTTCGAGACGATCAACCGCCTGCTCACCAAGAAGGAGATCGGCGACGTCATCGACATCGTCTATCGCCACACCGGCCAGAAGGAGACGGTGCTGTTCGCCGACGCGATCATGTCGCTCGGCTTCCGCCACGCGTTCCAGGCGGGCATTTCGTTCGGCAAGGACGACATGATCATCCCGGACGCCAAGGAGCCGCTGGTCGAGGAGACCCGCACCCTGGTGAAGGACTATGAGCAGCAGTATCAGGACGGCCTGATCACGCAGCAGGAGAAGTACAACAAGGTCGTCGATGCGTGGTCGCGCTGCGGCGATCGCGTCGCCGCCGAGATGATGAAGGAGATCTCGGCCGTCCGCCGCAACGACGACGGCCGCGAGAAGCCGATCAACGCGATCTACATGATGGCCCATTCGGGCGCGCGCGGTTCCGCCGCGCAGATCAAGCAGCTCGCCGGCATGCGCGGCCTGATGGCCAAGCC